>DATDEZ010000047.1:0-171359 GCA_036522875.1 Gemmatimonadales bacterium | reverse complement strand
ATCTGAATCGTGCTCGTCGGCGCGATGGTGGCGCTCGGCAACGCACACACCCCGCTCGAGAAGACGATCGGGTTCATCGGCGTGCTGCTCGCGGCCGGCAACGCCATGGGCGGCTACGTCGTGACGGAGCGCATGCTGGAGATGTTCAAGGACAGCGGGCAGAAGAAGGGCAAGGCATGAACCTCTCCCCCTCCTTCACCGACGACATCATCCAGGGAGCCTATTTCCTGGCGGCCCTGCTGTTCATCGTCGGCCTGAAACGGATGAGTTCTCCGAAAGGCGCCCGGGTCGGCATCCTCTGGGCCGGCGCCGGCATGCTCGTGGCCACCCTCATCACCTTCCTCTGGCCGGGCATGCACAACTTCGGCCTGATGCTGGCCGCCATCCTGGTGGGCGGCGGCGCGGCCTGGTGGAGCGGCAAGCGCGTGGCCATGACGGCCATGCCCCAGATGGTGGCGCTCTACAACGGCATGGGCGGCGGCGCGGCGGCGGCCATCGCGGCGGACGAGCTCTTGCACCCGGAAGGCCTCGGCACGGCCTCCCTCACGCTCGCGGTGGTGGGCGCGTTCATCGGCACGGTCTCCTTCAGCGGCAGCCTCATCGCCTTCGCGAAGCTCCAGGGCCTCATCAACAAGTCCCTGCGCTTCAAGGGCCAGCAGATCGTGAACGGCCTGGTGTTCCTGCTGGCCGTGGTCCACGGCGTGGGCTTAGGCCTGGGCGGCACCCACGGCGGCATGGCCGCGGTGGTGGCCTTCTTCGTGCTCTCGCTGCTCTTCGGCGTGCTCATGACCGTGCCCATCGGCGGCGCCGACATGCCGGTGGTGATCTCCCTCTACAACGCCTTCACGGGCCTCGCCGTGGCCTTCGAGGGCTTCGTGCTGCAGAACCCGGCCATGATCATCGCCGGCATGGTGGTGGGCTCCGCCGGCACCCTGCTCACCCAGCTCATGGCCAAGGCCATGAACCGCTCCATCGGCAACGTGCTGTTCTCGAACTTCGGCGAAACCGCCGCCGCGGGCGGCGAGGTCACGGGCAGCCTGAAGCCCATCGACGCCGCCGACGCGGGCGTGATGATGGCCTACGGCTCCAAGGTCATCATCGTCCCCGGCTACGGGATGGCCGTGGCCCAGGCCCAGCACAAGGTGTGGGAGCTGACCCAGCTCCTGCAGTCCCGCGGCGTGACTGTGAAGTTCGCCATCCACCCGGTGGCGGGCCGCATGCCGGGCCACATGAACGTGCTGCTCGCCGAAGCGAACATTCCGTACAACGCGCTGGTCGAGATGGACGAGATCAATCCCGAAATGCCGCAGACCGACGTCGCGCTCGTGCTCGGCGCGAACGACGTCGTCAATCCGGCGGCGCGCTACGCCAAGAGCACACCGATTTACGGCATGCCGATCATCGACGCCGACAAGGCGAAAACGGTGCTCGCGGTGAAGCGCAGCAAGAACCCCGGCTTCGCCGGCATCGACAACGAGCTCTACGTGCTCGACAACACGTGGATGTTGTTCGGCGACGCGAAAGCGGTGCTGTCAGATCTCGTGAAACAGTTCAGCGCCGCCGGAATCCACTAGCGCTTCCAGCTGTTGTTGTCGCGCGCGATGTCGGGGTACAGCTGCTTCGGGTCGATCACGACGCTCGCCAGTCGCTTGCCGATTTGTAGCCGGTAGGTGTAGCGACTGCCGAGGTGCCACATCTCGACCGGCAGCGCGCGCGTCTCCGTCGAGCCGTCGTCGTAGCGAAGCTCGAGCGTCACCGGCAACACCATCTGGCCCCGGTTCGCGAGATAGATGAAGGTCGTGTCTCCCGCGCTTCCGGCACGCACCGAATCGACCGCCTGGTCGAGTCGCGCGGTCGTGTAGACCCAGCCCCGCCAGAACCAATCGAGGTCCTTGCCGGTCAGATTGCTCATCGTGCGGAAGAAATCCGCGGGCTGCGGATGCTTGCCTTTCCAGCGCCGGACGTACTCGCGGAACGCGCTGTCGAATTCGTCTCGGCCAATCACGTTCTCGCGCAGGATCGTGAGCATAAGCGCCGGCTTCTGGTACGCCGTCCAATACAGCTCCCGCACCTCCGTGGGCTGGGTGATCAGCGGCTGTTCGCTGCCCGGGATCGCGGTCGCCTTGTCGGCCGCCAGCAGCTCGCGGCGCACCGTGTCGCCGTACTGCGTGCCCTTGAAGAACGCTTCGGCGGCGTCGTAATCGGCGAACGTGTTGAAGCCTTCGTCCATCCATGGATAGCGCCGCTCGTCCGAGCCGACCTGCATCGGAAACCATTGATGGCCGAGCTCGTGCATCAGGACCCAGTACTGGTCCTCCCGCTTCTGGAGCGAGGGGCAGTAGATCACCATCGGATATTCCATCCCTTCGACCAGGCCTTCGACCGCGGAAATCTGCGGCCAGGGATATTCGCCGAGCTTGCCGGAGAAATGCTTGAGCGCGAAGTGGACCATCGCGTTCGATTCCTCCCACGGCGTGGCCTCGGGATGATAGAAGGTTTGGACCAGAATCCCATTCCACACGCTCCCATCCCATCGCAGCCCCGAGCCCGCGGCCCAGGCGAAGTCCCGCACGTTGCTCGCGGTGAAGCGCCAAGTCTTGGTGCCCGCGACGCGGCGCGTCGCATTCGCAACCGCCTCCGGCTTCGTGATGATCTGCACGACCTGTCCCGGCGCCGCGAACGCGCGCGCGATGCGCGCGCCTTCCTGGCCCGACCGGACCGCGGACGCGTTGGCGAGCATACCGGTCGCCGTCACCTGGAAGCCGGCCGGCACCGTGAGGCTGACGTCGAAATCGCCGTACTCGAGGTAGAACTCACCGGCGCCGAGGAAGGGCAGCGTATTCCAGCCGTGGACGTCGTCGAACACCGCCATGCGCGGATACCACTGGCCCAACTCATAGAACCGCGAGCCGACGTGGCCCATGCGCCCGCCGCCATAGGGCGGAACCGTGAAGTGCCACGCGACGTCGAACGTCACGCTCAGGTTCGGGGCGAGCGGACGCGGCAGCTCCACGCGCATCATCGTGCCGAAGACTTTCGTCGTCACCGGCCGGCCCGCCACGGCAAATCGATCGACCGTGATCCCGCCCGTGAAGCCTTTCGCGCTGAAGTCGAAGACGACGCCGCCGGCGAAGCGGAGCGGCGGTTGATTGAGCCCCGCGGACACGGAGGTCGGCGAGAAGATGTTCTGGTCGAGCTGCACCCAGACGAAGGACAGCGGTTCGGGCGAGTGATTGACGTAGTAGATCCGCCCGCTGCCGCGCAGCACGCTCGTGGCCGTGTCGAGCGTCGCTTGCAGCGTGTAATCGGCGCGCTGCTGCCAGTAGCGCGTGCCCGGCGTACCCGAGGCGCTGCGCATGAGCGTCGGCGCCGGTAACGGCAGCGCCCGGAACGGCGACGAATCGGCGACGGACTGCTGGACCGCGAGGGCGGTGATCGTCAACAACACGAGCATGCGGCGCTCCTAATTGGCAATGATGCCGGCGGCGCGATGAGCGATCGCCATGATGGTCAGCATGGGATTTACGCCGGACGCCGTGGGAAAGACACTGGCGTCCGCGACGTACAGGCCTCGTACCCCCCACACCCGGTGTTCGGCGTCGACGACCGATGTGCGCGGACTCGCGCCCATGCGGCACGACGCCATCTGATGGAACGTGACGAGCAGCAGCTGGTTCGCGCCCCAGCCCGCGCGGTCGACGCGCGCGAGCCAATCCGCGCGAGCCTGCGCAGTCCCGGGACGATAGCTGATCGCACGCGCGAGCGGCAGCCAGATCTGCCGCGCTCCGGCCACTTCGAGCAGTGTGGCGGCGCGGTCGATGGCATGGCGCAAATGCCGGGCATCGTAGCGCGACAAATGATAATCGATGACTGCGGCGCCGCGGCGATCCACGCTCACTCGGCCACCGAAACGATCGCGCAGCAGAATGCCCACCAGCGCCGTGCGCGGGAGTCGCGCCATCTGCTCGCGGTGCTGCGCCGCCGATTCCCACGGCGCCGCGAGCGCCTGCAGCGACGGGTGCACGGGCGCCGTCTCGAATTTGTAGCCGTACCCGTGGTCGAGATCGGCGAACTCGTCGGAGTAATGCGCCTGCACCGTGCCGGTCCAGGGCCGCACATCGTCGTCCATGTCGGCGAGCACGGCGGTGGCGGGATGTAGCGCGAGATGGCGGCCGAGTGCCGGAAGGGCGACGCCGGAGCGCAGCAGGAGCGCGGGCGAATGAATCGACCCGGCGGCGACGACGACGGCGCGCGCGCGCACGGTGACCTGATGCGGTCCCACCTGTGCGGTCACGCCGGTCGCCGTGCCGCGCTCGATGGTGACGCGACGGACGTCGCAGTTGACGACGATGCGCGCGCCGCGCATTGCGGCATCCTGGAGGTACGTGATCAGCGTCGACTGTTTGGCCCCCTGCCGGCAGCCGAATCCGCAGTAGCCGCACGAGTCGTCCTGCGTGCAGCCGCGCACGTCGCGGGGCAGTAAACCGTGGTGCCAGCCCAGTCGCTCGAGACCCTGAATCAGGATGCGATCGCGGCCGGATGGCTTGGCGGAATCGATGTTGACGCCGATGCGGCGCGTCACAGCCTCGATCGCCTGAGCGTATTCCTGCGACTCGAAATGTGGCAAGCCATGGTGGACGGCCCACTCGTGCCGGACGGCGTCGGGCGTGGCGAAGCTCGTGGTGTAGTTGATCACCGTGCCGCCGCCCAGCGTCGCGCCCTGCAGCACGACGAGACCGAGGTCGCGCGTCGCGAGCAGCCCGCCGCCGTCGTACATCGTTTCGAGCGCTTCGCCCTCGAGATGCGTGAAGTCGGCTTCGTTGCGATAGCCACCCTTCTCGAGCACGATCACGTCCTTGCCGCGCGCGGCGAGCTCGGCCGCGATGACGCCGCCGCCCGCGCCCGAGCCGACCACGACGACGTCGCAGTCGAGCGTCGTATCGCGCGCGATCGCGACCGTCCGAATCGGCTTGGCGACGTTGGGCGGTGGTCCGAGCGGCCCCGGGTACCCGATGGCCCTCGCGACGCCCGGCGTGGTGTAGTGCGTAACGGTCGTGAGGCGCTTCAGCGCCTGGAATGCCTTCCGGCGCTGCGCAATGCGACTCGTGGCCCAGCCGCGCAGGCAGCGCTCGCGGTCCGTAGCCGACATGCGCGTGAAGGGGACGGGGATGCCGCTCAGCAGCAGATTCACGGCGCGCACGTCGAGGAGCCGCAGGAGCAGATCGAGCTCCGCGCGATCGGCGGGGCGGGGCAGCATCGCGACTTTGCCGGCGACGCGGTCGCCGAGATCCGCGGGGGCGTCGGGCACGAGCGTCGCCGCGACGGCCCGCAACACCGCGAGCGCGCCCGGCGACAAAGTGCTCAACGCGCCTGCACGAACGTCAGCTTGAAGCCGTCGGGATCGGTGATCATGAACACGCGATCCCCCCACGGCATGTCCTGCGGCTCCTGATCCAGATTGCCGCCGCGCGCCTTGATTTCGGCGGCGAGGCGATCGAGATCCTGGGCGGTGTGACACCACAGGCGGTGCCCGATGCCTTTTTGGCGGTCGCGGCCCTTGGCGAAGTCGTCCTGGTTCAACATGAACGTGATCGCCCCGGCGTGGATCTCGCAGCCTCCCAGCTCGCCGTTTTCGCGCCACTCTTCGCCGACCACGAACCCCAGCACGTCCCGATAGAACGCGATGCTGCGCTGCAAGTCGCTCGTCGTCAGGACGGGCGACAGCGTGCGGAGACGAAGCGTTTCCGGCTGGCGGCGCGCGCCGGGACGGGGTTTCGGCTTCGCTTTCGGTCTTGGCTTGGACTTCGCCTTGGCTCTCTTGGTGGCCATTGATTAGTGCTCCCGTTGGTCTCGAAGCGTAGCGAACCGCGGGGCGACTCGCCAGATTCTCGTTTCCCTCATCCAGGAATGCATGCCGATGTCAACGAGTAACGCCGTTGCGACGTGGGAAGGCAAGCTCAAGGAAGGCAAAGGAACGTTCAAGGCCCAGAGTGGCGTCTTCAGTGGGGCCTTCAGCTTCGGCACGCGCTTCGAGGGGAAGAAAGGCTCGAATCCCGAAGAGCTGATCGCCGCCGCGCACGCCGGCTGCTTCAGCATGGCACTGTCGGCGGCGCTCGAGAAAGCCGGCCATCCCGTGACGCGCGTCGAGACCCGTGCTGCCGTGACGATCGAAACGGTGGACGGCGCGCCGAAGGTCACGAAGAGCGCGCTCGAGGTGCGCGGCAAAGTGCCCGGCATCGATCAGGCCGCGTTCCAGCAGGCCGCGGAGGGCGCGAAGAAGAACTGCCCCGTGTCGAAGGCGCTGCAAGGCAACGTCGAGATTACGCTGGACGCAAAACTGGTTTGACGCGCCGCAGCAGCAGCAGGCCGGCAACGAAGAACACGCCAACCGCGGCGACCGCCGCGCGTTGGTTGCCGGTGAGATAGGAGACCGCGCCGAACACGAGCGGCCCCAGAATCGCGGACGATTTACCGCAGAGCGCGTAGAATCCGAAGAACTCCGATTCCTTTCCCGGGGGAATGAGCGACGCCATCAGCGCGCGACTCGCCGCCTGGATCGAGCCGAGTCCCAGTCCGGCGGTCACGGCGACCGCGAAGAATGTCGGCTTCGTCTGCGCGAAGAACGCGCTTACCGCGATGCCAACCCACAGCAGCAGCGTCAAGGTGATGACGCGCTTCGGCCCCCACCGGTCGGTCGGCCGCGCGAGCAGCAGCGCGCCCGCGAGGGCCGAGACCTGCACCGCGAGAAAGAGCTTGATGACTTCGGGCGTCGAGAACTTGAGCGTCGTGGCCGCGTAGATGCCGGAAAAGACGATCGTGGTCTCCACGCCGTCGAAATAAATGAAGAACGCCAGCAAGAAATGGCGCAGCGGAACGTTGCTCCAGACGTCGCGGAACACGCGCACGATGCTGACGTGCTTGTCGGGCTGCGGCCGATCGGCGGGCATGGCGACAAAGGCGGGGATCGAGAAGACCGCGAAGAAGCCCGCGACCAGGAGCCACAGCAGATTGAATTGACGCGCGTTCACGAGCGGCAGCGCGACAACGAGCCCGATGATCGACCCGAGGTAGCCGATGCCGAATCCCAGGCCCGACACGGTCCCCAGACGTTCGGGCGGCGCGATGTCGGGCAAGTAGGCGTTGTAGTAGATCTGCGAGCTTTCGAAGGCGAAGTTCGCGAGCGCGATCAGGAGAAAGCCTCGCCACACCATGCCGGGGACGAGCGTCGTGAACAGCGCGATACACGCGATGCACAGCGCTGTGAACGCAATGAAGAATCGTTTCCGCCAGCCGGCACGATCGGCGAGCGCGCCGAGCAGCGGTCCCGTCAGCACGACGAGCAGCAGCGACATCGAAATGGCGCGACCCCACCAGAGGTCGCCGAGGCCGTGCTCGTTGCCGACGATGTGTGAGACGTAGTAGACGCTGAAAACGCTGACGACGATCACCGCCGAGTAGGCGGAGTTGGCGAAATCGTAGAGGCACCAGGCGAGAATGCGCCGCACGCGCGGCAAAATGGCGTCGGGTCGGCGGCCTCGCTAGTTTGGACGCGTGGCCTGGATGGTGTATCTCCTCCGCTGTCGCGACGGCTCGCTGTACACCGGCATCACGAACGATTTGGCGCGCCGCCTCGCGAAGCATCGCGCGGGAACGGCGAGTGCCTATACGCGCTCGCGACGCCCATTGGTGCTCGCCTATCAAGAACCGCAGCCCGACCGCGGCGCCGCGCTCCGACGTGAGGCCGCCATTCGCCGGTTGTCCCGCAGTGCCAAGCTCGCGCTATGCACCGATCGGACGTAAAGCTCGTCGCCCTGGCGGTCGTAGTAGCCACGATCTGCGTGGGTCTCGGCGTCTGGCAGCTGCAGCGACTTAAAGGCCGGCGCGCGCGCAACGCAGTCCTTGCGGCACGGCTGGCGCTCCCGCCGCTCGACGTTGATCGCAACCTGAGCGTGGACAGCGCGCGCGGTCGCCATGTCAGGGCGCGTGGCGTGTACGACTTCGCGGACGAACGCACGTGGCCGGGGCGAAGCTTCGAAGGCACGCCGGGCGTCGCGCTCATCACGCCGCTGCGTCTCGCGGATGGGTCTGCCGTGCTCGTGGACCGCGGCTGGGTCTATTCACCGGATGCGTTCCACGTCGATCACCCGCGCTATCGCGAGCCCGATACCACCGCGGTCACGGGAATCGCGATGGTGGCGCCGCGCGGCCGCGGGGACGTCAGTCCGGGCGGATTCCTGCCGTTCGTAATTCAGGTGACCGGCCCGGACCCGGCGGCCGGGTTGCCGCGACGCTGGCCGCCGCCCGTGTTGGACGACGGCCCGCACCTGTCCTACGCCATCCAGTGGTTCAGCTTTGCGGTGATCGCGCTGGTGGGGACGGCCGCATTGATTCGTAGAGGTCGTTGAGCAACTCGGCGCCGCGCTCGAGCCGGGCCGCGTCGCGCGGATGCCGCTGCACGATCCCCGCGATCATCCGCGCGAAGCCGGCGGTCTCCTCGCGTGCGAACTTCCCGTCTTTGCAGTCCACATCGTGAACCAGCTCGGCAATCGCGCGCAACGCCTCGTCGCTTTCCAGGCCGAATCGCGCCAGCAGCGTCTCGAACGTGCAGCGGTCGCCCTCGTGCGTGTAATCGCCCTCGAACATGTCGAAGGAGACGGCGCCCTCGCGCGCGGCACCAAAGACGAAGCGCGCCTTCGCATCGATGAAGCGTTTGACGAGCCAGGCGCTGGCGATGCGATCGACGTGCACGTCGGGCCGCGTGACCCACGTCCGTCCTGTGGTGCGAGGCGCCGGCTTCGGCGCTTTGCCCGTCTTTCGTGCTTTGAGCTTGCTCACTGCCGCCTCCGCGGTCTTGCGACCGCCCGCTTCGAAATGATCGAGCGCCACGATCTCGCGCACCCGCCGCTCGAGCCGCGCCGCTTCGGCCGGTGAATCGCTCTGCTCGGCCGCCTGAGCGACTTCCGCGTACTCGGCGTCGCGGGCCGAGCGGAATCGGGATTCGAGCTGATCATCGCTGAGCCCGTCGACGAAGGACGCGCGACACAGTGACGCCTCGCCGCCACCGCCGGTGATTTCCTTGCGGAGCCACTGAAAGTCCTCGCTGGCTTGCGCGCTGAAGGGCAGGGCCCAGACCGAGTTCTTGATGGCCACGGCACCGAGACCCTGGAGCTGGCGCCAGATCTTGACCCGGAAGTAGTCGGGTTTGGGCGGAAGCTGGTGCATGAGGAGCAGCCAGCGTCCCTCTTTCATAGCCACAGATTGCGGATGGAGGACCCCAGGGGCGCCCCCCAGGCGGTGCGCCGGGCCAAGTGTGATTCTGCATCGACACCCAAACCGCCGGTATCCGGATTGTAGAAGTGCGTCGCGGCGACCGCTGCCGTGATTGCCGCGATCTCCGGCTCGCTCAAGTGTTGGCGGGCGAGCGTGAGGGCGGGCGGAACGACCGCGGCACTGGCGTCGGCGTACCGCGTCACGGCATCCGCGAGCCGCAGGGCTGCGCGCTCCCGGTTCGAGAAGTGCCCGCTCGACTCGTACCGCAGGAGATTCCGCAGCGCATCCATCGAGAGCTGCGCGTCGCGCCACAGATGGCGACCGTAGTCAATGCACCAGCGGCAGCCGCTACGTTCGGCGGCGAGTTGCGTGACGAGGAGTCGGAGTCTTGGCTCGAGATCGATACGGGTTGGCCGATAGCGCCCCAGCGCGGCGTATGCCGGAAGAACGCGGCCCGTCGGTTTGGCGGCAAACTGTTGCCAGAACTTTGTCAGTGCAGCAACGATTGTAGCCATCAGTTGATACAACTGTAGCTCTGAGCGGAAGGGACGCGCAAGGGGCCGCCCGGCAGGTCATAATCCGTCCCGGGGATTAACCCTGCAGAACTACCGTTTTCACCGGCATTTAGCGATATTGCCCGACCCCAGATCACAGCTAAACAAAGGAGCGTCCATGGCGGCTGCCCTCCCCCTGAAGCGCCCCGTCAAAGTTGGTGAGTTGGTCCGGCGTCGGCTGCGTGAGCTGAAGCGGACTCCCCGCGAGTTGGCGGAAGCGGTTCAGGTGTCCGAAGTCTATATCGCTGATCTCGTCGCCGGGCGACGGCGTCCGCCGGCCCCGGGCCGCATGGACGTCTACGCGCCGATGACCAAGTTCCTCAAGCTGCATCGGAACGATCTGCCGACCTGCGCCAAGGCGGAGCGCGACGGCGAAACGAAGAGCAAGCGGCGGCCGCATCCCGAGATCCGGCGCCAGTTCCTGGCGTTGTGCCTCGATCCGATGCGCGCGCGCGCGCTCGCCCGCCGGCTGGCGCGCAAGGACGGCGTCACGCTCGAGCGCATCATCGTCGGCCGGCTGCTGGAAGTCGCGCAGGGTTTCGTGCGGCGCCAGCTCGACGACGACGTGGGGATCCGCATCGCGGCGAGCCGCGACGGCTGCACCTACCTCGAGATGCGTATGAAGCTGATGGAATTCCTCGATGCCACGCCCGAGGGGCTCACGCCGGAGGACGGCGAGGAGTTCGTGCGGCCCCGGATCGCCGGGTGGGACCTCGATCTCGACACGCACGCGATGCGCATCGTGTTGCGGTCGCAGGATCCCGCGCCCCGCCAGGTACGCGCGTTGAGCATCTGACGCCGAGGTCAGAGAATCGCGAGGTGGTCAAGGATCAACCTTGACCACCTTTTTTTTCCCCTCCACTTTCAGGCGCTCACGCACGCCGTCGCTCTTCATTCGGAGACTCCATGCTCTCGCTGGTCGTGACCGCGTTACTCGCCGTCCAACAGCCGCCTCCGCCTCCCCCCGACACCACCAAGCGCGACACCCTGAAGATCAAGCTCGACTCGCTGCCGTTGCGCACGACACGCGAGGTGAGCTTCGAGACGACCGAAGGCACGTGGATCTCGCTCGACGTCGCGCCGGATGGGCAGACGATCGTCTTCGAGCTGCTCGGCGATCTGTACACGATGCCGATCGCGGGCGGCACCGCGACGCGGATCACGTCGGGCCCGGCGTTCGATTCACAGCCGCGCTATTCGCCTGACGGCAAGCAGATCGTCTTCCTGTCCGATCGCAACGGCAGCGAGAACGTCTGGCTCTGCGACAGCGACGGCCGCAACACCAAAGCGGTCACGAAAGGCGATCGCAGCCTGTTCGCGTCGCCGGAATGGACGCCCGACGGCCAGTACATCGTCGTCTCGAAGACTCAGATGCCGCTCGGCAGCACCTACGAGCTGTGGCTCATGCACAAGGACGGCGGCTCGGGCATCAGCATCACGAAGGACGACCGCGGGTTCGCTCCGGGACAGCCCGGACGGACCGGCACGAACGCGCTCGGCGCGGCGTTCGGTCCTGACGCGCGCTACATCTGGTACGCGCGCCATCGCGGCGGCTTCGGCTACAATCTCACGTTCCCTGAGTGGGAAATCGCGATTCAAGACCGCCAGACGGGAAGGGTCTACAATCAAACCGATCTCTACGGCGGCGCGATGCGTCCGGTCCTGTCACCCGACGGCAAGTGGCTCGTGTACGTCACGCGCTATGATGCCGAGACGGGCATTCGTCTCCGGAATCTGCAGACGGGTGACGAGCGCTGGCTCGTCTACCCCGTCCAGCGCGACGAACAGGAATCGCGCTTCACGCGCGACCTCTATCCGGGCTCGTCCTTCACGCCCGATTCGAAGGCCTTGATCGTGTCGTACGGAGGAAAAATCTGGCGCGTGGACGTTCCTTCGGGCACGGCTACCAACATCCCGTTCAAGGCGCAGGTCCAGCAAAGCCTCGGTCCGTTGGTTCGTACGCCGGTCCGGGTCGATACGGGCGACGTGCTGATTCACCAGATTCGCAACGCAACACCGTCGCCCGATGGTCGCCGGCTGGCGTTCAGCGCGTTCGACCGGCTCTACGTGATGGATCTGCCGAACGGCACGCCGCGCCGCGTCACGACGGACTCCGTGCAGGAGCAGGTCCCGGCGTGGTCACCCGACGGCCAATGGCTCGCGTACGTCACGTGGACGGAGCAGGGCGGTGCGTTGAGCAAGGTGCGGTCCACCGGCGGCAAGCCCGTTCGCCTGAGCGTCGACACGTCGTATTACGACGCGCCGGTGTGGTCGCCCGACGGGCGCCGCATCGTGGTGATCAAAGGGCCGCGTCGTCCCAAGCTCGAGAACCATCAGGGACCGGGCTACGAAATCGCCTGGCTGCCCGCGACCGGCGGCGCGACCACGCGCATCTCGCCGACGTCGTTCTCGGGTCGTCCGCACTTCACGCGCAATCCGGACCGCGTGTACATCTACGAAGGGAACGAAGGGCTCGTCTCGATGCGCTGGGACGGGACGGATCGGCGCGTGCACGCGCGGATCACGGGTTACACGATTCCGCTGCCGCAAGCGGAGCCGTTCCCGGCGTCGGAGGTCCAGATCTCGCCGGACTCGAGCCAGGTGATTGCACAGGCGAGCAATTACGTCTATCTCGTCGCGTTGCCGCTCGTCGGCGGCACGCCGGTCGCGATCAACGTGTCCGATCCCTCGAGCGCGTCCTTCCCGGTCAAGAAGCTGACCCGGGTCGGCGGCGACTTCGTGGGATGGTCGGCCGATGCCAAGAGCGTCTACTGGTCGATCGGCCGCACGTTCTTCCGCCACGACATTGCCGCCGCCGATTCGGCCGAGAAGCCCAAGGCGCGGGCCGATTCGGTGCGCGCCGACTCGTTGAAGGGCGATGCCTTCAAGGCGTTGCCTGATTCAGTGCAGAAGCGGCTGCGGTCGCGGAACGATTCGCTGACGAAGCTGCCGGCATACGAGCCGCTGCGCGTCGATGTCACGATTCGCGGACCGCGCGATGTTCCGCGCGGTACCGTGGTGCTGCGCGGCGCGCGCATCATATCGATGAAAGGCGACGAAGTCATCGAAAACGGCGATCTCGTCGTGACCAACAACCGCATCGTGTCGGTCGGGCCGCGCGGGGACGCTCCTGCCGGTGCGCGCGTGATCGACGTGTCGGGCAAGACGATCATCCCCGGCTTCGTGGACATTCACGCGCACCCCTGGCCGGAGTGGGGCATTCACGAGAATCAGGAGTGGCCGTTCCTCGCGAACCTCGCCTATGGCGTGACCACGGTCCGCGATCCGCAGACCGCGACGACGGACATCCTGACGTACGACGATCTCATGGAGACGGGCGAGATCATGGGGCCACGGCTCTACTACACGGGCCCCGGCGTGTTCGGCGCGTACCTCGAGGAGAACTTCACGAGCCTCGACGACGTGCGGCAAACGCTGCGCCGCTACAGCGAGTTCTACCGCGTCCACACCATCAAGCAGTACATGGTGGGGAATCGGAAACAGCGGCAATGGGTCATCATGGCGGCGAAGGAGCTGGGCCTGATGCCCACCATCGAGGGCGGTCTCGACTTCAAGATGAACTTGACGATCGCGGCGGACGGCTATCCCGGCTCCGAGCATAGCTATCCGATCACACCGCTCTACAACGATGACATCCAGTTCATCGCGCAGTCTGGCATCACGTATACGCCGACGCTGCTCGTGAACTACGGCGGACCCTGGGCCGAGAACTATTTCTACGAGCACAACGACATTCACGACATGCCGAAGATCCAGCGCTTCTTCCCGCACGAGGAAATCGATCAGCGGGCGGAGCGCCGGTCCTGGTTCCGCGACAACCAGTACGTCTTCCCGCGGATCGCCGCGTCGGCGGCCGCCATCATTCGCGCCGGCGGATATGTCGGTCTCGGCGGCCACGGTCAGCTCGACGGCCTCGGCGACCACTGGGAGCTGTGGGCGATGGCGGCGGGAGGCATGAAGCCGATGGAAGTGCTGCGCGTCGCCACCTGGAATGGCGCGCACGCGATCGGTCTCGAGCAGGATCTCGGCTCGCTCGAGCCGGGCAAGCTCGCCGACTTGATCGTGCTCGATGCGAATCCGCTCGAGGACATCCATAACACCAACACGATCAAATACGTCATGAAGAACGGTCGGCTCTACGAGGGCGACACGCTGAACGAGATTTACCCGCGGCAGCGAGCGCTGCCGAGGCTCTGGTGGTGGGGCACCGAGCCGACTCCGGCGCGGTCAAATACGAACTAGATCGGCCAAAACGGGGCGGGGCCTAGGTTTTTGGCCCTGCCCCCGTTACATTTCCTCGCGCAAGAACCGCGAGCTGGCTCCTTCCGGAAGTCCCGCTCAGGGACTCCGTCGCTGAACACACGCACGGTTTCATCCCTCAGGTTCGAAAACTGAAGCAGCGCTCATATCGAGATGAGATTGGCTCGTCTCGGGGCGCGCGTGTGTGACTCGAAGGAGTAGTATGCCATTTGCAGCACTGGGCCTTGCGCCCGAACTGGTTCGCGCCGTCGCCGATGAAGGCTACGAGCAACCCACCCCCATCCAGACGGAAGCGATTCCCCTGGCACTCGCGGGCCGAGATCTCATCGGCTCCGCACAGACCGGTACCGGCAAAACGGCCGCGTTTGTGCTTCCCATTCTCCAGCGCCTCTCGCCCGGACCCCGCGGCACGCTGCGCGCGTTGATCCTCGTGCCGACCCGCGAGCTGGCGGAGCAGGTTGCCACCAGCATCAAGGCGTACGGCCGCCATACCCATCTCAAGGGTGCGGCCGTGTACGGCGGCGTCGGCATGGACCCCCAGACCCGCGCGCTGCGCGGCGGCGTGGACATGGTGGTCGCGACGCCCGGCCGCCTGCTCGATCATATGGAGCGCGGCCACGTCGACTTCTCGCAGCTCGAAGTGCTGGTGCTCGACGAAGCCGACCGCATGCTCGACATGGGCTTCGCGCCCGACGTCAAGCGGATCCTCGCCGCGCTCCCGGACGAGCGGCAGACGATGCTCTTTTCGGCGACGATTTCGCCGGAGGTCGACGCGCTGGCGCGGCGCGCGTTGAACGGGCACGCGTCGGTCGAGATCGGCCGGCGCGCGCAGGCGGCCGAGGGCATCGAGCACGTGATCGTGGCGTGCGACAAGCTGCAGAAGCGTGGCGCGCTCGGCGCGATCCTCAAGGCAAAACCCGTCGGGCAGACGCTGATCTTCACGCGCACCAAGTACGGCGCGGATAAGCTGGTCACATTCCTGAAGCGCGAAGGAATCGCGGCGAACGCGTTGCACGGCGACAAGGCGCAGAGCCATCGCACGCGCACGCTGAATCAGTTCCGCGACGGCTCGGCCGAGATCCTCGTGGCGACCGACATCGCCGCGCGCGGGATCGACGTCGACGGCATCCGCATGGTCGTGAACTTCGACGTGCCGACGGACCCGGAGGTCTACGTGCACCGCGTCGGGCGCACGGCGCGGGCCGGCGCGCGCGGACTCGCGCTCACGCTGATCTCACCGGACGAATGGTTGTTGATGGCGGACGTCGAGCGGCTGATCGGGCAGAACTTCCCGCGGGAAGTGATTCCGGGATTCGAGCCGTCGGTGCCGCCGCTGCAGCCCAAGCTGGCGATCGCGGAAGCGCCGAAGCCGGAGCGCTCGTTACGACCGAGACGGGGCGGTAAGCGGCGGTAAGAGGCGGGACCTCAGTCCTTCGTCTTGAGCGTCCGGATAAAATTCGCGACCGGGGTGGCTGCCAGGGTCATCAGCCGGATGCTGCCCCGTGATGCGAGCTCCACCGAGACCTTGGCGATGGTCTCGTTATCCGGACAGTCCACGATGCTGACGAAGTCGTAGGGGCCGAGCACCGCGTACTGCGCGGTCACCTTGGCTCCGAACTTCTCGATCTCCTTGTTCACTTCCTGGAGCCGTTTGGGATTCTGTTTCAGCGACTTGGCGCCGTCATCGGTCAGGTTGGAGAGCAGCACGTAGGTCGGCATGGCTCACCTCAGCTCCGTTTCTCGATGGGCACGTACTCCCGCTTGCCGGGTCCGGTGTAGACCTGCCGCGGCCGTGCGATCTTCTGCTCCTTGTCCGTGAGCATCTCCTGCCACTGCGCCAGCCACCCGGGCGTGCGGCCGATCGCGAACAGTACGGGGAAGATGTCCACGGGAAATTTCATCGCTTCGTAAATGATCCCGGAATAGAAGTCGACGTTGGGATAGAGCTTGCGCGTGACGAAGTACTCCTCCTGCAGCGCGATGCGCTCGAGCTCCAGCGCGATGTCGATCAACGGATTCTTGCCGGTGACGTCGAACACCTGTTCCGCGATCTGTTTGATGATCTTGGCGCGCGGATCGAAGTTCTTGTAGACGCGATGCCCGAATCCCATCAGCCGCACCTCGCCCTTCTTCACCCGCTGGAGGTAGGCCGGGATCGCGTCGATCGAGCCGATCTCGCGCAGCATCCGCAGCACTTCTTCGTTCGCACCGCCGTGCAGCGGCCCGTACAGCGCCGCCGCGGCCCCGGCCATGGTCGAGTAGGGATCCGGGTGGGACGAGCCGATGCTCCGCATCGCGCTCGTCGAGCAATTCTGCTCGTGGTCGGCGTGCAGGATGAACAGCACGTCCAACGCGCGCTCGAGCACGGGGTGCGGCGTGTATTTCACTTCGGTCGTCTTGAACATCATGTTCAGGAAGTTGCCGGTATAGCTGAGATCGTTGTCCGGGTACGCGTACGGCATGCCGACCGAGTGGCGATGCGCGAACGCGGCCAGCGTCGGCGTTTTGGCGATCAGCCGGACGATCTGATTGTTACGGAGCGTCTCGTCGGCGATGCGCTTGGCCTCGGGATAAAACGTCGACAGCGCGGCGACGGCACTGACGAACACGCCCATCGGGTGAGCGTCGTGGTGGAAGCCGTCGATGAATTTCTTGATGTTCTCGTGGATGATCGTGTGGTGGGTGACCTGGAACACCCATGCATCGAGCTCGCCGGCCCGCGGCAGGTCTCCGTTCAAGAGCAGGTACGCCGTCTCGAGGAAGGTGCTCTTCTCCGCGAGCTGCTCGATCGGGTACCCGCGATAACGGAGAATGCCTTTGTCGCCGTCGATGTAGGTGATCGCGCTGCGGCACGCGGCGGTGTTCATGAACGCGGGGTCGTAGCACATCAGCCCGAAATCGTCGTCCGAGGCCTTCATCTGCCGGAAATCGGCAGCCCGGACGGTCCCGTCCTGAATGGGGACCTCGTAGCTCTTGCCGGTCCGGTTGTCGACGACGGAGAGTGTGTCCTTCGGCACTACGGTGTCCTGGATGTTGGAGTCGAAAAAGATAAGCTATCTTGGGAGCCGTGGCTCAGCCGCGTCCCAGTCTCTATCCGACCCGCTCCAGCGCGGGGGCCCTGCTCGGTCAACAGCTCGCCTCGCGCGGGTATCAGGCCTGCATCCTGCTGGGCATCACGCCCGAAGGCGTCGAAATCGCGGCTCACGCGGCCAAGGCGATGGGCGCGCAATTCGACGTGATCGTCGCGTCGTTCATCAAACTGGGCGCCAATCTCGCCCCGATCGGGGCAATGGCCGAATCGGCACCCGCGGAGATGGATCCGGATTTCCAGCCCGGGATGAACCTGCTCGAGAAGCTCCAGGCGGCGATCGACGAGTCGCGCGCCAGGGTGAAGCAGGATCTCGTGCTCTATCGCACGCAACGGCCCGTGAAGAAGCTGGAAGGACGCACCGCCGTCATCGTCGACGGGCAGATCGTCTATCCGTGGAAAGCGCTGGCGGCGGCCAAGGCGGTCGAAGGGTTGGGCGCGCGCGAGGTGGTCATCGCGACCCCGGTGGCGGCGCAGCCGGCCGCCGACCGAATCCGCGCGCGACAATACCCCCTGGTCTGTCCCAGCGTCGTCATGGAGCAAGAAGGGCATCCATCGCCGTACGGTGATGCCGGCGCGGATGCCCCGGAACGGCTGAAGAGCATCATGATTGCCCACCAGGCCGCTTAGCGGTTAGGCGGTTGGGCGGTTAGATGCGGAGGAAGGGTTCGTACTTGCAGTGATCTGGTTAGGCCCCTCGTGAGACGTTCGCCAAACTGATCCCATGAAACCGTACGAGCGATTCGTTGCGTGGCAGAAATGCCACGAGCTCACGCTTCTTACGTATCGGCTTACGCAATCCTTCCCGAAGTCCGAGCTGTATGGGATAACCTCTCAGATGCGACGCGCGGCCGCCTCCGCAGCCGCGAACCTTGTCGAAGGATGCGCCAAGCGGGGCGCAGCCGAGTTTCGTCGTTTTCTCGACATCTCGTTGGGATCTTTAGCGGAGTTGTCCTACTTTGCGCTGCTGGCGCGCGATCTGAACCTCTTTTCGCACGAGCAATGGGTCGAGTTCGAGCGCGCGCCCGGGAGTGCCGGGAAGACAACAATGGGCTTGCAAAGAGCGATGGGCCGCAGAAGCCACCCTAACCCGCCCAACCGCCTAACCGCCCAACGCTAGCCTTCCAGCTTCACCAACCCCTGTTCCAACCAGCGATGCTCACCCGCCAGGATCTCCTGCGCGAGTTTGTAGGTCGGCACGTCTTCGTTGCGGCGTAGTCCGTTGAACTGCGCGCGCACGCGACGCCGCGCCTGACGACAGAACACGTCGGCGAGGTGCACGGCTCGCGCGCCGGTGTCGCGATCACGCTGATAGAGCGCCTGCGCGCGGGCGCACGTCGCGGCCATCGCGAACAGCTCGCCGCCGACATCCACCAGCCGGAACAGCACGGACTGGCGGAGCTCGAGCTTCGGCCCGAAACGAATCATCGAATGGAATACGCCGCGCGCCAGGCGCCGGCAGCTGCGCTCCACGAATCGCACGTGCTTCGCGAGCCGGCCGAACTCGGCGTATCGCGGCCACAGGCTCCAGCCGAGCCACCGCGTCGGATACCACCAGCCATAGAACGCGGCGGAGCGGGCGAGCCCGCGGAGCCGTTCCGGGGTCGACTTGCCCGGCATGACGACGTCGCCGGCGACCTGGAGATGCTTGTCCACCGCCTCACGGGCGATGAACAGGTGCATGATTTCCGACGAGCCCTCGAAAATCAGATTGATGCGAAAATCGCGCATGATTCGCTCGACCGGCACCGGCGCCTCGCCGCGCGCGCGCAGCGAGTCCGCCGTCTCGTAGCCGCGGCCGCCGCGGATCTGCACCGTTTCGTCGATGATCCGCCATGCCGCCTCGGAGTTGTACAGCTTGGCGATCGCCGCTTCGAGCCGGATGTCGTAGCCGCCGCGCTCCGCCATCGCGCCGCAGAGCTCGGCGACCGCTTCCATCGCGAGCGTGTTCGCGGCCATCGCGCCGATTTTCTGGGCGATCGCGTCGTGCTGGCCGATCGGCCGGCCCCACTGCACGCGCTCGGCGGACCAGCGGCGCGAAATCTCGAGACACCGCTTGCCCGCGGCGACGGACGAGATCGGGAGCGTGAGCCGGCCGGTGTTGAGCGTGATGAGGGCGAGCTTCAGTCCCTTGCCCTCGCCCCAGAGCACGTTCTCCTTCGGCACGCGGACGTTGGTGAACCGAATCACGCCGTTGTACAGGGCCTTGAGGCCCATGAAGTGACAGCGATGCACGACTTCGACGCCGGGCCAATCGGCCTCGACGATGAACGCCGTGATCTGCTTCTTTTCCTTGCCTCTCACCATCTTCGACGGCGTCCGCGCCATCACCACGAGCAGCTCGGCGCGTGTGCCGTTGGTGCACCACAGCTTCTCGCCGTTCAGTATCCAGTCGCCGTCGTCGCCGGGGACCGCGCTCGTCTCCATCGCGGCGGGGTCGGACCCGACGCCGTGCTCGGTCAGCGCGAAGGCCGAGATCGCGCCCTTGGCGAGGCGTGGGAAGTATTTCTTCTTCTGCGCCTCGGTGCCGAACATCTTGAGCGGCTGCGGGACGCCGATGGACTGATGGGCGGAGAGCAGGGCGGTGAGCGAGCCGTCGACCGACGACACCAGCTCGATCGCTTTCATGTACGACAGCTGCGACAGGCCGAGGCCGCCGTACTCGCGAGGAATCTTGATGCCGAACGCGCCGAGCTCGCGCAGGCCCTGGATCACGTCGTCGGGGATCTCGCCCTCGCGATCGATGCGATCGGAATCGACCTTCTCGCGCAGGAACCGCTCGAGCTTGTCGAGGAACGGCTTGGCGCGGGTGACCTCTTCGGGGTCCTGCTCCGGATAGGGATGGATGAGATCCATCCGCAGCCTGCCGAGAAAGAGGTCACGGACGAAGCTGGGCGACGCCCACTGCTCTTCGCGCGCGGCCTCGGCGACTTCACGCGCTTCCTCGGCGCTGACCTTCCGTTTGGGTTCGGCGAGAGTAGCCATTAGACCTAAATGTAATATCTTCACGTCGTTCAGCCCGCCGTCAGCCTATCATGAGGAGATTTTCATGTCCCGCATAGCTTTTGCCGTGCTCGCGCTCGGCCTGGCCGCTGCCTTTCCAGTCGGTGCCCAGCAATCCCGACCACGGCCCGCGCGGCGCCCGGCGTCCCGGGTCGCGGCGCCTGCTGCCGTCACGATCCCCTATCAGCGCTACACGCTCAAGAACGGGCTGACGCTGCTGGTGCATGAAGATCACAAGGCGCCGATCGTGGCCGTGAACATCTGGTATCACGTCGGCTCGAAGAACGAAAAGCCGGGCCGCACGGGGTTCGCGCACTTGTTCGAGCATCTGATGTTCAACGGCAGCGAGCACTTCAACGACGACTACTTCCAGCCGTTCGAGCGCATCGGCGCGACGGACCAGAACGGCACCACCAACGAAGACCGCACCAACTATTTCGAGAACGTCCCGACGAACGCGCTCGACGTCGCTTTGTGGATGGAGTCGGACCGCATGGGCCACCTGCTCGGCGTCATCGATACCGCGCGCGTGAACGAGCAGCGCGGCGTCGTACAGAACGAAAAGCGCCAGGGGGAGAACCAGCCCTACGGAAAAGTCGACGAGCTCATGACGGCGGGGACGTACCCCGTTGGACATCCCTACTCATGGGAAGTGGTGGGCTCGATGGAGGACCTGAACGCGGCCTCCGTCGAGGACGTGAAGAACTGGTTCCGGACCTACTACGGGCCCAACAATGCCGTCATCGTGCTCGCCGGCGACATCACGCCCGACGTCGCGCGCCAGAAGGTCGAACAATTCTTCGGCGACATACCGGCCACGCCGCCGATCGCGAAGCAGGCGACCTGGATCGCGCCGCGGACCGGCACGCACCGTGAGATCATGCAGGATCGCGTGCCCCAGGCGCGTATCTACAAAGAGTGGAACATCCCCGAATTCGGATCCGCGGACGGCGACTATCTCGATCTCGTCAGCGACGTCCTGTCCGCCGGCAAGACCTCGCGGCTGTACAAGCGGCTCGTCTACGACGAACAGATCGCGACCGACGTGGCGGCGTACGTGGACCTGCGCGAGATCGGCGGGCAGTTCGTGATTCGCGCGACGGTGAAGCCCGGCGGCGATCTCCAGCGCGTGGAGCGCGCGATCGACGACGAACTCGCCAAGTTCCTCCGCACCGGCCCCACGCCGAGCGAGCTCCGGCGCGTGACGACGCAGAACCGCGCCAACTTCATCCGCGGCGTCGAGCGGATCGGCGGGTTCGGCGGCAAGTCGGACGTGCTGGCGCATTACGAGGTCTTCACCGGCAACGCCGACAACTATCTGGTGACGCGCCGGCGTATCGGCACCGCGACGGCGGCGGATCTCAAGGGGGCGGCGGCGCGCTGGCTGAGCGACGGACAGTTCGTGCTCGAGGTCCATCCGTATCCGGACTTCGGCACGGTCGCGAGCGGTGCGGACCGCAGCAAGCTGCCGCCGGTCGGGACGCCGCCGGACGCCCGTTTCCCGGCGATCGCCCGCGCGACGTTGCCGAACGGTCTCAAGATCGTTCTCGCCGAGCGGCATTCGATCCCGCAGGTCAACATGACGCTGCTGCTCGACGCGGGCTACGCCGCCGATCAGTTCGCGTCGCCGGGGACCGCACGGCTGGCGATGGACATGCTGGACGAGGGCACGACGCGCCGCACCGCGCTGCAAATCAGCGACACGCTGTCGCAGCTCGGCGCGCAGCTCTTCACGAGCTCGCAGCTCGACGTGTCGCGCGTCGGACTCTCGGCGATGAAAGACCACCTCGATCCGGCGCTCGACATCTTTGCGGACGTCATTCTCAATCCGGCGTTTTCGCAGGCGGACTTCCAGCGACTGCAGCGACAGACGCTGGCGCGGATCCAGCGCGAGAAGACACAGCCGGTCCAGATGGGGCTGCGCGTTTTCCCGCAGCTCCTGTACGGCGCGAATCACGCGTACGGGAATCCGCTGACGGGGTCGGGCACCGAGGAGTCGGTGCAGCACATGACGCGCGACGATCTCGTGCGCTTCCATCGCACCTGGTTCAAGCCGAACCATGCGACGCTCGTGATCGTGGGCGACGTCTCGCTGGCCGAGATTCAGCCGAAGCTCACCCGGCTCTTCAGCCGCTGGCAGGCGGGGGAGGTGCCGCAGAAAAACATCGGCACCGTCGCGGATCAGCCGAAACCGGTTGTCTACATCCTCGACCGGCCCGGTGCGGAGCAGTCGATCATTTTCGCCGCCGATCTCGCGCCGCCCAAGGCCAATCCGCACGAGTACGCCGTCGAAACGATGACCTCGCTGCTCGGCGGGCAGTTTACGTCGCGCGTGAACATGAACCTGCGCGAAGACAAGCACTGGTCGTACGGCGCGTTCACGTTCGTGTGGGACGCGCGCGGCCAGCGGCCGTTCATCGCCTACGCGCCGGTGCAGACCGACAAGACGAAGGAGTCGATGATCGAGGTCGACAAGGAGTTGCGCGGCATTCTCGGCCCCCGGCCGATCACGGCCGACGAGTTGTCCAAGGCGCAGGCCAACCTGACGCTCACGCTGCCCGGCAACTGGGAAACGATGGATGCGGTGCTGGGGTCGCTGCAGGACATGGTGACCTACGGGCTGGACGATCATTACTTCGAGACGTACGCCCAGCACGTGCGCGCGCTGACGATTCCCGATGCGACGACCGCCGCCCAGGACGCGATTCGACCGGACCACCTCGTCTGGGTCGTGGTCGGTGATCGCGCGAAGATCGAGGCCGGGATTCGCGAACTGAACTTCGGCGAGGTCCGCTTCCTCGACGCCGACGGCAAGCCGTTGGCAGCGCGCTGACCGGCCGGTAGTGCAGAGAACGGGGCGGGGGTAACTTCCCCCGTCCCGTTTTCCTCACGGAACCCCCACGGGTCATCTTCGTTATGAAGGGCGGCACCGTCTACCTTTCTCACAAGTGCGACTGACCGCCGCTGTAGCGCTCTTCCTCTGTACCAGCGCCGCCGCTGCCGGGATGGCCCAAATGGCCCCCGCCGGCACCGGCGGCGTTGCCGCATTGGCGACCACCCTGCGCCAGCTCGGCGGCAACAAACGCGTCCTGATGATCGGCGCGCACCCCGACGACGAGGACACCCAGCTCCTGGTCCTGCTGTCGCGCGGCCTGGGCGCGCAGGCCGCCTACCTTTCGCTCACGCGCGGTGAAGGCGGCCAGAATCTCATCGGTCCCGAGCTCGGCCCCGAGCTCGGGATCATTCGTACCGAGGAGCTGCTCGCGGCGCGCGAGCTCGACGGGGCCGGCCAGTTCTTCACGCGCGCCTACGACTTCGGTTACTCCAAAACCGCCGACGAGACGTTTCGCTTCTGGCCGCGCGACTCGATCCTCAAGGACGTGGTCGCGGTGATGCGGCGCTTCCGGCCGCAGATCGTGATCGCCGTCTTTTCCGGTACGCCCGCCGACGGACACGGTCACCATCAGGTCTCGGCCATTCTCGCGCGACAGGCGTTCGATCTCTTGCGCGATTCGGCCGGCGGACCGCAGAAGTTCTACCGATCGACGCGCGGTGATCCTACGGCGACCACGCTGTCGCTCCCGGTCGGCACGCTCGATCCGCTGGTCGGCCAATCGTACTTCCAGATCGCGATGGCGAGTCGCAGCCGGCACCGCTCCCAGGACATGGGGCAGCTGCAACGCTTGGGCCCCGCGACGTCCGGTGTCGCGCTCCTCGCGTCGAAGACGCCGCAGCCCGGCGAGACGTCGGTGTTTGCCGGCGTCGACACGACGATTCCCGTTTCAGGTTACGCCGCGCTCATTGACTCCGCGCGCGCGGCGCTCAATCCCTGGCATCCGGCGGCCACCCTTCCATATCTGCTGCGCGCGTCGCGACTCCTCGGCACGGCGGATTCGGCGCAACGCGAGCTGCTCGATCGCGCGATCGCGGCCGCGGCGGGGGTGACGCTCGACGGCACCGCCGACGACGGCATTCTGACGCCGGGCGAGCGGGTGCAGCTCGAGGTGACGGTCTGGAATGCGGGCGACAGCACCGTCAAGCTCGACAGCGTGGCGATCGCCGCGCCGGCGGGGTGGGGCCTCGAGCGGCTGGAGCTCGGCGCCCCGTCCGTCATGCCAAACACCGCGCTCACGCGGCGCTTCGTTGTGACCGTGGCGCAGGGCGCCGAGCGGACCCAGCCGTACTTCTTGCGCCGGCCGCTGACGAACCGTGGCGGGCTGTACGATTGGTCGGCCGCGCCGGCCGACGTGCGCGGTCTTCCGTTCGAGCCCCCGCCGGTCACGGCGCGCGTCCGGCTCCTGATCGGTGGCGAGCCGGTGACGTTGACGCGCGAGGTCGTCTACCGCTATCGCGATCAGGCGATCGGGGAGATCCGGCGGCCGTTGTTCGTCACTCGCGACGTCGAGGTCCGCGTCACGCCGGAGGAGCTGCTCTGGCCGATCGATGGGAACGCGCACGAGCCGCGACATTTCACGCTCACCGTGACGAATCGCGCCCGCGGACCCGCGAGCGCGCGACTGCCGCTGACGACGCCGGCCGGCTGGCCCACGATTTCTGCCGAAAGTCTCGCGTTCACGCGAGAGGACGAGACGAAGAGCGTGACGGTGAGTCTCGCGCCGCCCGCCACCGACAGCCTCAAGCCGGGGGCCTCTGAGCTTCGCGCGGGCTCGGGCTGGCTCGAGATCATCGACTATCCGCACATCCGGCCGCGCGCGCTCACGAAGCCGTCGGTCGCGGACATCCGGGCGGCGCGGGTCGCGCTGCCCGCGCTCGCGCATGTGGGCTACGTGCGCGGGGCCGCGGATCGCGTGCCCGAGGCGTTGCTCGCGGTCGGCGTGCCCGTCGAAATGATCAGTCCCGATTCCCTCGCGCGCGGCGACCTGTCGCGGTACGACGCCATCGTGATCGGCAGCCGCGCCTACGAGACCGAGCCCGCGCTGCTGACCAACAACGCGCGCCTGCTCGACTACGCGCGCGGCGGCGGCCTCGTGATCGTCCAGTATCAACAGTATCCGTTCGTGGACGGCGGCTTCGCGCCGTATCCGCTCACGATCGCCCGACCGCATGATCGCGTGACCGACGAGAACGCGCCGGTGACGGTGCTCGATCCGGGCAACTCGCTGTTCCACTATCCCAACGACATCGGCGCGGATGATTGGCGCGGCTGGATCCAGGAGCGCGGCCTGTACTTCGCGCACAGCTGGGATACGACGTACGTGCCGCTGCTCGAAATGCACGATGCCGCGACGCCGCCGTCGAGCGTTGCGGAGCTCAAGGGCGGGCTATTGGTGGCGCCACTCGGTCGAGGCACGTACGTCTACACCGGGCTGAGCTTCTTTCGGCAGCTGCCCGCGGGTGTGCCGGGGGCCTACCGGCTGTTCGTGAATCTGCTCGGATTGAAGAGACGGAATGTTCCGTAGAATCGTGTGGCGTGTGGCGTGCGGCGTGACCGTCGTTGCTGGGCTCGCCGCATGTTCGCGTGATCATCGCACGCCGCTCGTCATCTACAGCCCGCACGGCCGCGATCTCCTCACGCTCTTTGAGACGCGCTTCGAAGCGCTGCATCCCGACATCGACGTTCGCTGGCTCGACATGGGCTCGCAGGACGTCTACGATCGCGTTCGCTCCGAGCGCGCCAATCCGCAGGCGGACATCTGGTTCGGCGGGCCGTCGCTCATTTTGGCGCAGGCCGCACAGGACTCGCTGCTCGACTGCGCGCCGCCGAGCTGGGCCGCCAGGGTCGCGGTCCGGGGCCGCGGCGCGGGCGACTGCTACATCGCCGCCTATGAGACGCCGGTCGTGTTCCTCTATGCCGAAAAGGTCGTGAGCGCGGCGGAAGCGCCGCAGGACTGGGACGACCTCCTGGCGCCCAAGTGGACCGGCAAAATCATCATCCGCGACCCGCTCGCCAGCGGCACGATGCGCGCGGTGTTCGGCATGATCGTCCAGCGCGGGATGAAGCAGAACGGCGACACGGCGCCCGGTTTTGCGTGGCTGCGCCGGCTCGATGGGCAGACCAAGGTCTACGAGCAGAATCCGGCGCTCGTGAGCGAGAAGATCGCCCGTCAGGAAGGCCTCGTCACGATCTGGGATCTGCCCGACGTCTTGATCAGCCGCCGGCGCGGCATGCCGATCGGCTATGTGTTTCCCAAGAGCGGCACGGTCGCGATCGAAGACGGCATCGCCGTCGTGCGCAACACGAAGCATCTCGCGGCAGCGCGCGCGTTCGTCGATTTCGTCGGGACGCCGGAGATGCAGCTCGCCGCGGCGCGCGAAGTCTTTCGCGTGCCCGCCCGCCTCGACCTTCCAGCGGATTCGCTTCCGGAATGGGTGCGCGACGTGCGCCGGCGCATGGTGGTCGCGGACGTCGATTGGAACCTGCTCGCCCAGCACGGCGCGGAGTGGATGCAGTGGTGGGATCAGCACGTGCGGGGCACGGGGAAGCCGCGATGAGCGGCTTTCTCGAGATTGACGCAATCCAGAAACGTTGGGCCGACGACATCACGGTCGGTCCCGTCTCGCTGACGATCGGACGCGGCGAGATTCTCGCGTTGCTGGGGCCGTCGGGCAGCGGCAAGACGACGATCCTCCGGCTGCTCGCGGGCTTCGAGCACGCCGACGGCGGGCGCATCCTCGTCGGGAACGACGAGGTCACGGCCGTGCCCCCGGCGCGCCGGCGCTTCGGCATGGTGTTCCAGCATTACGCGCTGTTTCCGCATCTCGACGTCGGCGAGAACGTCGCATTCGGGTTGCGGGGAGCGGGGAGCAGGGAGCAGATGGCGACGAAAGTTTCGGCCGCGCTCGCGCTCGTCGATCTCGCGGGTTACGAGCGCCGGAAGGTGCACGAGCTCTCCGGTGGCCAGCAGCAGCGCGTGGCGCTCGCGCGCGCGCTGGCGCCCGAGCCCCGCGTCCTGCTGCTCGACGAACCGCTCTCGAATCTCGACCCGGCGCTGCGCGAGCGGACGCGACGCGAGCTGCGGCAGGTGATCAAGCGCGTCGGGATCACGACCGTGTTCGTCACGCACGAGCAGGAAGAAGCCTTCGACCTCGGCGATCGCATTGCGGTAATCAACGCCGGGCGCCTCGAGCAAACCGGGGCGGCCGACGAGCTCTACGAGCAGCCGGCGAACCTGTTCGTGGCCACGTTCGTCGGCCGCGCCAACGTGTTCCGCGGCGCGGCGGCGCGGGCGCTCGGCGGGAACGGCACGGGCACCGGCGCGAGCGTCGTCGTGGTGCGGCCCGAGCGGCTCCGCTTCGATCGCCACGGCGTCGCGGGGACGGTGCGCGAGCGCCGCTACACCGGCGCGGGCGCATTCTTCCTGGTCGAGAGCGACGACCGCGAGCGCTTCGAGGTACTGGCCGAGCCGGACGCGGCGGAGGTCGGCGCGCGGGTGCACGTCACCGCGACCCGCGTGATTGCGTTCCCCGACTCCGGCGGCGCGGCATGAACCGCCAGCGCCGAAGGACCGAGCTCCTGGCGATCGCACTCGTCCTGCTGCTGGCGTGGATCGTCGTCTATCCGATCATCATCGTCGTGGGCAATGCCGCCAGTGGCGCGGCGATCCGGGCATTCGTGTCGCGCTCCGGCGAATGGGCCGCGCTGTGGGCCAGCATCTGGATCTCGCTCGCCAGCGTCGTCCTCGCCGCCGCGATCGGTATTCCGCTCGCCTTTCTGTTCGAATGGTTCGACTTCCCCGGCCGCAAGACGCTCGGTGCGCTGATCGCGTTACCGGTCGTGCTGCCGCCGCTCGTCGGCGTGATCGCATTCCTCTTCCTCTACGGCGAATCGGGATTCGTGGCCCGCGCCGTCCAGGCGGCGCTCCACCTCGAGGAAGCGCCGTGGCGGTTGCAAGGGCCCGCCGCCATTCTGCTCGTCCACGCGTACTCGATGTACGTCTACTTCTATCTGTTCACGCGCGCCGGGCTCGCCAAGCTCGACGTCTCGATGCTCGAAGCAGCGCAGTCGCTGGGCGCCGGCGGCCGCGCGACACTCCGCCGCGTGATCGTGCCGCTGCTCCGCCCGTCGCTCGTCGGGGCCGCGATGCTGACGTTCATGACGGCGCTCGGCTCCTTCAGCGCGCCGTACATCTTCGGCGGCGGGTTTCGCGTGATGACGACGCAGATCGTCGCGACCAAGCTGAACGGCGATCTGCCGCTCGCGATGGTCGAAACAGTGGCGCTCGCCATCGTCGCCATCGTGGGGCTTGGCATCCTGCGCCGAACCGAAGGGGACGACATTCTGGTCGCGCTCGGGAAGGGTATCGCGCCGCGGCCGAGACCGATTCGTCGTGCCAGCGTCCGCTGGCTCGCGGCGGGCGCTGGTTGGGGCCTCGCCGTGCTGCTGCTGTTGCCGCACCTCACGCTCGCACTGGTGTCGCTCGTGCCGTACGGTGCCTGGACGACGGAAATCGTGCCGCCGGTCTTGAGCTTCGAGAACTATCGCCGGCTGTTTTCGGAGGCCGAGCGACTCCGGCCGATGGTGAACTCGGTATGGATGGCGGCGGCGAGCACGCTGGTCGCGGTCGTGCTGGCACTCGCGGGCGGCTGGCTGATCGTGCGGCGACGCGTCAAGCTCCGCCGCGTGATCGAGGGATTGCTCGCGCTGCCATGGGCGCTGCCGGGGACGGTGTTCGCGATTGCGCTCGCCATCACGTTCAGCGTGCATGCGCCGGCGCAGCTGCGGTTCGTGCTCGTCGGGACTGCGGTGATCCTGCCGCTCGCGTATCTCGTCCGCGCGTTGCCGCTGACGGGCCGCGGCATTCTCGCGTCGTACCGCCAGCTCGATCCGTCGCTCGAGGAGGCTGCGGCGAGTCTCGGCGCGGGACGCTGGCGCACGCTGGCGCGCGTGACGTTGCCGCAGCTCCGGCCCGGACTCGCGGCGGGCGCGAGCCTCGCCTTCGTCGCGGCGCTCGGCGACCTCGTCGCGTCGATCGTCCTCTACACGTATGAGACGCGCCCCGTCTCCATCGAAATTCTGTCGAGCCTGCGGCTGTCCGAGACCGGCGTGGCGGCTGCGTTCGGCGTCGTGCTGATGCTCGCGAGCGCGCTCGTCCTCAGCGTCGGAGTCCGGCGATGAAGCGATTGTCCGTGCTCATGCTCGTCGCCTTCGTGGACATGATGGGCCTGATGATCATCTGGCCGCTGCTGCCGCTCTACGCCAAGAATTTCGGCGCCACGGCCACGGTGGTCGGCTTGCTCGCCGCGTCATTCCCGGTCGCGCAGCTCGTGTCCTCGCCGGTGTGGGGCTATGTGTCCGACCGCTATGGCCGCCGTCCAGCGCTGCTCGTGGGCCTCGGCGCCTCGGCGTTCGCGTACGTCGTCTTCGGATTCGCGCACAGCGTGTGGCTGCTGTTTCTGTCGCGCTTCGTGCAGGGCCTCGGCGGCGGAACGACGGGCGTCGTCCAGGCCTACGTCGCCGACACGATGCTGCCGCGAGAGCGCGCCAAGGCGCTGGGATGGCTGTCGGCCGCGACGAGCGCCGGCGTGTTGTTTGGGCCGGGCATCGGCTCATTCATGAACCACTTCGGCGACGCGGTCCCCGGTGTGTTCGCGAGCATCCTCGTCCTCATCAACGTGGCGTTCGCCTGGAAATGGTTGCCCGAGTCGCGGTGGGCCCAGGCGGGGGTCACGCGCACGGCCGCCGACGCGCCGCGCAAATCGGCGACGTTCCGCGAAACGGTGCAAAACATCATTCAGCCGGCCGCTCGCGTCGTTGCGGATCCGCTGCGCCCCGTCTCGCTGCTCATCTGGATCTACGCGTTCGCGATGCTGGCGTTCAACGCGCTCCCGCCGGTGTTCTCGCTGTACTTGAACGACCGATTCGGCATCAACACCGAGCAGATCGGCTACTTCTTCATGGTGTTCGGCGCGATCGGCGTGTTGATGCGCATCGGGCCCGTGGGGTGGTTCAACGAGTGGCTCGGCGAGGTCCGCACGATGCAGGTCGGGTTGTTCCTGTTGTTGGCTGGCTTCATCCTCGTGCCCCTCGCGCCCTCGCTGCCCTTGTTCATCGCCGCTCAGGTGCTCTTGCCGCTCGGCACGGCGCTTCTGTTCCCCGCGAACTCGGCGCTCGTGAGTCACCGCGCGCACCACGACGAAATCGGCGTGACGCTCGGCGTGCAGCAGACGTATCGCGGCGTGGCGGCAATTCTGGGACCGATCTACGCCGGGAGCTCCTACCAGCTGCTCGGGCAGCACGTGCCGTTCTACATCTCGGCCGTGATCACCGTGTTCGTCATCTATCTCACGCTCCGCATTCAGGAGGACACGCCGACGCCGGTGGCGGCCAGCACCTGAAGACTGCTACCTTCTGGCCATGATCCTCACCATTGCCGCGCTCATCGCCGCCCTCGGGGGGTCGCCGCAGCCGCCCCCTCGGCCCAGGCTCGTCGTCGTCATCACCGTCGATCAGTTGCGTCCCGACTACTTCACGCGCTGGAGGAGCCAGCTGAGCGGCGGGCTCGCGCAGCTCGTCACCGAAGGCGCGTTCTTCACGGAGGCCTATCAGGACCACGCGGTCACCGAGACCGCGCCCGGTCACTCGACGATTCTGTCGGGCATGTGGCCCGCTCATACCGGCATTATCCGGAATTCGCAGGGCGTGCAGGACTCGACGGCGCCGCTGCTCGGCACCACGGGCCCCGGTGCGTCGCCACGCCGGTTTCGCGGCACGACGCTGTTCGATTGGTTGAAGGCGGTGGATCCGCAGGCGCACGCGCTGTCGGTGAGCCGAAAAGACCGCGGCGCCATACTCCCGATCGGCCAGGCGAAAGAGCAGGTCTACTGGTATCAGTCCGGGCTCTTCACCACGAGTCGCTATTACGCGGACTCGCTGCCCAGTTGGGTGCAGAGCTTCAACGCGCGCCGCCTGCCGTTCAAGGCCGCGAACACGACGTGGTCGCTCCTGTTGTCCGATAGCGCCTACAAAGAGCCGGACAACGAGCCGTGGGAAAACGGCGGCACCGACCTCGTTTTCCCACATCGTCTGCCGGCCGATTCGATTCGCGCCGCGGCGGCCGTCGCCGGCCAGCCGGCGATGGATTCGTTGACGCTGCTGTTCGCGCTCGAGGGACTCGAAGCGCTCAAGCTTGGCCGCCGCAGTGGTGGGACGGACATTCTCGCGGTCAGCCTGTCGACGACGGACGCCGTTGGTCACGCCTACGGGCCGGACTCGCGCGAGATCCACGATCAGGTGCTGCGGCTCGACCACTATCTCGGCTGGTTTCTCAAGCGACTGACCGATCGCGTCGGTCGAGACAACGTCGCGCTGGTGCTGACCGCCGATCACGGCGTTACGTCCTATCCGGAGCGCACGCGCGCGAAAACCAACGCGCCGGCCTACCGCGTGCTGCTCGACACGCTCATCACGGCCGTCAACCAGGATCTCGATCGTCTCGCCGGAGCGGGCGGCCCGCCGCGCGCCTGGCTCGAGTTCGACACCGGCATGCTGTTCCTGCAGGACAACGGCCGCTTCGCCGCGACGGGCATCAAGACCGACAGCATTCTCGACGCGCTCACGGGGCGGATTCTGCGCATTCAAGGAGTGGCGCGCGTGATCAAGCCGGCCGACCTGGCGCGCGCCGACACATCGAACGATCCCGTGGCACGTCGCTGGATCCACCATCTGCCGCCGGATGCCGGCGTCGTGCTGACCGTCAGTCTGCAGCCCGGCTCGGTGTGGGACGTGCCGAATCTGCCGATCGCGATGCACGGCCAGCCGTCCGAAGACGACTCGCACGTGCCCATCATCCTGTGGGGGAAGGGGGTGCGCCGCGGCGCCTACGCCGGCCGCATGAATACGGTGGACATCGCGCCGACGCTCGCGACGCTGCTCGGCATCTCTCCGCTGTCGCTCGTGGACGGCCACGCGCGCACTGACGCGCTCGAGCCGAGGAACTAGTGGCCGTCCAGAAGATGTCGGCGAATCAGGTTCGCCGCATCGAAGAGCTGCAGGGGTACGTGCGGACGGTCGATCACGTAAAGCGGCTGGTCGCCGAGCTTGAATCCAATCGCGCCGCGAGTCCGAAGATCCTCAAGGGTATCAGCGACAACATCGCGCGCGATCTCTCCCATATGCGCCAACGCGCGCTGACCGCGAATCTCGGCACGTTGCCGGACGTCGCGGGCTCGCTCGCCATCGTCGCCGGCCGCCAAGGCTCGGGCATCAATGTGAAGATCCGCGCGCTGCTGGACGGCATTAACAGCCTGACGATCCAGCTCGACCAGGCGCTCAAGCAGGCGCACGACATGGGTCCCGACAAAGACAAAGACGAGAAGAAGAAATCGTAGCGATCAACTGTCGCGCGCTGCACAAGCGTTTCGGCGACGTCGTCGCGGTGGCGGGGCTCGATCTCGTCGTGCAGGCCGGCGAATGCTTCGGCCTGCTCGGCCCGAACGGCGCGGGCAAGACGACGACGATCGAAATCCTCGAAGGACTCAACACGCCCGATGCGGGCGACGTCGAAATCCTGGGCATGCCATGGCGTGACGGCGCCGACGGTCGCGCGCTGCGCGAGCGGCTCGGCATTCAGCTGCAGGAGACTCAGCTCGCCGACAAGCTCCAGGTCCATGAAGTCCTCGCGCTGTTCCGCTCCTTCTACCGGCAGTCGCATACCGTCGAGGAAGTGCTCGCGCTCGTCGAGCTGGAGGAAAAGCGCCGCGCGCGCGTCGCGACCTTGTCGGGCGGGCAAAAACAGCGACTCGCCGTCGCGTGCGCGCTCGTCAGCAAGCCGGAGCTGCTCTTTCTCGACGAGCCCACGACGGGACTCGATCCACAGTCGCGCCGCCAGCTCTGGGACATCATCCGGCGGTTTCGCGCGGACGGCGGCACCGTGCTGCTCACGACGCATTACATGGAAGAAGCGGAGCGCTTGTGCGACCGCGTCGCCATCATGGATCACGGCAAGGTCATCGCGCTCGGCACGCCACGCGAGCTGATCGCGTCGCTCGGCGCCGAGCACGTGATCGAATTCGCCTTGGTGGAGGGGGTGCCGGACGATCTCGCCGACAATCTCAAAGCGCTCGGCGGCGTGACGGCGGTCCGGCCGGCGGCCGGCGGGCTGTCGCTGACTGCCGCCGAGCTCCACCGCGCGCTGCCGGCGCTGCTCGGCACGTTGCAGCAGCGACGGCTCGAGCTGGCATCGCTGACCACGCACCACGCGACGCTCGACGACGTTTTCGTCGCGCTCACCGGACGGCAGCTCCGTGATACGTGAGCATCCGATGTACCAGCTCGCGCTGTCGCGCATGCGCGAGTTCTACCGCGAGCCCGAAGCGGTGTTCTGGGTCTTCGGCTTCCCGATCGTCCTGGCGTTCGCGCTGGGGCTCGCCTTTCGTAATACGGGACCGGGCAAGCTGCAGGTCGGCGTGGCCGCCGGCCCCGGCGACAGTGTGCTCGCCGCGACGCTCGATTCGTCCCCGCGGCTCGTCGCGACCATTCTCGACACGGCGACGGCACGCGCGCGACTCCGCGGCGGACGCATCGCGCTGCTCGTCGTCCCCGGCGAGCCCGTCATCTATCGTTACGACTCGACGCGCACCGAGAGCGGCCTCGCCCGGCTGCAGGTGGACGAGCAGCTCCAGCGGGTGCGCGGGCGCAAGGATGTGATCGCCGTCCGGGACGACCGCGTCGTCGCGCCGGGATCTCGCTACATCGACTTTCTGATTCCCGGTCTCCTCGGCATGAACCTGCTGGGGAGCGGGATCTGGGGCGTGGGGTTCTCGGTCGTGCAGGCGCGTCAGCGCAAGCTGCTCAAGCGCTATATGGCGACGCCCATGAAGCGGAGTCACTACCTGCTGAGCTTCATTCTCTCGCGGCTGGTCTTCTTGATCGTCGAAGTCGTGGCCCTGATCGGGTTCGGGTGGCTGTTGTTTGGCGTCGCGGTACGCGGATCGTTCGCGTCGCTCGCCGGCATCACGGTCCTCGGCTCGTTCGCCTTCGCGGGATTGGGGCTCCTGGTCGCCAGTCGCGCGAAGACGATCGAAGGCGTGTCGGGACTGATGAACCTCGTGATGCTGCCGATGTGGATCTTGTCCGGGACGTTCTTCTCCTATTCGCGCTTTCCCGACGTGATGATCCCGTTCGTCAAGGCGCTGCCGCTCACCGCGCTCAACGATGCGCTGCGTGCCGTCATGATCGACGGGGCCGCGGTCACGACGCTTGGCGCCCCGCTCGCGATCGTCGTCGCGTGGGGCGCGGTGAGCTTCGTGATCGCCCTGAAGATCTTCCGCTGGCGCTGAGCTCAGCTCTCCGGACGAAATAGCGCCGCGAGGCGCCGGAAGAAGCCGCCGAGCGCGCCTTTCAGGGCGTGATGAAACGCGCCGGCCGAATGGAACCGCTCGGCCGGCTCGCTGTGCAGGGCACGCCGCAGCACGTCTTCCAGCTCGCGCGGCACATCGCGGCGCTCCGCCGTCAGCGACGGCACGTCGTCGGTGGTCTGGTGGGCGAGAATCTGCTCGGGCGTCTTGCCGGAGAACGGCGGGCGGCCGAGCAGCGCGAAGTAGGCGACGGCGGCGAGCGAATAGAGGTCCGCGCGCTGATCGACGCGCTCGCCCAGGAGCTGTTCGGGCGCGGCGAACTGCGGCGTGCCGCTCCGCGACGTTGCGCCGCCAAACCGCGCGCCCCCGCGCAACGCGAGCGCCAGGCCGAAGTCGGTGATGCGCAGTCGCCCGTCCGGCTCGATCAGCATGTTCTCGGGCTTCAAGTCGCGGTGAATCAAGCCGACGCCGTGCGCGTGCTCGAGCGCCGACAGGCCTTCGTTCAGCAGTCGCTCGGCTTGCTCGACGGTAACGCGTCCCTGCCGCTGAATCACCTGCGCGAGATTCGAGCCCGGCACGTATTCCATCGTGTACCACGTGAGTCCCGCGCGCCCCATGATGTCGAGGATGCTGACGATGTTGGGATGGCGCAGCCGTGCCGCGAGCTGCGCCTCGCGGCGGAAGCGCTCCATGACGCCGGGATCCGAGATGAGCGCTGGATGCAGGACCTTGATCGCCACGTCGCGCTCGAGCGCGAGGTCGTGCGCGCGATAAACGCGCCCGAAGCCGCCGCTGCCGATCTCTTCCAGCAGCTCGTAATCGTCACCGAGCGCGCGCCTGAGCCGCCGCTCGAATCCCGATTCCGTGATCGCCGGCGCGGCGGCCGGAACCTGGAACGTGCCGGCGTCACTCACGAAATCCTCGAGCATCTCGGTCGCCGTGTAGTAGCGGTCCTTCGGCACGCGCGAGAGCCCGCGGATGATGACGCGCTCGACCGCCGCGGGGATCGCCTGGCGCTGCTGGCGCGGCGGCACGATGTGCGCCGGGTCGGCATGCGGCGCGTTGCCCGTCAACGCGGCGTAGATGTTGGCCGTGACGGTGTAGACGTCGCTGGCCGGCTCACCGGCCTCACCGGCACGCACCTCGGGCGCCATGTACGCCCCACTCGGATCATCCGGCGCGAGCGGCGCGAGATAGGGGAGGCACCAGTTCGAGTAGCGCAGGTCCGTGATGACGCCCTGGCCGCCGGTGTTGATCATCAAGGTGCTCGGCACGATGCGCCGCATGATGATGCCGCGCGCGTGCGCATGCTCGAGCGCCGAGAGAAGGTCGCGGATCAGCGACATGCATTGTGGCACGGGTCGAGGGCCCCGGCGCAGCGCGTCCGCGAGACTCTCACCCTCGATCCAGTTCGCCGTGCGATAGGCGAACGTCTCGACTTCACCGGCGGCGTAGACGTGACGGATCGCCGGGTGATCGAGCGCGGCCAGCGTCTCGGTCTCGCGCAAGAACCACGTGCGTCCCGGCGTCCCCAGGTGGATGCGGATCGTCACGTTGCGCTTGAGCACCAGGTCGAAGGCCTGATAAAGCGCGCGCTCGGCGGACAGCGCGACGAGGCTGTCGAATCGAAATTGCGACTCGAGCGCCTTGAGCGCGTCGTCCAACAATCCGACGGGCGGCGTGTGCGGGCGCGCCGCCACGTCCGCATTGGTGACGGGGGTCACACGCGGGAGCGGCGAACCACGGTCGGGTGTGTGCACGGCCGGGAAATGTAGTCGCTCGATTTATCTGGCACGAATCAGCGATGCGCGGCAGATTTGGGGCGATGGAAGCGTCCTCCGAATACCGCCCCACCCGACATCAAGTCGAACGTCGCGTCCGTCCCGATCGCCGCACCGGATTGGACCGCCGCATCCGCGAACGCCGGCTGCAGCAACGCGCCGTGCTGGTCGAGCGACGAGGGCCCGTCGACCGGCGGAGTCGCGTCGAGCGTCGCTCGACGGAGCAACGCCGCAGCTTGAAGGATCGGCGCGGGTCCGGTCTCAGCTTCCAGGACGTCCCTCCCACAGCCTGATTCGCACCACGCCCCATCCATTGCGCGACGCGCGCGCGTAGCGCGCATCGCGGATGTAAATCGTTGCCGCACTCGAATCGACTTCCGCCGCCAGGAATCGGGCGAACTGCGCGATCGCGCGGCCATCTCGCGTGTCACGGAGGGCGCGCGCGACGGCCGGCACATCCGTGTGCCGCGGCAGGCTCCAGTCGTCGCCGGCCACCGTATCGACGCTCGCGTAGATCGCTTCCCACGTGAACGGGTGGCCGATTTCCGTGAGCGCCGCCCACGTCGCCGCTGGTCCGAAGCGACGGGCCGCCACGGACGCGATTGCGGCTTTCCGCCGTCCAGAGGCGATTCCCTGTGCGCCCGCGTAAACAGCGAGGAGGAGGAGCGCATACCCGGCGAGCCGCTGTCCACGCACCGGGCCGAACCAGAAGCCCGTCCACCCAACGACACCGAGCGTCGCGATCACCGCGCTCACGATCAGGACCCACGGGGCGACCAGCTCATGCTGGACGAGCATGAGCACCACGATGGCCGCCCCGATCAACGCGAATCCGGAAAGCGGCAGCCAATGCCGATTCGCGCCCCAGGCGAGCGCCGTCAGTGGGACCAGCCAATAGAACGGATCGACGATCGCTACCCAGTCGAGGTAGTGCCAAACATTCGACCACGGGAGAAACGGCCGCCACCCGTAGGAACCCTGCCAGTCCATGAAGAGATGACTCAGCACGGCGATGCCGACGCACGCCAGGAGCCAGCGCCAGGGCGGTCGCGTACCCGCGCGCCACCACGCGGCCGCCGGGAGCGCCGTGAGCGCCGCAATCTCGATTCCCGCGCCGAGCAGCGAGTGCGTGATCCCGCGGTGCAACACGAGATAGTCGGCACGGCTACCGGGCAGACCGACGAGGAACTCGGTCCAGTCCGGCGCATTCGCCGCGATCGCGCCGATCCAGGCGGCATGTGGCACGTGGCGATCGGCCACGGCGCGGCCGAGCGCCGCGCCGACCAAGGCATGCGCGAGGTTGTCCATCTCTACACGATGTGCGCCGACCTCGCGGGCCGTCCAGCCCGGCCGTAGTTTCGACCCGTGTCGCACCTCAAGCTGACGACCACCAGCGGTCAGCCGGTCGCCGAGTCTCAGGGCCCCGCGATCCGCTTCGGGCGCGAGCCCGGATCAACTGTCCTCGTCAGCGGCGACGCCGCCAAAGTCGTCTCGGCCCGCCACGCCGAGCTGCGGTTGGAGCACGGCGCGTGGCTGCTCGCCGATCTCGGCAGTCGGAACGGGACCTACCTGAATGGCAGGCGCGTGAGCACAGGGACCGCCGTGAAGTCCGGCGACGTCGTCCGGCTCGGCGAATCGGGGCCCGAGTATCGCGTCGCTGCGATTACGGCCACGCTCGAGGCAACACTCGCCGAGCATCCCGCGCTGCCGAAAGAGGCCGAACAGCGCGCCTACGGCGTCACGCTGCTCGCCGCCGCGACCGGCAAGCGCTTTGAGGCGCGCGGCACGCGCATTCGCCTCGGCCGGGGCCGCGAATGCGAAGTCCAACCGGTCGAATCGAACGACACCATCGTGTCGCGCGTCCACGCGGAACTGACGGTAGGGACGACGGGCGGGCTGGTCGTGCGGGACGCCGATAGCAAGAACGGCACGTATCTCAACGGACAACGGATCTCCAGCCCCACGCCGGTGCGTCTTGGTGACAAGATCATGCTGGGGCAGGGCGGGCCCGTCCTATTAGTAGAAGGGATGGGGACCGCTCCACACCTGGCGGCCGTCCGCCCGCCAGCGGGATTGGGGCAAAAGACCGTCGTCGGCATGATCGGGGACGCGCTGGCCAAGGCACGCGATGAGCGCAAGCGGGGTGGCCGGGGGACGACGGCGTTCATGCAGGCGGTCCGCGAGGAGGTCGGCAAGGATGCACGCCGGAAGATCCGTTGGCTGACGGGTCTCGTCGTCGTGCTCGTGCTACTGCTCGGCGCCGGTGTGTACGGCGTGTATTGGTTGCTCTCGAGCCAGGTCGAGCACACGAACCAGGCGCTGCGGACGGCAGGGGACTCATCGCGCGCTGAACGAGACCGGCTGCGCAGTGAGCTGGACGCGGCGCGTGCAGCCGCCGCGCCGGCCGCCGAGGTCGAAACGCTCCGGGTGCAGCTCGCGGCAGCCGAATCGCGCACGACGCAGCTGCAAGCGGCGCTCGACCGTGCGCAGCAGGCGCTCGGTCAGCAGCTCGCGGCTGGTGAGGCGCAACGGACCGAGGCGCAGCGGGACCTGCAGCGGATGCGTGATCAACTGGCGGATGCCGAGCGCCGCGCGCCCTCCCAGGGGCTGATCGATTCGTTGCGACGGGCCGTCTCCACGGCCGAAGTGCAGACCGCGAACCTCGACGCAAAGATGCGCGCCATTCGTGCAACCGACTTCGCCGGCATGGCGCAGCAGAATCAGGGAGCGGTGGGACTCATCACCGTGTCGCTGGGGGAGGACCGGTATGACGGCACCGGGTTCGTCATCAGTCCGGACGGCTACATGCTCACCAATTGGCATGTCGTCGCGGACTCGGCCCACGCGCAGCCGGATACGGTGTGGGTGACGATGGCCGACCAATCGGCGGGACACTACGCCGACGTGATCGCGACCTCACGCGAGCGCGATGTCGCGCTCATCAAGATCCGCAGCTACCAGGGGTCATTTCTGACGAGTATCGACTGGAACGGAACCAAGGCGCGGCAAGGTGAGCCGGCAGCGCTGATCGGCTATCCCGCAGGATCGGGATTCGCGCGTGATCGTGCGTCGGTGGTCCGCACGTCCATGACGGCGGGAATCTTGTCCCGGGTGACGGCGGATCTCATTCAATTCGACGGCATGACGACGGGGGGGTCGTCAGGCAGTCCCGTTTTCAATGCGGATGGCGAGGTGATTTCGGTGCATCGGGCGGGGCTCAGGCAGGGGCCGGGCTTCGCGTTGTCCGTCCCGGTGAAGTATGCGATTTCGCTGATGCCGCCGGCGCTCCGCCAGCGACTTGGCCTCTAGCTAGTTCCGCGAGAAGTCCACCGTCACGACCAGCGTGTTCGGCTCAGCGGCCGGGCGTGCCGATGAGACTTGAGCCACCGTCGCGACAGTTTGCGCGCTCTCGATTCTGGAATTGGTAACCGATTGCCGGACGAGCGACAGCGCTTCGAACCCCTGTCTGGTGTCGACGACGGTCGCGCTGGCTTGCAGCGTGCCACGCGCTTGGGCTTCTGCACGCCGTCCTATGAGCATCGTAAAGGCCAAGATTAAAGCGATCTTCATTCCCCAGCGCATCGCGTCTCCTAGTACTTGAGTACCCGTGAACCCCGGGATTTCCCTAGGGCACGCGTTGTGCCGAGCGATTGTAACAGCGGAAGCATTGTAGCATCAGTCTGTTACGTTATTCCAAGTGCTGCCGCTCCCACACCATGACTGTCAATTAATCTGACAGCAACTCGCCATTGCGTGTGCTAACCATAAGTCCTATCTTGGCTTCCGTTTTTCCCGCATTCTTGTCGAGAATTTTGACAATGACGAGGAAATCGGCGGTTGGCATAACCCTTGCTTTGCCAATGCCAACGAAGGATGGAGGACCGAATGGCCCTCCCAGCTGTCCAACAGCTCGACACCATCAAGAGGAGCACCAAATGCGCACCATCAGCAAGCTGACCCTGGCTGTCGCCGCCCTGGTTTTGACGGGCACGACGCTCCAGGCCCAGACGAACAATGCCAGCATCACGGCGACGGCAAGCGTGCAGACGCCGATCAACGTGATTGGCGCCCAGCAGTTGAACTTCGGGAACGTCTTCCCGGGCGTGAACAAGACGGTCGCCGCGAGCGATCTTACGAATGGCGGTCGCTTTGACGTGACCGGCCAGGCGAGCACCCCGGTGACGCTCTCGTTCACCCTGCCGGCCACGCTGTCGTCCGGCGCGAACACGATGCCGATCGTCAGCTACACGGGCATCTACGCCTTGCTCGCGACGCAGGCGGGTGGCGTTGCCTTCACGCCGGCGTCTGGCGCGACCCCGACGCTCAGCGGCTCGGGTAATCTGTTTGTGTGGGTGGGCGCGCAGGTGCAGCCCGCGACGAACCAGGCTGCTGGTGTCTATACTGGTTCGGTCACCATGACGGTGGTCTACTAAGCGAGGTAGTTGCGTCGAGCTGATGGCGCGCCGGCAGGGGGATGCAAGATTCCTCTGCCGGCGCTGTCGCAAGGAGACGCTCTTTATGAAACGCGTACTGCTGCTCACACTCGTCACGCTGATCGGTGGCCGGCTGCATTCGCAAGGCAAGCCGCTCACCATCACGGGCGTGCGCGGCGTGACCTTCGGCACTGTTCTGCCGGGCGTGCCGACGGTTGTGCTCCGCACCGATCCCGTCAACAGCGGGCAGTTCAACATCAAGGGTCCAAAGGGTGGGCCGGCGCTGTTGTCGTTCGTCTTGCCGCTGACGATGACCGGCCCGGCGGGCGCGGTCATGCCCCTCACGTTTGGATCGAGCGACGCGGGCTATTCCGCGACCCAGTCGATTGGGAGTCAAGTGGGATTCGATCCGAAGCAGCCATTCACCGTCGCGATTCCGAATAATGGCGCCGCCTCGGTTTTCGTGGGCGCCACCGTGAGTCCGGCGGCGAACCAGCGCGCCGGTGCGTACACGGCCACAATCATCTTCACGATGACATACCTGTGAAGCGCGCTCTGCTCTTCGCCGCAGCGCTCGCGCTCGGCACCGCGTCGTTGGCAGCCCAAGGCGTGATGGTCGCACCGCATGCGGTATTCATCGATCATCGCGTGCGCTCGGGCGCCGTGCTGCTGTACAATCCGGGCACCGAGCCCGTCGAGGTTACGATTTCGACGCTGTTCGGCTATCCCGTCACCGACTCGACCGGCGCGATCGGACTCCGCACGGTCGACGCGCCCGATTCGACGCTGCCCTCCGCGCTCGCTTGGATTCAGGCGTTTCCGCGCCGGCTCACCGTGGGCCCGCGCGAGCGACAGACCGTGCGTCTGTTGGCGCGTCCTCCGGCGGGCCTCGCCGACGGCGAGTACTGGGTCCGTCTGATGATCGCCGCGCAGGCTGGGCGCGTGCCGATCACCGGGGCGAGCGACACGACGGCGATCCAGGTCGGTCTCACGCTCGAAGTGCGAACGATCATCGGCGTCAATTATCGCAAGGGGGCGGTCTCGACCGGCGTCACGCTCTCGAATGTGCGGGCGCAAATTCTCGGCGACTCGCTCGTCACCTGGAGCAAGCTCGAGCGCCGAGGCAACGCCGCATTCATCGGCACGGTGCGGGAGACGCTCGTGGATTCGGCGGGCGCCGTTCGCGCGACGTACAACTCGCCGCTCGGCGTCTACTTCACGATGCAGCCGCGTCTCGCGACCGCGCTCGCGGCGCCGCTGCCGCGCGGCCGGTACTGGCTGCGCTACGAGCTGGTCACCGAGCGCGAGGATCTCGATCCCGCGGTGCTGCTCAAGGCACCGGCCGTGCGGGACTCGGTCCAGCTGGTCGTTCCGTGAAATTCGCAATGGCCGCGCTGACGCTGGCGCTTCTCGCGGTCCCGCCGGTCTGCGGGGCCGCGCAGTCGTCCACGAGCGTCTCGGCCGATGCCGTCGTCGTCACGACCGGCATGACCCTCACCACGTTGCACGACCTGACGTTCGGGAGCGTGATCAAGGGCGTGCCGACCACGATCCTGCCGACCGCCGCGAACGCGGGCGAATGGCAGGTCAGCGGGAGCGCCAATGCGTTCGTGGTCATCAGCTTCACGCTGCCGACGACGCTGACGAACATCCAGGCGCTGCCGGGCTCGACGATGCCGATCTCGTTCAATGCGACGTCCGCGATCTGGCGTCGCTCCACCAACAATCCTGTCGGCGGCAACACCTTCGATCCGTCCACGGGCGCCGTCGGTCGTCTCGGGCCTCCGCCCAACTTCAACATGTTCGTGTGGATCGGCGGCACGGTGAATCCGGCGCTGTCGGCCAAACCGGGGATCTATCAGGGCAACGTCATCATCTCGCTGATTTACCAGTAGGCCATGGACCCGATCCGAGGGGCCCATGCGCTGCTGGCGGCCCTGACGCTCGGTGCCGTTGCGTCCGACGTTCCTACGGCGAGCCCGTCACAAACCGCCAATGCGCTGCGCCCGCCACCGGCCATTTTCGTGGCGCGCACTCCCGTCCCTCCCTCTGCCCGCCGCGCGCGTTCCCACTTGGAAGCGGCGGACACGAGCGCCGATTCGGGCCGCAACGCCCCGGTGCGCTACACGACGCTCTCGCCCGACGCGGCGGCCGACACGGCGCCAGAGCCGGTCGTGATCGAGCTGCGCATCGGCCGCATCACGAGCGCGACCGTGCAAGCGTATCGCGTGCGGTCTGAAGTTCTCATTCCGCTCTCGCAGTTCTTTCAGCTCGTGGAAATCCGCCATCGCCTGACGCCCGATGGCCGGCTGGAAGCGACCGTCGACCCGGGGAATCGCCGCATTGTGATCGATCCGGCGAGCGACTCGATGGAGTTCGGCGACCGTCGCGTGCACATCGAGCCGGAGTTCATTCGCTTCGAGTCACCCGAGCTGTACGTGGGCAGCGAGCGCCTCGGCGACCTGCTCGGCGTGATGTTCGCCGTGGACTGGTCCGAGCTCACGGCGACCGTGGTCGATCCGAGCAGTCTCCCGATCGCCCGCCGGCTGACGCGTGAAGGCGCGCGGGAGGCGTACCTGCGGCGACCGGACGCTCTGCACGCCGACGTGATGATGGGTCTCGAGCGCCCGTCGTGGGACGGTGTCGTCGCGGATTACTCGCTCTTCTCGCCCTCCGCGGACCCGCTGGGCGGGTCGACATACACGTTCGGACTCGGCGCCGACGTCGGCGGCGGCTCGCTGGAGATGCTGGCCCAGAGCGTCGGACCGGCACAGGACGGCAGGATCCATCTCGATGCGTCGTGGACCGGCGTGTGGCGCGACAATCGCTGGGTGAAGCAGCTGCGCGTGGGTGACGTGCAGTCCACCGGTCCGCGGCTCCGTGCGATCGAGGGCGTCGCGCTGACCAACGCTCCGTACGTCCGCCCGTCGCTCGTCGGATCGCTGCGCTATGCCGGCCAGCTCGATCCAGGCTGGTCGGTCGAGGCGTATCGGGGCGGCGAGCTCGTCGCGTTCGATTCCGCCAACGCGTCGGGCGGTTACGCGATCGACCTGCCGGTGCGCTACGGCGAGAATCCGGTCGACTTCGTGGCCTACGGTCCGTTCGGCGAAATCCGGGAGTTCAACCGTACGTATCGCGTGCTGAACGAGCTGCTGCCGGCGGGACGCTTCGAGTACGGCCTCGGGGGCGGCCGCTGCCCCCAGCCCTCGATCGTCTGCAACGCGACCGGGAACCTCGACCTGCGTTACGGGGCGTCACGTCGCTGGACGGTGCAGGCGGGTGTCGATCAGTACTGGCGCGATTCGCTTCCCGATCGCACTCATCCGTACGCCACGGTCGTCGCGAATCCGACGAACGATTGGGCATTGCAGAGCGAAATCGTCGGCGGCGGGCTCACGCGCGGCGCGCTGCGGTTCGAGCCGTCGGTCGACCTCCACGTCGAAGGCGAATACATCCATTTCGCGGACGATTCGGCGCCCGTGCTGACGCTGCCGGGCCGGTCGTCGCAATGGTCGCTCACCGGCTTCCTGCGCCCGCGCACGGCGAGCGGCTTCTTCTTTTTCGACGGCCGAATCGAGCAGGTTCGGTCCGGCGGCAGCGCGCTGACGCGCACACGGCTCGATGCCTCGATCCAGACCGAGGAGATCCGGCTCCTGCCCTATGTCCGCACCGAGGCGGGGGGAGCGCTCAAGGCGCGCGAGTTCGCCGGCATCTCGACGTTCGTTCTGCCGCGGCAGCGCTGGGGGCCGTTTTTGAGTCAGGTCCTCCTCCGCACGACCACCGAGATCGAGCGGCAATCCGGTCTTGCGGCCTGGTCCGCGTTCGCGGCGCGGCCCGTCGGCAGGGGCGTGCGGCTCGAGGTCGGCGCGAGCTGGCTGCGCGGCGACCGCGGGCTCACGTATACGGTGACGTTGACGTCGTACTTCCCGGCGATGCGGGCGGTGACGTCGGTGCTCGCTCCGCCGGGGCAGCCCATCAGCGCGACGCAATTCCTGCAGGGGTCGGTGCTGTGGAACGGCCGCACGCAGCGGCTCGGCGTGGCGCCCGGACCCTCGCTCGAGCGGTCCGGCCTCTCCGGTCACGTCTTTCTCGACGAGAACGCCAACGGCGTCCGGGACGTCGGCGAGCCGGCGGTCGGAAACGCGCGCGTCTTCATCGGCTCGCTGTCGGCGCGGAGCGATTCGACCGGCAGCTATCACGTCTGGGATCTCGTGCCGTTCGAGCCGGTGATCGTGAGTCTCGATTCGGCGTCGCTCGAGTCCCCGCTGCTCGTGCCGCTGTTCGCGCGCACGAGCATCGTGCCGGGTCCGAACCGGTTCCGCAGTCTCGACATTCCCGTGGTGGAATCGGGCGTGATCGAAGGGAAGGTCGTCCGGAGCGGCTCGGGCGTCGGTGGCGTGACGCTCGATCTCATCGATCGGCGGAGTGGCACGCGGCGTACGCTCGTCACGTTCAGCGACGGCGCCTTCTACCTGATGGGCGTGAAGCCCGGGGACTACGAGCTCGTGGTCCAGCCGCAGGTGCTCGATGCGCTCGCGTCCGACGCCGAGCCGCTGCAATTCAATCTTGGGCCGACGCCGAACGGCATCGGCCGCTCGGACCTCGTCGTCCAGCTCAAACCGCGCTTTTAGTCGCCCGGCCGTCGCCTTCGCCGTCGGCGCGCGCGACGTCCCACAGGGTGCGCTCGAGTTTGGCGAAGTCGTACGGTTTGACGAGCGACGGCACGCCCGAGTCGCGCAACAGGGTCGACGTATCGGGCGCGAAGGTGTCCCCCGTCGTGAACACGAGCTTCGACACCAGCGCCGGATGATCCTGCCGCAAGCGATCGAGAAACTCGCCGCCGCTCATGCCGGGCATCCGGACATCGGAGACAATGACGTCGAAGTCCTCGCGCTCCAGGGCGCGCAGCCCGTCCGCGCCGTCGCCGACGCCGACCGCATGAATACCGCGTCGCTTCAGGAAGCTGAGGACGGCCCGCCTGAGGCTCTCTTCGTCATCGATCAGCAGCACGGACAGCGTTCGCGTGGCTGCGCGCGCCTCGGCGGGAACGGTCATCGGCGCGGGCGTGATGCGTTGGTGCGTGCGCGCGTCGCGTTGCATCTCGATCGTGAAGACGGCCCCCTGGCCGGGGGCGGAGCTCACCGCAATGCGCCCGCCGTGATCATGCACGATGCCGTAACAGATCGAGAGCCCCAAGCCCGTGCCGGTGCCTTCCGGCTTCGTGGTGAAAAACGGATCGAAGATTTTCTCGCGGATCTCCGGCGGAATCCCGGGGCCGGTGTCGGCGACTTCGAGCTGCACCCAGTCGCCACCGGCGCCGGCCGTCCGCGTGCGCAGCGTGATCTCGCGATGCTCGGCCACTTCCATCAGCGCCTGCTCGGCATTGATGAGCAGATTCAGCAGCATCTGCTGCATCTCCGAGCCGTTCGCCCAGGTGCGGGGACTGCTTTCGTCGAGCTCAAGCTTGACCGTGATGTTGAGCGTGGTGAGGTGATAGGAGCGCAGCGCGTAGGTCCGCCGTACGATCTCGTTCAGGTCGACGAGCGTACGCTCTTTGCTGCCGGCGCGCGCGAACGCGAGCAGGTTCGACGTGATCCGCCCGATGCGCGTCGCCTCGTCGTACATCATCTGGACCGTCTCGCGCTGGTCGGGCGACAGCTGCTCGAGCAGGAGCGTCTGCGCGAAGCCGGAGATGATGGCGGCCGGGTTGTTGATCTCGTGCGCGACGCCGCTCACGAGCTGGCCCATCGCCGCGAGCTTCTCGGCTTGCTGGAGCTGGGTTTGCGCGCGGCGTTGCTCCGTGATGTCGCGGACCAGCATCAGCACCTTCGGTATCCGCCCGCCTTCGCGCACCGGCGCGAGTAACACCTGTCCGCTGCCGTCGCTGCCGTCCGGCCGCTGGAACGGTACCTCGAAGCGGCGGAGCTCGCCTTCGAACGCGGCGGACAGATTCTCCCGCGCGATCCGCGTGCCGACCGCGTTGAGCCATCCGAACGCGGGACGCCGGTCATTGCCACCCGCCTCCGCGTCGTCCGCCGGGAACGCGCGCACGAGGGCCCGACCCGAGCTGTTCTCATCGAGCACCCAGCCGTCGCGATCGACGACGGTGATCGCATCCGGCACCGCTTCCATGACGAGCCGCAGATTGCGCTCCGCCGACGCCGTGGCGCCGAGCGAGCTCATCAGCGAGCGCGTCTGATTGGCGACTTCTTCCTCCAGCATGTGCGCGTAGCGGCGATCGCTGCCGAGCGAATACAGCACGCGCGCCGTGACGATCGTGAACCCGACACCCAGGATCAGAGCGTCGTCGGCCTGTGGCTCGGCACGCAGCAGCGCGATGACGGCGAGCATCGCCATGCCGACGAGGCCGATCACCAGCGTCATCGCGCGCCCCATGACGCTCGCGCCGCTGGTCGCGGCCCCGCGCTCCACATGGCGAGCGTCGTCCGGCGCGATCGCCGCCGCGCCGGCGAGCAGCAGCAGGCCGGCGTCCCAGGTCAAGTCGAGGGCTCCGCCGGGGTGGAACGTGCCGCGCAGCGCCACGACGGCGTAGATCGCGTTGCCCGCCTCGAGCGCGAAGACGCCCAGCAACACGAGGGCAGCGGTGAACGGCGGAAACAGCGGACGCCGCATCATCTGGATCAAAATCATCCACAGGACGGCGACGGCACCGATGGACCAGCCGACACTGGCGACGAGACCCGCGGTGGACGCCGGCGCGGCCCCAAGCAGCAGGGGCTCGAGCAGGTACTCGTACGTCAGAGCGCCCACCGTGAACGTCACGAGCACCGTATCGAGCAGGAGCTCGGGCTCGGCGCGCCGCGCGGGCTGACCGCGCACAAGGGTCATGATGCCGACGATCAGGCAGGGATAGATCGCGATGAAGCCGATATCCGCCGGCGACGGGTAGGGCGGTGCGGCGCCGACGCGCATGTCGTAGATGGTCCAGTAGAGCTGCCCGAGGAAAAACGCCGCGCACCCGATGCCGATCCAGCGCCACGTGCGCCGCTGCTCGACGTTCGTCAACGTCCGGGCGGTGAAGAAGCAACAGAAGGGCGCGAACGCAGCCGCCCAGGTCCAGCAAACGTCGCTGAGGAACGCCAGCGCGCGCGGACCGCCGGGATGCAGTGCGTAGGCCAGCACCATCGCCAGGAGCGAGATCACGGCGATGCTGACCAGCACGCGGGCGGGACGGCTCAGCGACATCATTCCGGGAGACTCCGCGCCTAAGTTATCCGCATTATGTTTCGCCGCCAATGAATCTGCTCGGATGGATGCGCGCGCCGGAGGAATCGCTCGCGCAGTGGGACGAGCTCACCGCGCTCGCGCGTTCGGTCCGCTCCGCCGGGCTCACGCGCACGCTGGTCTGCGGCATGGGCGGCTCGAGTCTCGTCGCCGACGTGCTGGCGCAGACGTTTCGTGCCCCGGGGCTGCACGTGCTCGACAGCACGAACCCCGGCGCCGTTCGCGCCGCGGCCACCGACCGTGAGATCGGCGAGACGCTGTTCCTGGTGTCGAGCAAGTCGGGCAACACCGTCGAAACGCTCGCGTTCTGCCGCTATTTCGCGGCCCGTGCCAAGCCGGAGCAATTCATCGCGATCACCGAGATCGACAGCCCGCTCGCCACGCTGGCGCGCGAGCAACGGTTTCGCGCGGTTATTCCGCATCCGCCGGGCGTGGGCGGCCGCTACTCCGCGCTCACGGCCATCGGGATGTTCCCCGCGGCGCTGGCGGACATCGACGGTCGCACGCTGCTGGAGCGAACGCGTGGGCTCGACGTCGCGGCGGCGCGGGCGCTCGGAATGGAAATCGCCGATCGTGCCAAAGCGGGACGTGACAAGCTGTGTATCAGCCCGCCCGACTCGATCGCGGCGCTCGCGTACTGGATCGAGCAGCTGGTCGCCGAGAGCTCCGGGAAGGACGGGCGCGGTGTGGTGCCGGTCATCCATGATCCAGTTCCCAGCGCGAGCACTCCGTCCATGCAAACCGTAGGCCACGACGTGTTCTCAGCCGACCCCCTGGATCTCGGCGTTGAATTTCTGCGCTGGGAGTACGCCACCGCCGCGCTCTGCGAACGGCTCGGCGTGAACGCGTTCGACCAACCAGACGTGGAGGAAGCGAAGAAACTCGCCCGCGCGGAGCTGAACGGCAGTGGCGCGGCGGGCGGGAGCGCGGCGCTCACGACGCTGACGCCGGCCGCGCTGCGTCAAAGCGCACGCGCCGGCGATTACCTCGCCGTGCTCGCGTACGTTCAGCCGACCCCAGAGACCTATCGCCAACTCCAGGAGCTGCGGGGGAAGTGGGGTCGGGCCCTGGGCTGCGCCACGACGTTGGGATTCGGTCCGCGCTACCTCCATTCCACAGGGCAGCTCCACAAGGGCGGGCCGAGCACCGGGCTGTTTCTGGTGATCACCGTGGATGATGAGGTCGATCTCGCGATTCCCGGCATGAAGTGGACGTTCGGTGAGCTGCATCGCGCGCAGGCGCGCGGCGATGTGCGCGCGTTGCTCGGGCGGGGACGTCGCGTGTCGCACGTGCATCTGTCGAGCCTCACGGAGTTGTCGACGCTGGCACCGTGACGGCGTTCATTTTTCATCTCATTCCGCACACGCACTGGGACCGCGAGTGGTTCCTGCCGCGCGCGGCGTTTCATGCCCGTCTCATCGCGCTGTTCGACGATCTCATCGACCGCCTGCATGCCGATCCCGCCTTCAAGACCTTCTTGCTCGACGGCCAGACCGTGCTCGTCGAAGATTATCTGCGTGCGCGGCCCGACCGCGAAACCGACGTGCGCGCGCTCGTGAAAACGGGACGGCTGCAGGTCGGTCCATGGTACGTGCTGGCCGATGAGCTCATTCCCTCGGGCGAATCGTTGATTCGTAACCTGCTGCTCGGCGCGGGTGATGCCGAGCGCTGGGGCGGCAGGCTCGACGTGCTGTACTCTCCCGATGCGTTCGGCCATCCCGCGGCCTTGCCCTCCATCGCGCGCGAGTTCGGGCTCAAGTACGGCGTGCTGTGGCGCGGCCTTGGCGGTGAGCGCGACTTCTTCCGCTGGCGCGGACTGGACGGCAAGGAGATCCTGCTCTGGCATCTCCCGCGGGCAGGTTACGAGATCGGGGCGGCGCTCGCCGGCGCCGGCGCGCGACTCGCCGACGTCTGGCAGGAAGTCCGGGCCGCGCTCGTGCAACGCGCCGCGGGCAAGCACGTGCCCGTTTTCGTCGGGGCAGACCACCACGCGCCGCACCCCGCGGTCGGCCGTCTGCGAGATCTCCTGGCCGATCTCGAGCCCGCGAGCGCATTTCGCGTGTCGCGGCTCGACGAATTCTTTCAGGCCGCCGAAAGCACGTCGGCGAAGCCGCTCGACGGTGAGTTGCGCTCATCGTACGGTTACACCTGGACGCTGCAAGGCGTGCACGGCACGCGCGCGCCACTGAAGCGGCGTCACGGACAAGTCGAGCTGTGGCTCGAGCGCATCGCCGAACCGCTCGTGGCTCTGGCGCGGTATGGCGGGCCTGCCACCCATGCCGCGCGGGACCGGCGCGCGGTGCTCGAATCCGCCTGGCGCACGCTCGTGCGCGCACAGTTTCACGATACGATCGCCGGCACAACGAGTGACGTGGTGACGGCCGCCGCCGATCAACGGTTGACCGAGGTGGCGGCGTACGCGGCGGAGCTGACGCGCGATGCCGTGCACGATCTCGTGGGTCACGACGCCGACCTGGCGCGCGAGCGGGCGGACGGCACCGAGCCCGCGTTGGTCGTGTGGAATCCGGCGGCGCGGCCGCGGGGCGGCGTGACGATCGCGGACGTCACGTGGTTCCGTCGCGATGTCCTGGTGGGACCGCCAGGCGAAGGACGCCGCGCGCGCGAGGGCCGGGGCTACCGGCCTTTCGCACTCCAGGGTCCGAGCGGCCGGCCGATCCCTGTGCAAGTACTTGCCCAACGGGCGACTCGGGAACGCATCGACGCGGTGCGGCACTATCCCGATCTCGACGACGTCGATCAAGTTCGCGTCGCTTTTCGCGCGCCGCCCGCGCCGGGCCTCGGCGTCACGACGTTCACAGCCGTCGCGCCCGTGCCCATGCCGCGGGAAGAAGACGCGCGCGTGCGCGGCCGGGCGCTCGAGAATCGTTTTGTGGAAGTCGCGCTCGAATCGAACGGTGCGCTAACGATTACCGATCGCCGCAACCACGAGCGGTACGGCGACGTCCTGCGGCTGGAGGATGCGGGTGATGCCGGCGACGCCTACACCTACTGTCCGCCGGCGCGCGATCGCGTGAAGACGAGCCGAGGTCCGATCACCGTGCGACGGCTTGCCGGCGGTCCGCTCGTCGCCGCGCTCGAAGCGCGCTGGGAAGTGACGCGCGGCATTCACGTGCGCCAGCTCGTGCAGCTCTACGCCGACAGTCCGATCGTCCGCGTGACGCTCGATGTCGACAATCACGCTACCCATCACCGGCTTCGCGCCCGCGTGCCGACCGGCCTCGCCGGCGTCAACGCGGTCGCCGGCTCGGCATTCGGCGCGGTCGAGCGGCCCGCCGTGATTGTCGATCGTGACTCCACGCCGAACGAGACGCCGGTACGCACCGCGCCGGCGCAACGGTTCGTGGGGGCAGGGCGTGGCAATCGCGGACTCGCCCTGCTCGCGCCGGCATTCTTCGAGTACGAGCTCACGCCGAAGGGCGACATCCTGGTCACGCTGCTGCGTGCCATCGGCGATCTGTCACGTGGTGACCTGCCGACTCGTCCCGGCCACGCGGCCTGGCCGACTGCGATTCCCGCGGCGCAATGTCCGGGAACGACGCGCATCGATCTGGGAATCGTGCCGGTCGGTGCTGCCGAGCTGGAGCGCGGCGACGTGGTGCCGCAGCTCTGGGAGGATGCGTTTCTGCCGTTGCACGCGCTGTGGGTACGCGACGCCGGACCGCTGACACCGGCGCCGCTCGATGTGCGGCTCGAGGGGACGGGCCTCGTGTTCTCATCGATCAAGCCGGCCCAAATCGGCTCACCGATCGTACTGCGCTGCTACAACGCGACGAGCCGCAAGACGGCGGGCGCGTGGCGGTTCGCCAGCGGCGTCAAGACCGCCCACCGTGTGCGAGCCGATGAGCGCGAGGCGGTCGCGCTCGTCCTCGAGCAACGCGGCAACGTCATCCGCTTTGTCGCGGAGCCGCACGAGATCGTGACGATTCTGGTGACCTAATGGAAGAGCACTTTCTCACGACGCCGCGCGCGGCGCGCTACTTCACTGTCGGCGATCCCGCTGCACGCGATCTCTGGTTCGTGCTGCACGGCTACGGAAATCTCGCGGCGCGCTTCCTCGAGCGATTTCGACTGATCGTCACTCCAGGGCGGCGCATCGTCGCGCCCGAAGCGCTGTCGCGCTTCTACCTGACGGAGCGTCCGAGCGAGCGGCGCGTAGGTGCAAGCTGGATGACGCGCGAAGACCGGCTGCACGAGATCGACGACTACGTCCGCTACCTCGACGCCGTCTACGCCGAAGTAGGCGGCGGGCCGCTGACGTTGCTGGGGTTTTCGCAGGGAACGGCAACCGCGTGCCGCTGGACCGCTTTCGGCTCGGCGCGCATCTCACGGCTCATCGTCTGGGGTGGGGAAGTGCCGCCCGACCTCGATCTCAGCCAGCGGGCCGTCGCCGAGCGGCTACGGGCGGCGCGGCTGACGCTCGTGTACGGGACGTCAGACGAGTACTTCACGCCCAAGATCGTCGCGGCGACTGAGGTGCGGCTGAAGGAAGCCGCGATTCCTTACGAGCTGCGGGCCTACGAAGGCGGTCACCAGATCGACGAGCGCCCGCTCCGCGATCTGGTTTAGCGCGCGCTCGGGTCGAGGACATCGCGCAACGCATCGCCCAGCATCGTACAGGCAAGCACGACCAGCACTAACGCGAGTCCCGGCGCGATCGCGACCCAGGGCGCGTTCACCAACGTGTCGCGACCCGATGCCATCATGTTGCCCCATGACGGCGTAGGCGGTTCGACGCCAAGGCCGAGATACGAAAGCCCGGCCTCGAGCATCATCGCGTTCCCCACGCCGAGCGCCGCCGCGACGATGACGGGCGTGAGCGCGTTCGGCAGAATGTGGCGCGCCAGCACGCGCAGCCGGCGCGCGCCGACCGCAATCGCCCCCTCGACGTACGGCCGGGCCGCGAGCGCGCGGACCTCGCCGTGCACGAGTCGCGCGACGCTCATCCAGCCGGTGAGTCCAAGCACGACAATGACAAGCCACGTGCTGGGCTGCCACAGCGCCGCGAGGAGCAACAGCAGCACGACGCGCGGCACCGCGAGCGCGAAGTCCGTGATGCCGAGCAACGTGACGGCGAGCGGTCCGCGCCAGTAGCCCGCTACCGCACCAACCACGACGCCGAGCACTACAGACACCAGGACCGCGAGCAGCCCGACGCTGAGCGAGATGCGGGCGCCATACACGAGACGCGACCACACATCGCGGCCAAAGCGATCCGTCCCGAGCGGATGAAATGCGCCGTGGACGTCGGCTCTGAGCGGCGGCAGGAATCGTGTGGCGACGATGTCGCCCTGCGCGGATGGTGCACCGTTGGTCACGAGCGGCGCGGCGATGGCGCTGAGCAGCACGATGAGCAGCACGAACGCGCCGAACGCTCCGCGGCGGTCGCGTAGCAGTCGGTTCAGGTTGCCGCCTTGCGCACGCGTGGATCGAGCCACGTGGCCAATACGTCGGCCAGCAGGTTGCCCAGGACGACGAGCACGGCGCTGACGGCGGTCGCCGCCATGACGACGGGGTAGTCGCGCGCCTGCACGGCTTCAACGAGGATGCGGCCGACCCCTGGCCAGGCGAACACCGCCTCGACGAAGACGGCGCCCGAGAAGAGCGCGGGCAGCGAGAGTCCCAGCAGAATGACGACCGGTGTGAGCGCGTTGCGCAGCGCATGCCGGCCGATCACGCGGCGCGGCGTCAATCCTTTCGCGCGGGCGGTCGTGACGAACGGCTGATGCAGTGTTTCGAGCATCGCGCCGCGCACGAATCGCGCGGCACCGCCGATGCCAATCAAGGTCAGCGTCGTGAGCGGCAGCGCCAGATGCCGCAGCCGATCGACGATCCAGCCGCCCGGTGATAGATAGTCGGCGTCGAAGCCCGCCGCGCCGAATCCCGGCAGCACGTGCGCCCAATACGTGAACACGAGCACCAGCATGAGCCCGAGCCAGTAGCCCGGCATCGCGAAGAGGGTCACCGACGTGACGGACAGCACCGTATCGGTGCGTGAGCCGCTGCGCGCCGCCTGCACGGCGCCGACCGCGATACCGATCACGTAGCTCAGCACGAGCGACAGCAACACGAGACGCGCGGTCGCAGGCCACGCTGCGCCGAGGATGCGGCGGACCGGCTGTCCCTTCGCGATGCTCGTGCCCCAATCACCGCGGACGAAGCGCAACGTCCAGGTCGCGAATTGCGACGGCAGCGGCCGATCGAGGCCGAGCGCCGTGCGTTGGTCCGCACGCTGCTCGGCGGTGCTGTTGGGGCCGAGCATGATCTCGACGGGGTCGCCGGGAACGAGATGCAAGAGCAGGAACGTCAGTACGACGACGCCGCAGATGACGGCGATTCCCGCCGCGAGGCGCTGTCCCAGCCTGGCAAGCATCGGCGGGAATCTCGCGCGGCCGTCAGCGCGCCGCTAGAATGCTCACGTGTCGCGCGCGCCCCTCTCGCTCCTGTTCGTCGCGGCGCTCCTGGCAGCCGGCTGCGGAGACGAAGCCGCGCGGCGCGGCGCGACGGTGCTGTTCGCGTCCGGCGCCGATCTCCCCACGATCAATCCCCTGCTCACCGTCCTGCCGCTCGCGAAACAGGTGCAGCGCTACGTGCTGCTGACGACGCTCGCGCGCTACGATTCGACGCTCGTCCCGCAGCCGTATCTCGCACGCGCGTGGCGCTGGTCGCCGGATCGGCACACCCTGACGTTCACCCTCCGCACCGACGTGCGGTGGGACGACGGCGCGCCAACGACGGCGCGCGACGTCGTGTGGACACTCGATGCCGCGCGTGATCCCGCGACGGGCTATCCGCGCTTGCAGGATGTGGAAGAAATGACCGGGGTCACGGCTCGCGACGATTCGACCGTCGAGATCCAGTTCGCCGCGACCGCATCGCCGAACGGCTTCCCCGACGTGTTGACCGATCTCGCGATCTTGCCGGCGCATCTGCTCGACAGCGTGCCGCACGCGCGACTGCGCCAGGCCGCCTGGAACACGCATCCCGTGGGAAACGGACCGTTCCGCTTCGTCACGCACGAGTCGAATCGCCGCTGGGTGTTCGCCAAGAATCCCGACTTTCCGCGCGATCTGGGCGGGCCGCCGCAGCTCGATCGTTTGATCGTGGTCGTCGTCGATGAGCCGATGATCAAGCTCGCCGCGCTCGTCGCGGGCGAGCTCGACTTCGCCGGCGTGAGTCCGCAGCATGCCGCATTCGTCCGGCGACACGCCGGGCTCGCGATCCGCGAATACCCTCAGATCTTTCCCTACGGGCTCGTGTTCAACACGCGGCGCCCGCCGTTCGACGACCCCCGGGCCCGGCTCGCGGCGGCGCTGGCGATCGACCGGCGCGAGATCGTCGATGGCTACCTGTTCGGATTCGCGGGCGCCGCGGACGGACCGGTCGCACCGGAATTGCCGCACTATGTCGAACCGCCGCACGTGCCGTTCGCGCCCGACTCCGCTCGGCGCATCGTGGCCGCACTGGGCGCGCGACCGCGTTTCGAGCTCCTGTCGGTCGGCAGCGGGGAAGGGGCGTTGGAGCAGATTCTGCAGGCGCGTCTGTCGGCCGTCGGCTTCGACGTCACCATCCGCCAGCTCGAGTTCTCGGCGTTCCTGGATCGCGTGTACGGCGAGCGCCACGAATTCACGGCGGCGGTGATGGGAATTCCCGGAGACGCAGGACTGGGATATCTGCAGACCATCGGCCGGCTGACGGGCGTGGCGATTCCGCGTGATCCCGGCCTCGCGCAACGCGTCCTTGCGGAACAGCGTCCCGTGGTCTGGTTATACCACGCGCGAGGCGTGCAGGGAGTGAATCGACGCGTCCAACATGTGCAAATGGATCTGCGCGGCGAGCTGCCGTCGGTGGCGGCATGGCGGACGGTGCCGTGAGACGGCGCGACCTGCCGACCGCATTCCACGCGAGCGCGCCGATGCGGCTCGACTTCGCCGGCGGGTGGACCGACGTGCCGCCGTTCTCGCAGCGGGAAGGCGGCGTCGTCGTGAACGGCGCGATCGGGCTGCGAGCGCATGTCTCGCTGGAGCTCGGCGGCACGCTGTTGCGGCTGGTGGCAGAAGAGCTCGGCGAGACACTCGAGTGCGCGAATTCGGGCGGCTTGACCGGCCCGAAGCTGCCCTTGCTCACGGCCGCGCTCCGCCGCTTCCCCGTGCTTGGCGGCTTTACACTGACGACGCGCGGTGACGCGCCACCGGGATCGGGACTCGGCAGCTCCGGGGCGCTGGGGGTCGCGCTTGTCGGCGCGCTGTGCCGGGCTCGCCAGGATGCTGTGAACGCGCCCGAGGTCGCCGATCACGCCTGGCAGGTCGAGACGATCGAAGCGCAGCTTCCAGGGGGGAAGCAGGATCAGTACGCCGCGGCGTTGGGCGGCTTTCATCGCTTGAGCTTCCGCGACCCTGATGTGGGCATCGAGCCGTTGACGCTCGACCCCGAGTTTCGCGCGGCGCTGGAGCGGCAGACGGTGATCTGTTACACGAACAAGTCCCGCGTGTCCGGTGACACGATCGCGCGCGTGATGAGCGCGTACGAGCGCGGCGACGCGCAGGTGACCGGCGCGCTGCGCGGACTCAAGGAGACGGGCAACGCGATGGCCGAGGCGCTTCGAGCCGCTGATTTGGGTCGCGTGGGAATGCTCCTGTCGGAGAATTGGAAGCATCAGCAGGCGCTGGACGCGGGAATGCGGACCGCAGACATGGCGCGGGTCGGGGACGCAGCAAAGCACGCGGGCGCGATCGGCGGCAAGGCGGCCGGGGCGGGGGCGGGAGGATGCATGTTTTTCATCATGCGCGGTGATGCTCGCGATGCGGCGCGGCCGTTGCTAGAGACGGGAGCGCGTGTCTTGCCGCTCGCATGGGCCGGCGAAGGGGTGCGCGCGTGGTGACGGAAACCGAGCTCCAGGAGCGCGCGCGGGCCGTCCGGGAGTCTGCCGACTTGCGGAAGCTGCTCGCGCACCTCGAGGAGCGCGCAAAGCCGCTGATTCAGCAGATGCCCACCGTGCCTGAGCAGAAAGCGCTGCTCTCCGTGGACGGCGGTGTCTGTCCCGAGGACGGTACGCAGCTGACGTTCGATCCGTGGAGTCCGTCGGCGCATCGGTGCCCGCAGTGCGGCAAGAGCTGGAGCGGTGAGCGCCACGATCGCAGCTGGGCGCGCCAGCAACACCTGTGGCTGGCTGAACGTGCCGCGCACCTCGCGGCGCTCAGCGCAGTGGGTGACGGTGGACCCGCGGATCGCGCAGCCGCGGCGCGGGCGCGGGAGATTCTCCAGGCGTACGCGCAGCGCTACTGGCGCTATCCCAACGTCGACAATCTGCTGGGTCCGAGCCGGCTGTTCTTCTCGACGTACCTTGAATCGTTGTGGACCTGCAACTACCTCGCCGCGGCGACGATTCTCCGCGCCGCAGGGCAGCTCGACGATGCGACCGCGCGCGGCGTGAATCAGGTGGCTGAAGAAGCGGCGACGATCATCGGCGAGTACGACGAGGGGTTTTCGAACCGCCAAACCTGGAACAACGCGGCGCTCACCGCCGTCGCGGTGTGGTTCGAGGATGAAGAGCTCGCGCAACGCGTGATCGAGGGCGACACGGGACTCATCGCCCATCTCATGCGCGGCTACGGACGCGACGGCATGTGGTACGAGGGCGAGAACTACCATCTGTTCGCCCTCCGCGGCATGCTGACCGGCGCCGCCTGGGCGCGCCTCGCCGGCGTGGATATCGCGGGCGACGAGCGCCTCGCGGCGCGACTTCAGGCCGCGTTGCTCGCGCCCGGGCTGACGGCGCTGCCCGATCTGACCTTCCCGGCGCGGAAGGACGCGCAGTTCGACATCGCGCTCGCGCAGCCGTCCTTCGTAGACTCGTGGGAGGTGGGTCTCGCGCAGCTCGGCGGCCGAGACACGATCGACACTGCTGAGCTGAGCGCATGGCTGCGCGCGTTGTACGCGGCGCGGCCCGCCCCCTGGTTGATCCAGGACTACTACCTGCACGACGCCCCGCTCGATCGCCAACCGCACGCCGTCGTCCGCACGGCGCTTTCGTGGTGGAGCCTGCTCGCGATGCAACCGGATCTCCCCGAGCCTGCGGCCGCCTGGGAGCCGCACAGCGTTCTGATGCAGAGTCAGGGTCTCGCGATTCTGCGGGGCGATGGCCGCTACGTGAGCGTCGAATGCGGCGCCTACGGCGGCGGGCACGGCCATCCTGACCGCTTGCACCTGACGCTGTTCGCCGACGGTGTCCTGTGGCTGGCCGATCCGGGCACCGGCCGGTACGTGACACCCGATCTCTTCTGGTACCGCTCGACGCTCGCGCACAACGCGCCGCGGCGTGACGACGAGCTCGACGGGGCAGGCGACGCGGCGTGCGAGTGCTTTGACGAAGCCGATGCGTGGGGCTGGGTCCGCGGACGGTTCGGCGGCCTGCACCGGATGACGGCGCATGGCCCGCGCTACATCGTGGACGTCGTCGACTTCACGGCCGGGGAGGATCACACGATCGAGCTGCCGTGGCATTTCGCCGGAAGCGGCGGGGTCGAGTCGGCAGGACGGTGGAAGGATGGCGAGCTGACCGATCCGTTCGTCACGCGCGTGCAGGGGTTTGTCCCGGCGCTTCCCGGCGAAGCGATCGTTATCCGTCACGAACACGAAGGCGCGCACCTGGCGGCTCACCTCGTCGTCGGCGGTGGGGAGCTGCTGGAGATGGAAGGCCCGGGGCGTCCAGGAAGCCGAGAGCGCGTCCGCTTCTACGTCGCGCGCGCCCGCGGCCGCAATGTACGATTTGTGACGGTACTGGAGCCCGGCTCTTCGGACGCCGCGGTGCAGCGCGTGCAGGTTCAGGGCGACACGATCGAGGTCACGCGCAGAGGCGGCGGAATCGATCGTCATCGATTCGGCCGCACGGAATGGATCGTCGAACAGGAGAATCAACCGGCGGTCGTTCTGCGCGGTGCACGGGAGGAGCAGCCGGCCTTCGTGCCGATGCTGGAGATCGATCCGCCGACGCCGGTGCAGGCGCCGGCGTTTCGCGTGGGCGCGCCGCCGCCGCTCGACGGCACGCTCGAGGGGTTCGAGCTCTCCGAGCCGATCGAACTGGTGCTCGAAGATCAATATCGCCGCAGTGAAGACCCGTATCCCGGTCCCGACGAATTCTCCGCCACGGCGCACACGGCCTGGGACGAGCGCGCCTTGTATCTCGGCGTCGAGGTGACGAAGCCGGACGTGTGCCTGCGCGCGGCTGGGAAGCCGCCCGCGAACGTCGATAACGAACCGGACGACATCCACTCCGACGGCCTCCAGCTCTATCTCGCGCCACGCGCCGGTGCATCGGATGCGTCCTCTGATGGCGGCCGCCACGACGCGGTCGGGTACCTCATCGTGCCGGACGACGCCGGCAGCGGCGTTCGCGCGCGCGTGACCAGCGATACGCGCAACGGCGCGGATGCCGGTGCGGTCGTGGGCGGGTGGCGCCGGACGCCCGGCGGTTATTGCGTGACCGTCGCCGTTCCGTGGCCGTCCGGCGTCCGTCCTCATGCGGGCGCCCATGTCGCGTTCGATCTCATCGTCAACGAGATGCTGCCCGCCCGCACGCGCCGCACGGGCCAGCTCGTCTGGAGCGGTGGCGGCGGCTGGATCTGGCTGCGCGGCGACCGTCAGGACCCCGCGCGGTTCGGAATGCTGGAGCTCGTCGGATGATCGTGGTCGTGCTGGACGAGCCGCAGGACCTCGTCAACATCGCGCACGTGGTCCGCGGCATGAAGAACTTCGGGCTGCGCGATCTGCGGCTCGTGAATCCCCGGGAATACGAGCCCTACCGCGTCGAAGGGATCGCACATCAGACGCAGGACCTCCTCGCGCGCGTCCGCACCTTCGCGACGCTCGCCGAGGCCCTTGCCGATTGCGTGCACATCGTGGGCTTCACCGCACGTGGCCGGACCGCGAAACGCAACCAGCAGCGGCCGCGCGAAGCGGCGACGGAAGTGCTCGAGCTCGCGGATGGCGGCCCGGTGGCACTGCTCTTTGGCCGCGAGGATCGCGGGCTGTCGAACGACGCGCTCGACCGCTGTCATCGCGTCGTGACGATCCCCAGCGAGCCCACGTACTCGTCACTCAATCTCGCGCATGCGGTCATCGTCATGCTGTACGAGCTCGCGCTCGCGCGCGGCGTCGAGTCGCAGCCGTTCAAGACGCCACGGCGTCCGTCGGAGCCCGCCGTCGCGGACGAGGTCGAGCGCCTGTTCGACGACGTCGCGCGCGCGCTCGACGCCATCGAGTTCTTCAAGACGCGCAATTCGGACGCCGTCATGCGGACGCTGCGGGAAGTGGGGCACCGCACGCCGCTCGATGCCCGCGAAGTCAAACTGCTCCGCGCAATTGCCATTGAGGTGACCAAATACGGTGAGCGACTGGCGCGTTCCCGGATTCACCTCGACCGGTAGCAAGCGCCCCGACGCGCTGTTCGGCTCGCCGTCGCAAATGACGCGGGCCGCGGGCTGTCGCGTGTGGGACCGCGACGGGCGCGAGTACCTCGACTACGTGATGGCCCTCGGCGCCGTCGCGCTGGGCTACGGGCATCCGGCCGTGAATCGCGCGGCGGAAGCGGCGATCGCCGCCGGTGTGGTCGGTCCGCTGCCACCCGTCATCGAAGCAGAGCTCGCCGACGTGTTGGCGGCGCGCATCCCCTGGATGGAGCGCGTGCGCTTCCTCAAGACCGGGGCCGAGGCGGTGGCAGCGGCGGTGCGACTGGCGCGCGTCGCGACCGGCCGCGACGAAATCCTGGGGTGCGGCTATCACGGCTGGCTCGATTGGTGTCAGGGAGCGACCGAGGGGGTGCCCGCGGCGGTGCGTGGTCTGTTCGCCGAGCTGCCGTTCAACGACGTGCGGGCGGGACGTGACATGATTCACGCGCGCGCCGGGCGGCTGGCTGCCGTCGTGATCGAGCCCGTGATCGTCGCCGAGCCGACGCGGGAGTGGCTGCAGATGCTGCGCGACGAGACCGCGCGCGCCGGCGCCGTGCTCGTGTTCGACGAAATCAAGACCGCCTTCCGCATCGCGCTCGGCGGGGCGGTGGAGAAGTACGGCGTTCGGCCCGACCTCGTCGTGATCGGAAAGGCGCTCGCGAACGGCTTTCCGCTCGCGGCCGTCGGCGGGCGCGCCGATCTGATGGAGGCGGTGGCACGGACCTGGATCTCGTCGACGTTGGCGACGGAGAGCGTGGCGTTGGCCGCCGCGCGCGCCACCATCGAGGTCTTCGTAGAGCAGGACGTCTGCCGTCGACTGCACGCAGTGGGGACGCGCCTGCTGCATGGACTGCATGAACTGCAGCGACGCCACGCCGGCGTGATCACCGGCGTGGCGGGAATCGCGGAGATGTGCTTTCTACATTATGCGAGCGAGGACCTCTCGCATCGGACCGCGCAGGCGGCGGCCGCGCAGGGCCTCTTGTTCAAACGCACCGCCTACAACTTCGTCTCCCTCGCCCACGACGAGCGCGCGGTGGACCGCTCGCTCGAGATCCTGGACGGCGTGCTGCGCGCGCTCTAGATCGCCGTCAGAATCGCGGCCGCGATCAGGAACACAACGATGCACACGATGATCACGACGGCGGTGTACCCCATCGCGCGATCCTGCGGCACCTTCATCAGGATCGGCAGTCCGATGTACAAGAGCACCAGACTGTAGAGCGAGAAGATCAGGCTGATCAACCCGAGCGCGGGAATCAGCATGAAGATCCCACCGACCCAGGCGGCCGTGCTCGCATAGGCGGCGACCTTCAGGCCCTGGACGTCGTTGCGCTGGCCGCCGAATCCGGGCGCGAGCAGGCTGATCACACGCGAGACCACGAACACGAGCAGCAACGAGATCACGTACCCCGCAATCGCGCGCTCGACTGCCGTCGTGACCGTGACGCTGTTGGTGAGCGACGTGAACGCGATCCGCTGGCCAAAGACCACCATCCCGATGGCCGTGGCGATCGGGCCGATCGCCGCGAGGGGGATGACGTACTTGCTCCAGATCTCGCCGGGCTTCGTGAACTCGCCGTCTATCTCTTTCCAGGTCGCGCGCGGCTCGAGCAGCATGCCCTTTACGCGGCTGGTCAACGTCTCCATCGCCATCGCTGGTCCCCCCCTTGGGAAGCCCACAAAATAAAAGCCGGGTAGATTGTCGCAATGCTGATCGACGTCCACGCCCATTTCTATCACCAAAAGACGCCCCGCGCGGACTGGCGGGAGCGGAACGACAGCCGCCTGACCGCGGGCAAGAAGATGGGGATCACAGCGCATATCGCCTCGATCCTGGGGACTTTCGGCTTTACCTCGCCCACCTACTTTCCCTCGCCGCCCGACGTCACCGTTGGCAACGACGCCATGCTGGCGCTCCAACGTGTGCATCCCGATCGCATCCGCGGCTACGTGTGCGTCAACCCGAATTACACCGCCCACGCCCGGGCCGAGATCGTCCGATGCCTCGACGCGGGGATGATCGGGATCAAGCTGGCCGCCAGCCGGCGCGCCGATGATCCGTTGCTGGACCCGATCGCCGCGCTCGCGCGCGAACGCCGCGTGCCGGTGCTCCAGCACATCTGGCAACACCGCCGCCGCGACTGGCCCGGCCAGGAGGCGTCCGATGCGGTGGAGCTCTGCACGCTGGCGCGTCGCCATCCTGAGGTCGCCTTCATCCTCGCGCACATCGGTGGCGGTGGTGACTGGCTGCATTCGCTGCACGCGGTGACGGACGTCGGGAATGTCTACGTCGATCTGTCCGGCAGTGGTGTGGACGGCGGCATGCTCGAAGCCTGTATCGCGAGCGTCGGCGTCGAGCGGCTGCTCTGGGGCAGCGACATCACGATGGACACCGGCTGGGCCAAGCTGCGCTATCTCGAGTCGCTGCTCTCCAAGACCGATCTCGAGCGCGTGCGCTGGAAAAACGCGGCGCGCATCTTCCCGCCGGGCGCGTTTCCTTCCGACTGATGCGCATCGACTGCAACGCATTCCTCGGCGCCTATCCGTGGCGCAAAGTGCCGGGCACGTCGCCTGACGCGCTCATCACGGCGCTCGATCGCGTTGCGATCGACGTCGCCTGGGTAACGCATCTGCCGAGTCTGTTTTGGCGCGACCCGACGGAAGGAAACGCGTGGTTGTATGAGACGGCGAAGCGCGAGCCGCGGTTCAAGCCGGTGCCCACCGTCCATCCGGGACTCGCCGCCTGGGAGCAGGTGCTTGCCGATGCCGCGAACGGCGGGGCGCCCGCGGTGCGGTGTGATCCGCTGTACCTCGGCCTCGATCCGGCGGGCGGCGCGATGCGCGTGCTCGCCGCCGCGTGCAGCGCCGCGCGACTGCCGCTCATGCTCGCCGTACGACTCGAGGATGGCCGCCAACGCCACCCGAACGACCACGTAGCCGAGCTGCCGGCAGCCGCGGTCCGCGCGTTGATCCGTAGCGACAGGGACGTGCGGCTGCTCGTGACGCACGCCGATCGCGGGTTCATCGAGGAAGTGCATTTCGGCTCGACGCCCGAGGAGGCGCGGCGGATCTGGTGGGACATCTCCTGGATCTGGGGACCACCCGAGGATCATCTGGCGATGTTGCTTCAGACCGTCGGCGTCGCGCGATTCGTCTTCGGGACGGGACAGCCGCTGCGGTTGCCGGAGACGAGCGTCGCGAAGCTCGATCTGCTCGACCTCGCGCGCACCGCACGCGAGCAGATCGAATCCGACAACTTGCGCGAGCTTGCCTCCTGACCGCTCCGCGCGAGTGGGGACTCTTTCCCGCGGTGCCGGTGCCGTTCCGCGGATCGGCGATGGACGAGCCGGCGCAGCGCGCGTACGCGGAGTGGATGGCGGGGCAGGAAATCGCCGGCGTGGCGGTGTGGGCGCACACCGGCCGCGGGCCGCATTTGTCCGTCGCGCAGCGCGAGTTCGTGCTGAAGACCTGGCGCGCCGCGCTTCCGGGCAAGAGCATCATCGCGGGCGCGAACAGTCTCGAGATGGCGAGACAGGCCAAGCAGGGTGGGGCGGACCTGCTGCTCGCGTTTCCGCGTCGCGACGATGCGGTCGCGTATCACGCGACGCTGTCGCAGGAACTGCCGGTTCTTGCGTTCTATCTCTATGAAGCCGCCGGAGGCGTGAGCTACGATGACGCCACGCTCGACGCCATTCTGTCGCTGCCCGCGGTGAAAGGCATCAAGGTCGCGACGCTCGATTCCGTCATGACGTTTCAGCGCATCGCCAAATTGATGCGCGCGCACCAGGACAAATTGCTCATCACCGGCGAAGATCGATTCCTCGGCTACTCGCTGATGCTTGGGGCGCGCGCCGCCCTCATCGGAATGGGCGCCGCCCTGACGGACTTGCAGGTCGAGCTCATCCGGGCCTATGGCGCAGGCGACACCCACGCCTTTTTGCGCCTCTCGACGCTCATCGATGCCTTTTCTCAGGCGACCTTCATCGAGCCGATGGAGGGCTACATTCGCCGCATGCTGTGGGCCCTCGCGGCCGACGGCGTGATTCCCGACGACGCCTGCGACGATCCGTGGGGACCGGCGCTGCCGAAGGCGGAGCGCGAAGCGGTGCGGCGCGCCGTGCGAGAGGCCCGCCTACGCTGACGCGGCGAGGGTTCGTGCAGTCGGGCGCCGCTGCCGTACTCGGAGGATTGATGCCGAAATCGACGCAGCCTCCCCAGCACGTCGCTGTCGTGGGTGCCGGGGCCTTCGGAGGATGGACGGCGCTGTTCCTGCGGCGTCAGGGCGCGCGCGTCACGCTCATCGACGCCTGGGGACCCGGCAACGCGCGGGCGAGCTCGGGCGGAGAGACGCGCGTGATTCGCGCGACCTACGGCCCGCGCGCCATCTACACCCGCATGGCGGTGCGGGCGTTGGCATTGTGGAAGGAGCATCAACGCCGCTGGCACCTGCCGCTGTTTCACCGCATCGGCGTGCTCTGGCTCGTGGAGCGCGACGAGCAGTTCGAGAACGCGGCGGTGCCTGTTCTGCGCGACGCGGGCGTCGCCTTCGAGCTGTTGCAGGGGGATGAGGTCGCGCGCCGCTACCCACAGATCAACGCCGATCAGGTCCGCTGGGCGATCCTCGAACAGGATGCCGGCTATTTGACCGCGAGGCGCGCGTGCGCCGCGGTGCTCGACGGATTTCTCGCCGAAGGCGGCACGTACCGGCAGCTCGCGGTGCAGGGGCCCATCGAGCCGCGCGGCGGCGCCCTCGGCGCCGTGACACTGTCGGACGGCAGCACGTTCACGGCCGATCGGTTCGTCTTCGCCTGCGGGCCGTGGCTGGGCCCGTTGTTTCCCGACGTCGTCGGCGAGCGCGTCCATCCCACGCGCCAGGAAGTCTTCTTTTTCGGCACGCCGCCCGGCGATCATCGCTACAGCGAGGACGCGTTGCCGGTCTGGGCCGATCACGGCGAGCGATTCATGTACGGCATTCCCGGCAACGAGTGGCGCGGCTTCAAGGTCGCCGACGACACGCGCGGCCCGCCGTTCGATCCCACCAGCGGCGAGCGCACGCCCAGCGCCGACGCGCTCCAGATCGCGCGCGAGTACCTCGGCTACCGGTTCCCGGGCCTGAAGAACGCGCCGCTCGTCGAATCGCGCGTGTGCCAGTACGAGCAGTCCGCCGATGAGCATTTCATCATCGACCGCCATCCCGCGGCCGCCAATGCCTGGATCGTGGGCGGTGGATCGGGACACGGCTTCAAGCACGGCCCCGCCGTCGGCGAGCTGGTGGCGCGCCTGGTGCTGACGGACGCCGCGCCGGATGACCAGTTCAAGCTTTCGCGCTTCGCTCGCTAGCGACTTCGAGCGGTTCAAGCGGGCGTTGCCGCGCGATTTCGCGGCCCACGTGCGCGACGCCTACCGCATCAATCTCGCCGGCCGCTATCTCGGCGAGCCGCTCCCGCACCCCGTCGGCAAAGGGTCGGGGCAGCTCTCGCTGAATCTCAATCAGCTCGAGGGAGATGCCGAGGCGGGATTGGCGTTCGCGGTGCTGAAGACGGTGATCGCGCAAGACGCCGGCGGCGCGCAGTCGATGAGTGCCTGGGCGATTCACGAATCGAAAATGAAAGTCGAGCAACGCGACGGCGGCTGGACGGTGACGTGGAAGGGCCGGGGCTGGGACCGTTCGTTCGATGAGTATCTCGCGCTCGTCCGCGCGGGGTGGGATTTCACAGCTGCCGGCCAGCTCCTCACGGTGCCGTCCGTCAAATACCATTTGCCGCGCCTGGGCGAGCCGTTTCGTGAGGATGAGTACGCGTACACGACGAGAGCGCTGGCGGCGGCGTGGGGCCAGTCGCCGCTGTTGCTCGAGAAAGACTTCTCGCCCACGCTGGCGGGCGATCCGCTCGCGGACGAGCAGGCGCAGATCCTGCGCTGGCTGCGCGAGGTGCCGCAGCAGGTTCGCGCGCATGCCAACGTGCGGCTCGCGCTGAAACTGATGAACGCGCGCTTCGACGACGACTTTCAACGCACGATGATGGACGCCGCGAGCGGCGCGGACGCCCTCGTCGTCTTCAACCGTCTCTTCGATCCCGTGGCCCGAGTGGCGTACGGGGGACCCGAATTGAGCGAGCGGAATCTGCGCGTGCTCGCCCGACAGCCCGACCGCCCGACCGTGCGGCAGTTATGCGGTACCGGGAACATCAACTCGGGCCGGATGATCGTCGCCTATGCCGAGCGCGGCTGTGCATCCGTGCAGCTCCACACATTCTTTCAACTGCCCCTGGAAGCGTATCCGGCGACCGACGGATCACGCACGCAGCGCGCGCTCCACGCGCTGATCTTCGAGCCCTCGGATGGTCTCATTGCCGTGATGCTCGAGCGCGAAGCGGCCGGCAAGCTCGAACGCCGGCATGGCGAGCTGCATTTCCTCGACCTCTTGCCCGATGCGTATCGCCCGCGCTGAGCTCTTTGAGCTGACCCTCCCGCTCCTCGAGCCGTTCGTGATTTCGGGTGGCGCGATCACCGAGCGGCGCTCGGTCGTCGTCGTGCTGCACGACGACGCCGGGCATGTGGGCTACGGTGAATCACCTCCCTTTCAGCTTCCTTTCTATTCCGAAGAGACGCTGGCCAGTGCGGGTGACCTGATCGCGCGCGTGCTCCTGCCGCGCGTCACGGGGCGCGAATTCTCACGGCCGGAAGCGGTGGACGAGACGTTGCGCGGGGGCGTGCGCGGCAACTGGTTCGCGCGCGCCGGCGTCGAAACCGCGGCGTGGGACCTCGAAGCGCACGCACGCGGCGTGGGACTCGCCACGCTGCTCGGCGAACGGCTCGGCGTCGCGCCGGCCGCGAACGTGCCGTGCGGCGTGGCGCTGGGGATACCGGCGGGGCACGACGCCGGCGCGTTGACGCGGTCGGTCTACGATGCCGTCCGCCAGGGATACACGCGCGTGAAGATCAAGGTGGCGCCCGGCTGGGACGTGGCGGCGGTCCGCGCCGCACGCGCGGGCCTGGAGGGCTCCGAGATCCCGCTCACCGTCGACGCGAACGGCGGGTACGAGTGGCCGCGCGATGAGGCGGCGCTGCGCGCGCTCGACGACGCGGGACTTCTCTATATCGAGCAACCGCTCGCGCCCGACGAGCTCCTCGGGCACATGGAGCTCGCCGCCTCGTTTCACACGCCGATCTGCCTCGACGAAACGCTCCGCGACGCGCGCGCGGCGCGGCAGATCGTGGCGCTCAGCGGGAACCGCACAATCTGGAACATCAAGGTCCACCGGATCGGCGGACTCACCGAGGTGTGCCGCGTCTACCGGATCGCGACGGAAGCGGGCGTCAAGCTGTGGGCGGGGACGATGCCGGAATCGGGCATCGGCTCCCAGGCGGCCTTGGCCGCGGCCGCGTTGCCGGGATTCGCCTATCCGTCCGACCTGGAGCCGTCGGCGCGTTGGTTCGGCCGAAACGGGGACGTGATCAAGCTTTCCATGGGTCCCAATGGCCGGATGTCGGTGCCCAATCAGTCGTGCGGCCGGCTGCTCGACCCCGCCCGTTTCCTTGCCTTGACTGCTCCTGTACTATTGGGGCGCCATGCACAAGCCGACTACTGACTATTGGGCGAGTCACCTCTATCTCAGCCCACGCGTGCGTCCCAAGCCCGACCAGCCGGTCCGCGATCTGCCGCCGCGGGCGGGACAGCGTTTCAAGAAAGCCCGCGAAGACTTGCGGAGCCTCCGGCATGTCACCGAGCAGGTCGTCTATCTCGGCACGATGTGGAAATGGGTCTGGATGTACGAGGTGGGCGGGCGGAAGCTCGGCTATCTCCATCCGATGCAGTCCGGCGTCAGCGGCACATTCGTGCTGTCGGGGCCGGAAGAACAGGAGATCAGCGCGACAAACGGGCTGCCGCGCGTGATCAAGCAGGCGGTGCGCGAGGGAACGGTGGTCCACGGCGTGCGCCACTGCTGGATGGAATTCGCCGACCTCGAGTCGGTGCAGGCGTTTGTCGACGTCGTGCGCCTGAAGTATCAGTTGTTGGCGCGCCCGGAATAGCCCTTGTGTGGCATTCCTCCGGGTGCGTACATTCGGTGGCCGTCAGTCCCACACCAAACCGAACCACTGATTAGCCTGTAGAGGTCAAGCTGCGTCCAGCTGCGGTCGTGGTGTTGCTCCTCGCCCTCCCGCCTGTGACCGTCTACGGTCAGCAGGCACAACCAGCTTCTTCTCCAGAGCGTTACCGTGCCCCCGTCATCACCGACACCGCGGGGTTGAAGGGGCCGCGCCAGCCGATCTTCTTTCGCCACGACATTCATGCGGGTCAGGACCAGATCCCCTGCATGTATTGCCATTTCTCGGCGGCCATCTCGAGTGAGCCGGGGATGCCCGCGCTGCAGACCTGCATGGGATGCCACCAGCTCGTGAGTGGATCCACGCCGTCGCACCAGGCGGAGATCAAGAAAGTCCGCGACGCGTGGCGCGAGCGAAAGCCGCCCGAGTGGTTCCGGATTCATGCGGTGCCCGGCTTCGTCCACTTCCCGCACATGCGACACATCAAGCGGCTCGGTGCCCAGTCCTGCGTCACGTGCCACGGCGACGTCCAGAAAATGCCGCAGGTCTACCAGGTCTCCACCCTGCGGATGGGATGGTGCGTACGCTGTCACGTCGCGAACAAGGTGAGTCGCGACTGCAGCGTGTGCCACTATTGATATGACCCAGACCCCACCTCCTTCAGACTCGCTCGATCGCCGCCGCTTCCTGAAAGTCCTCGGCGCCGCCGGTGCCGGCGCGGCTGCCGTGTCGGCGTGCGGGATCGGGGCCGAGCCCACCGAGCGACTCATTCCGTACCTGGTGCAGCCCGAGGACCAGGTGCCGGGCGTCGCGACCTACTACGCCACGACGTGCCGCGAGTGCGCCGCCGGATGCGGCGTGCGCGTGCGGGTGCGCGAAGGTCGCGCCGTGAAGCTCGAGGGGAATCCCGATTCGCCGATCAACCGCGGGCGCCTGTGCGCGCGCGGCCAGGCGGCGCTCCAGGGGCTCTATAATCCCGACCGCGTCGATCATCCGATGATCCGCAACGCGAGCGGCGCATTCGAGGCGATCGACTGGGACGGCGCGATTCAGCGGCTCGCCGGCAAGGTTCGCGACGCTCAGGGGAAGGGCATCGTCTTCCTCACCGGCGCCGAGGTCTCGAGCTTCGGCGATCTCGTCGACGAGTGGATGAAGCAGATCGGTGGTCGGCGCGCCAGCTACGAGGCGTTCGGGTTCGACGCGCTGCGCGCCGGCAACCGCGCGACCTTCGGCAGCGGCGCGCTGCCGACCTATGACTTCGCCAACGCGAAATATCTGATTTCATTCGGCGCGGATTTCCTGGACACGTTCCTGTCGCCGGTCGAATTCCAGAACGGGTTCTCGCGCGCGCACGCGTTCGATGCCGGCCGGCCGGCGTCGATGGCGAAGTTCGTGTACGTCGGACCGCGGCTCTCCCTGACCGGCATGAATGCCGATCAATGGGTCGCGGCCCGTCCCGGCACGGAAGGCTTGCTCGCGCTGGCGCTCGCCCAAGTGATCGTCAGTCAGCATCTCGCGCCCGCGCCCGCCGACGCCGCGCGGCTCACGGCGCTGCTGGGCAGTCACACGCCCAAGGCCGTCGCGCAGACGATCGGCATCGACGAAGAGACGATCGTGCGCCTGGCGATCGAGTTCGCCAACGCCAAGGGCGGCCTCGCCGTCGCGGGCGGCATGGCGGCGCAGTATTCCAACGGCGCCGAGATCGTCGCGGCCGTCAACGTCCTGAACTACGTCGTCGGCGCGGTCGGCACGCTCGTGAAGTTCAGCGGCGACAGCGCGCTCGGCACGGCGGGCAGCTTCGCCGACATCGTGGCGCTCACGAACGACATGAAGGACGGGAAAGTCGCGCTGCTGTTCGTGCATGGCACGAACCCCGCGCACTCACTGCCCGGAGCGTTCCAGCAGGCGCTCGGCAAGGTCGGCTACAAGGTCAGCTTCTCGTCGTACATGGACGAGACCACCGCCGCATGCGACCTCGTGTTGCCGGATCACCACCCGCTCGAGCAGTGGGGCGAGAGCCGGCCGCGGGCCGCCGTCGTCGCGTTCCAGCAGCCGGTCGTCCAGCCGGTCTTCGACACCAGGCAGACGGGCGACGTCATCCTCAAGCTTGCGGGCAAGACGGGCACGTTCAAAGACCGCGTGAAGGGCAAACTCGCCGACCAGCCCTGGGTGGATGCGCTGGCGAAGGGCGGCATCTACACCGAGACGGCGGCGGCGACGCGCGCCGCGGCCGCGCGCCTGGCTCCGAGCGTGGGGTCCATCAACCCCGCGTTGCCCGCGAACGAGTCCGGTGGCGATCAGACCGTCGTCGTCTTCCCGCATCCGGTACTGCACGACGGCCGCGGCGCGAACAAGCCGTGGCTCCAGGAGCTGCCCGATCCCGTCTCGAAGATCGCGTGGCACAGCTGGGTGGAAGTGCATCCCGACACGGCCGATCGTTGGGGCGTCGCGACCGGCGACTTCCTGCTGCTCAAGTCGGCCTATGGCGCGCAGAAATTCCCGGCATGGATCACGCGCTCCGTCCGGCCCGACGTCCTGGCCGTCCCGACGGGGCAGGGACACACCGCCTACGGGCGCTACGCGAAGGACCGCTCGGCGAACGCGTTCGAGCTGCTCGGCGTCCAGGCGAATCCGTACGGGGGCCGCACCTTCAGCGTGCGCGCCACGGCGACGAAGACGGGTGAGCATCGCAAGATCGTGACGACCGAAGGCGGGCCGCGCGAGCTCGGTCTCGGCACGACGGAGGTCCTGTCGCTCGAGCGCGCCAAGGCGCTGCATTCGGGCGATCATCCCTTCCATTACGACGAGACGCCCGAGTACGCCAAAGACGCGGTCGAATGGTGGGGTGAGCGACAGCACGAGAAGGCGTCGATCGGGAATTACGCCGGCGAGCATCCGCGCTGGGGCATTGCCATCGACCTGTCGAAGTGCACGGGCTGCTCCGCCTGCGTGACGGCGTGCTACGCGGAGAACAACGTCGCGACGGTCGGCGAGGAGCTGATGCAGCGCGGCCGCGAGATGGCCTGGCTGCGGCTCGAGCGCTACTGGCGCACCGACGCCGACGGCACGCCGCAAGGCGCGGTCACGCAGCCGATGCTGTGCCAGCAGTGCGGCAACGCGCCGTGCGAGCCGGTCTGTCCCGTGTTTGCGGCGTATCACACGCCCGACGGACTCAACGGCCAGGTCTACAACCGCTGCGTCGGCACGCGGTACTGCAGCAACAACTGCCCGTACAAGGTCCGCATGTTCAACTGGTTCAACTATGCGGAGCGTGACGGGCAGTTCGAGGCCTTCCCCGAGCCGCTCTCGATGCTGCTGAATCCCGACGTGACGGTGCGCGAGAAGGGCGTCATGGAAAAGTGCACGTTCTGCGTGCAGCGCATCAGGGGCGCGCAGAATCAGGCGCGGCTCGCCGACCGCAACGTGCAGGACGGGGACATCGTCACCGCGTGCCAGCAGACCTGCCCGTCGGATGCGATCGTCTTCGGCGATCTCAACGACAGGAACTCGCGGGTCTCGCAGCTCGCCGGAAACCCGCGCGGCTATCACGTGCTCGCCGGTTTGAACACGAAGCCCGCGGTCACGTATCTCGCACGCGTCGTCGCGGCGCCCGCCGAGGCACCCACGCATGGCTGAGACGCACTCGACGGCACCGTCGCGGTTGACGTACGACTACGTCACGCGCACGATCGCGCGGACGCTCGGATCGCCGACGCGCGGATATTTCATTCTGCTGGGCGCCGCCGTCACGCTGCTCGGCGTCGGCGTCGTCACGCTGCTGTTTCTCATCCGCTACGGCCTGGGGCTCGCGGGCTATTCGCACCCGGTGTATTGGGCGGTTTTCATCACGTGCTTCGTGTTCTGGGTCGGCATCGCGCACTCGGGCACGCTGATCTCCGCGATTCTCTTCTTATTCCGCTCGGGCTGGCGCACCGCCGTCTATCGGACCGCCGAGGCGATGACGGTGTTCGCGGTGATGACCGCGGGCCTGTTCCCGCTGATCCACATCGGTCGCCAGTGGTACTTCTACTGGCTCATCCCGTACCCGAACGAGCGCGGCCTCTGGCCGAACTTCAAGTCGCCGCTGATCTGGGACGAATTCGCCATCGGGACGTACTTCACCGTCTCGACCGTGTTCTTGATCATGGGATTGATCCCGGACATCGCCGCGGTGCGCGACCTCGCGACCGGCTGGCGGAAGAAGCTGTACGCGATCACCTCGCTCGGGTGGCGCGGCACGAACGAAGAGTGGCGGCACTACACGCGCGGCTATCTCTACCTCGCCGCGTTGGCGACGCCGCTCGTGCTGTCGGTGCACAGCGTCGTGTCCTGGGACTTCGCGATGTCGATCGTCCCCGGGTGGCACGCCACGCTCTTCGCCCCCTACTTCGTCGCCGGCGCCATCTACTCGGGCGTCGGGATGGTGATCACGCTGCTCGTCCCGATCCGCAGGCTCTTCGGACTGGAAGAGATCATCACGGTCCACCATTTCGAGAACCTCGCGAAGCTCTGTTTGCTCACCGGCTCCATCGTGAGCTTCTCGTACATGACCGAGAACTTCGTCGCCTGGTTCAGCGGCAATCCGGCCGAACGGGCCGCGTTCTGGTATCGCGCGTTCGGGCCGTATTGGTGGGCGAGCTGGACGATGAACATCTGTAACGGCCTGCTGCCGTGGCTCCTCTGGTCCAAGAAGGTCCGGACCAACATCACGGCGCTGTTCGTGATCTCGATCTTCGTCAACATCGGAATGTGGTTCGAGCGCTACGTCATCATCGTCGTCTCGCTCGCCGGCGAGCCGTATACGACGTGGACGAACGCGGTCTACAATCCGACCTGGGCCGACTGGGGCATCATGGCCGGCAGCTTCGGCTGGTTCTTCATGTGGTTCCTCCTGTTCGTGAAGAACTTCCCCGCGGTGTCGATCTCCGAGGTGAAGGAAGTCCTGGCGCCGCCGCGCCGCGGCCAGGTGCGGGCGACGCGATGAGTCCGACGCTGCGCATGCCCGCGCTCTTCAACGCCCCACCGACGCCGGGCGTGCTCGGCGTCTTCGGCTTCCTCGACACGACGCTCGACGCGATCAAGAAGCTGCGCGCCGCCGGCCACACCGACTTCACGGTGTTCTCGCCGATTCCGCGTCATGAGATCGAAGACGCGCTCGGCCAGCCCGTCAGCCCCGTCCGCATGTTCACGCTGATCGGCGGCATCGCCGGTTGCGCGATCGGCGCGTGGCTGACGCTGTGGATGTCGTACGACTGGCCGGTCGTCGTGGGCGGCAAGCCCGTCGGCTCGGTGCCGCCATACGTCGTCATCATGTTCGAGATGACGATTCTGTTCGGCGCGCTGACCACGATCCTGGGCATCGCCTTCAACGCGTTGTTTGCGGCGCGGCGCATCGGGACGATTCAGTACGACGCGCGCTTCTCGAACGATCACTTCGGCATCTTCGTGCCTGCCGATTCCGATCAGGCCCGCCGCGTCGAAACGCTGCTCCGCGACGCCGGGGCGGAAGAGGTGCGCCGTGGCTAGATCACGTGCCGCCCGCGCTGCCCTTGTCGTCTGCGCCGCCCTTGCCGTTCTGGCCTGCAACCCGGACACCGTGGTTCACAAGGTCGGTTGGTTCGCCACGATGCGGCACCAGCGGAGCATCAAGCCGTACGCGCGGCCGATTCCCCCGGTCGACGGTACGGTCCCGGTGGGCGGCGTCGAAATGCCGCTGACGCGCGAGACCGCCGACCGGCTGACGAACCCACGGACGCGCACGGCCGAGTCGCTGAACCGCGGGAAGGTCGTGTTTCAGACCTACTGTCTCGTGTGCCACGGTGAGCGCGGCGAAGGCAACGGCCCCGTTTCGGTGACGGGCGGTGGCCCATTCCCCGGCGTCCCGTCGCTCGTCGATCCGACGCGGCCGAAGATGACCGACGGTGCGATCTACGGCATGATTGTCGAGGCGCAGCGGATGGGGCGCGGATTGATGCCGCGCTACGGCGACAAGATCCGCGGCACCGATCGCTGGGACGTCGTGAACTACGTTCGGAGCCTGCAGCTCAACGCTCGCTCGGCAGGCGGAAGCCAATGACGACCGCCGTGATCAGTCGCGCCGATCTGGCGCAGAAAGCACGGCAGGCGCCGGTCGCGCGCTTCACGCTCGTCGGCGCCGTCGCGGCCGTCCTCGGCGGCATCGTGCTCGTCATTGGTCTGATCGGATCGAGTCCGGAACGCACGTGGTGGGCGTATCTCTCCAACTTCCTGTTCTGGGCCGGCGTCGCGCAGGGGATGGTCGTCTTCGCGGCCGTGCTGAAGCTCGCCAAGGGTCACTGGGGCGGCGTCGTAATTCGCTTCGCCGAGGCGAGCGCGGCTTTCACGACCGTGACGGTGGTGCTGTTCATCGGCCTGATCGTCGGCCGGCAATATCTGTTTCCGTGGATTCACGAGCCGCGGCCGGAAGTCGGCTGGTGGCTGACGACCAAATGGTTTTTCCTGCGCAACGGCCTCATCCTCGTCGTGCTGTCGTGGCTCTCGTGGCGGTTCGTGCGACGCGATGTGGGGCCTGACGTGCGCGAGCTCGCGAGCGGGGAAGCCGTGCCGCGGCTCGAAGATTCCGGCCTGATCATGCGCGACGGCGCGATCCTCGTGCTCGCGTTCGCCTTCGGATACAGCTTGCTCGCGTTCGACTTGATGATGTCGCTTGCGCGCAACTGGGTGAGCAACCTGTTCGGCGTGTTCTATTTCATGGGCAGCTTCCTCGCGGCGCTCATGTTGCTCGCGATTCTCGCGATTGCGCTGCGCGGCGCGATGGGGTTGCGCGGCATCTACACCGAGCGGCAGCAGCACGATCTCGGGAAGCTCTGCTTCGGCTTCACGGTGTTCTGGGCCTACCTCATGTGGTCGCAGTTCCTCGTCATCTGGTACGGCAATCTTCCCGACGAGACCTACTTCATCTTTTACCGCCTCGTCGGCGCGTGGAAACCGGTCGGCGTCGCCGTCTTTCTCATGGTGTTCCTGATTCCGTTCATCGGGCTCCTCGGCGTCAAACCGAAGAAGTTCGCACTCACAATGGTCGGCTTCGCGACGATCAGTTTGATCGGCATCTGGCTCGAGCGGTATTTCGAGGTCGTTCCCTCCATCAATCAGGGACGCGGTCCGGCGCTCGGCATCCCCGAGATCGGCGTCGCGTTGTTCTTTGGCGGCCTCTTCCTCCTTTCCTGGTCGTGGTTCGCCGGGCGCTATCCCATCATCTCTCCCCGCCTCGCTGCTGACGCCCTGGAGCGTGAAGCGCATTAATTAGCTCGCGAGCTTCATCAAGGAACCGAGGGTAGGAGTAGCATGTTTGCCCACTACTCACTCTCGGAGGCGCTATGCATTTCGCTCGTACGGCCGCCACGCTGCTCGCCGTCGCCGCGTTCGTTGCAGCATGCAGCAATTCCACTGGCAGCAACCCCGGCGGTCACACCACCGCACTCACCGTCAGCAACAATTCCTTCAATCCCACGCCTGATACCGTTCCAGCCGGACAAGTCACATTCAATTGGGTCAACGCGTCGAACTCACATAACGTGACGTGGCTCACCGGGCCTGGGACGTTGCCCGCCAATTCGAGCACCATGACGAGCGGCTCGTATCAGGCGACGCTCGCGCAGGGCACGTACACGTACCACTGTACGATTCACTCGGGAATGAACGGCACGATCGTCGTTCAATGAGGGTAGATTCGAGAACCTTTTTCTCTGCGAGGGAAAACGATGCCGAAGCTTCGTCTGCTCAGGGTCGCGGCGCTGGCCTCGATCGCCGCCTGCAGCGGTGCGTACAGTGGAGGTACGCCGACCTATCCACCGCCCGGGCCGCCGCCACCGCCTCCGCCGGGCGGGCATTTGACGACGATTACCGTAGCGAACAATTCGTTCTCACCGACCCCGGATACGGTTCCCGCGGGGACCGTGACGTTCTCCTGGGCGTCGAACGCGATTACACACAACGTGACGTGGGATACCGGCCCGGGAGGCGTCTTGCCGACCGATTCCGGCGACAAGACCGCCAACCAGTCGTATAACGCGACCGTAACGGCTGGGAGCTATACCTATCACTGTACACATCACACCGGGATGAGCGGCATGCTCGTCGTGCAATAGCTACACACTCGTGAAGCTCGCGGGCGCCCGGGGCGGCCAAGGTCCCGGGCGCTTAGTTTTTGAGGATGAGCGTGTGGAAGGCAGCGGCAGATTTGCTCGGCGCGGGCGGCGCGGGCGCACTGGCGACCGTCGCCCAAGCACGCGGATCCACGCCTGTCCCCGCGGGAACCAAGATGCTGGTAGGGGCGGAAGGTCGGCTGATCGGATCCGTCGGCGGTGGTTGCGTCGAGGCCGACGTCATCGCGGCGGCGCTGGTGGCCCAGCGCGAGCGGCAGCCGTTGCTCCTGACGCACCACCTCAATGCGGACCTCGCCGGCGACCTCGGCCTGTCGTGTGGCGGCACCGTGGACATCTTCGTCGAGCCGCTGCTCGCGGATGAGTTCTACGTGCGCGTGCTCCGGCAGGCGGCGGCGGCCGAATGCGGGCTCGTGCGGACCGCGACAACGTGGAAGGACGGTCCGGTAAAGATGTTTGAGGAGCTGCCGCCGGGTGACAAAGGGGCGGCGGCATCGCTCAGCGAAGGCGGCCGGTTCGTCGAGGAGCGTCTGAGCCTCGCGCCGCGCGTGTTCGTGTTCGGCGCGGGTCACGTCGGCGCGGCGATCGCGCGCGCGGCGGCGGCCGCGGGATTCCGGGTGATCGTGATCGACGATCGCGTCGAGTATGCCGATCCGTCGCGCTTTCCCGACGGCACCGGGGTGGTCGTGGGCGACGTGGCGGCGGCGCTCGAGCAGTACGCGGTGACGGCCGCCGACGCAGTCGTCATCGCGACGCGCGGGCACCGCAACGACGCGACGATCCTCGAGCGCATCGCGACGTCGCCGGCCGGTTACGTGGGCCTGCTCGGCAGCAAACGCAAGAAGGCGGTGATCACGAAGGGACTGACGGCCGCGGGCATTCCCGCGGGCAGTCTCCAGCGCGTGCGCGTCCCGGTGGGACTCGCGATCGGCGCCGTCACGCCCGAGGAGATTGCCGTCAGCGTCGTCGCCGAGCTGATCGCCTGGCGCCGCGGGGAAGGCTAGGGGAGCGGCTCGACCTGCTCGAGCAGGCGATTGAGCGAGTCGGCGGACAACGGTCCTGAGATCTCGACGCGCAGTCGCCCGACGTACCGCGCCAGCCGGTCGGTGACCGCTTTGGCCGACGAGCTGTCGAACGCGTAATAGCCCGCCCCCATCGGACGTTGATAGATCCGAATTACCGTCGCCGCGTCGAGGCTCTGCTCGACGACAATGGTCGAGTCGGGACCAGGACTGCGGCGGATCTCACGCGTGGCGAGGCCAGGCAATCCGACCGGTTTCTCGCCGAGCAAGGACGCCGCGGTTCCGCGACTGATGACCGGCCAGCTCGTGGCAACGAGATCCCGCGGGACCAGCGCGCGACGTGCCTGCACAGGCGGCGCAGCAGCCGCGCGCGCGCCAGGGCGAACTTCCACTTCGTCGATCCGCGAAGCTGCCGCACCCGTTGCGTTACCCGCGCTGGTGGGCGTTGGAGTCACACTGCGAAGCGCCACCCGCGGCTCGAGTGCCACGACACCAACGGCCCCAGAGTCCTTCCGAGCCACGGAATCCGCAGTCAGCGCGTCGGCGGCGGGCGATTGCCGAGCCAACTGGTGTGGTACCTGACGCTCCCGCACCTCACGATGGCTCGGCGCAGCGGGCGCAGTAGGTTGATTCGCTGGCGCCGCTGCTTCGTCTCGTTCTGCTTGCGCGGGCTCCGTCGGCGATTGCAATGCGACGGTGGCGGGTCTGCCCGCTGGCGCGTGGAGATAGTAACCAAGGCCCACCGCGAGTGCGATCGAGGCCGCCCACGCGAGGGGAACGCCCAGTCGCCGCGGCGAGCGACTCACGCGAGGCTCGCGGCGGAGCTGCTCGAACGGCGGGGCTGCGCGCTCGCGCGGGCGCGCTGAGCCGAGCAGCGCAGTGGCGCGCTCGAGGAGCGCGCGCTCCTCCGCGAGAGCGGCGCGGCATTCGCCGCATTGACCGAGATGCGCGTCGACCGCGGCGCGCTCCGAGGAGGACAGCTCGCCGTCCAGGTATGCGTGCAGGGTGCCTTCATCCACGTGCGACATGCTCTCCTCCTTCCTGTCCCGCTTCATAGGCCTCTACCAGTCTGCGGCGCGCGCGCGCCAGTGTCGTGCCGATCGCGCCGCGGGCCAGTCCTGTTTGCGTCGCAATCTCGTCGTATGACATCCCCGCATCCCACAACAACAGTGCTTCGCGATCGCGCGGCGTGAGTTGATCCAGCGCCGCTCGGACCTGCTGCACCTGGCGGTCGGCGTCAATCGCGTCTTCCGGGCCGTGGTGCACCGCCTCGGGCTCACTCTTGAGCAGGATGAGATGCCGCTTCTCACGCGCCGCCCGTCGCGCTTCATCCCGCGCCATGTTTGCCGCCACCACGAAGAGCCAGCCGCGTGTGTTCTCCGGCTTGTGCACGAGCGCTCGCGCGAACGCTTCCTGCGCGAGATCCTCCGCGCGCCCGTGGTCCCAGACCTTGCGGTACAGGAAGCGCACGAGCGCGGGGTAGGTGTTGCGGTACACCTCGGCGATGTCGTCGGGCATGTCGAGTCAGCTCATCCCCTGAACTCTCTCACGAGCCGCTCGAGCTCTCCCGGCGTCAGGCTCGTCTTGCCGCCGGCACCAATCTTGATGCTCGCCCGCCGTCCGGCCACCAGCACCGAGGGCTCGAGGGCCGCGGGCTCGCGGAGGTCGGGCAATGCCTTGAGCACGGCGAAGTACGCTTCACTGTAGGGAGCGATGCTCACCACGTGCAGCGAGTCGCCGTGGCCGAGATCGGTCCACGTGCTGTCGCGCAGGATGAACAGCCGGCCGCCGACGCGCTGCGTCGGATTGATGCCGGAGCGAGCTCGGCGCGTGGCGTCAAAGCCGGAGAGATCACTCCGCATCTGCGCCTCGGTGGAGGCCAGATTGTCGGACTCGGACATCGAGCGATCGCGCGTCGCGACGCCGACGGCCGCCGCACCCGCCTGGTCGGCCGGCGCGGGGGCCGGGGCCTGCATGACCCGATCCTCGAATTGCCGCCGCAGCGCGACGTTCGGCTCCTGCACGAGATAGGACGTGTACTCGGTCAGGATGCCGTAGCGCAGCGCCAGCTGCTTCAGCGCGTCCATGATTTCACGCGTCTGACCGTGCAGCCGGATCTCACGGGACAACGCGCCGACTTTGCGTGCCGCCCACAGCTGCTCGATATAGCGCGCGTCGTCGTTGTCGCGATCGGCGAAGGTTGTCGTGAACTCCTCCGCGCGACCGCTTCTGCGACCGCGCACCGTCACGGACAAGTCCCCACTCGCCACTCCCCGATACCTGCCGAACACGACCAGCTCATCGCCGGCGAACAGGTCTGGCAGGGAGCCGGGCTGCACGTCGTACAGCTCGAGCCCGGAACCGGCGCTGATCGCGACATCCGTGAGCACCGGGCTCGCGATCTTCGCGGCCAGCGTGCCCACGGCGCTCTCGATATTTTCGCCGGGGCGGATGTACTCCGTGGTCCCGTGCGCGCGCTCGGTCAACCGATCGAGCAGAAACGTGTTTACGTCATCGCCGATCCCGAATGAGAACACCCGAAAGTGGCCGCGTCCCTGCTCGGCCTGCTGCGCGATGCGCTCCGGATCCATTTCGCCCACGCTCGCGATGCCGTCGGTCAAGAACACGACGACGCCGAGCGACTGCTCGTCCGGTGACTGCGCGAATGCTTCGCTGAGCGCCCCGGCGATGTTCGTGCCGCCCTCGGCCTCGAGGCTGTGAATCCACTCGCCCGCGCTGCGGCGCGCGTCGGCGCTCACGGTCGTCCAGCCCTCGGCATACCGCCGGACGCCGCCCGAGAACGCGACCAAGCGGAACCGATCGCCCTGGCGGAGTGAGTTGAGCAGCTGCGTGAGCGCGGCCTTCGCCTGCGCGAGTTTTTCGCCTGACATCGAACCCGAAACATCGATCACCGCGACGACATCGCGGCGCAGCGCATTGGCGTCCGCCGCGGCGCCGGGGGCGAGCAGCATCATGAAATAGCCGTCTTCGCCTGCGGGATGGTGAGGAATGAGCGACAGTCCGACGAGGCCATGGGCGAGCGGCAGGAGCAGCTCGAAGTCGCCGCCTGCCGCGTTGTCGCCGACGGTCACCTCGATGTGATCGCTCTGTCGCGAGACCTGCACTTGATGCGTGGGCGAGTACGGGTCGCCGAAACGTGTCGCGCTGTCGACTTCCATGCGAAAGCTCCTCGGCGCCGACTGGCGATTGCGATCGCCGAGGTAGCGGAAGCGCCAGGCATCGCCGGCGCGGTCGAGGAGCTGCGTGTACTTGAGTGTGATCTTGCGAGTCTCCCCCGGGGAAATCGGGAAGACACGCGCGCGAATCAGGCCTTCACCGGCGAGCTCGATCAGCGCGGGGTCACGCTTCTGCCGCACGATCGCTTCGTAGATCGAGCGTGCCTGCGTGGCGTCCATCGCTTCGCCGCGCAGCTCCTGATCGCCTTGCCACAGCGAATAGCTCGAGAAGACTGCCTCGCCCGGAAGCGGGAAGTGGTACATCCCTTCTTCCAGTGCCGGCCCGTTGTTGCGGAACCACTCCTCTACTGTGACGCGCGCGACGCGGCCGCTGACGGACACCTGCACCGCGCTGCGGAGGCGCTCGACCCGCCCGGTGGCGTTGGGAATGGGAGGATGGACCGGATCGATCCACCCCTGCGCGAGCGACGGCGAAACGAGCGTGCCGCTCAGGAGCATGGCTGCTCCCAGCACGCGGCGTGGCCTCAGCATGAACGACTCCGGTCAAGGATGCCATGAGAGACGGGCATCCCGCCGAAGCTTGCACACCGTGATCTAGATTACCCTACCGCGCATTGATTTGGCCCGGATTCCACGATCTCGGCATCAGCGTCCGAGAGATCGACGAGGCCGAGATTGGCCTCTTTGATCGTGCGATAGGCGTCCGGGAACGTGGTCTGATGGTCCGCTACCCATTGTAAGAAGACGCGCTCGTCCTGGATCGCGGCGGGGGGATTGGTGGCGGCGATCACATCGAACCGCGCCGCCACGATCCGGTCGGCGCGTCTTTCTTCTTCATTGGAATAATGCGCGGGCAGAACGAGCAAGTCGCCGGCCCAGCTCGCGCGTGCGCGCTCGAGACTTCGCCACAGCAGCTTCGCCCACGCGTGGGCCTGACCGGCCAGGTCAGGTCGACCGATCGAGCGCACAAACAGGAAGTCGCCGGTGAGCACCAGCCCTTCATCGGCGAGCAGCGCGATGCTGCCGAGTGTGTGCCCTGGGACGTGCTGCGCGCGCAGCGTCGCGTGTCCGAACGCGATCGTGTCGCCCTCGCTCAGCGGCTGAAAGGGCAAACGGCCGGGCGTGTTGTCGTACGGCGAGACGGCATCGTCGGGATGGAGAAAGTAGGGAATCTGCCAGCGGGCCGCGGCCGCGCGCCCGCCGCTCAGATAGTCGGCGTGGATGTGCGTGTCCACGACCGCCGCCGGCGTCGCTTTGAGATCGCGGAACACCGCCTCGTACCGATCGAGATGGCGCCCGGGATCGACGAGCACGGCGTCACCGTCGCTGACCAGGATGTAGCTGAGCGCTCCTTTGCCGACGCGGTCGAGCTGCACGACTTGGGAGAGTGACGGCGTCGGCGACAGCCGGCGGGCGACGTATACGGTCTCCCACGCCGCCATGCCGCCGATGACGGAGTACGCTTCGTACCCTCGCTCGCGCAGGAACGCCGTCGCCTTTTTGCTCGAGTTGCCGTGATTGCAGACGACCGCGACCGGGCGCGCGCGATCGAGTCCGATCGCCGTCACATCGGGCAGCGCCAGCAGCTTGGAGTTCGGCGCGGCAAGAAAGTCGAGCTCCGCCCCCATCGCGATGTGGCCGCGCTCCACCTTGTCGCTCGCGCGCACGTCGAGGACTTGCAGTGCCTCGCCGCGGTCGAGCCGTTCGGCGAGCTCCTGCGGTGGCATTTCGGGAAGGGAAGTGCTCGACATGGCAGGTAGTGTCGTCCCAGCCGGCCAAAAATGCAACGGCCCCCGTTGCCGGGGGCCGTGCGTGTCACTGCGATCTTCCGAAGCCTAGTGCAGCGGCATCGTGAGACCGAACAGCACCGACGTCGTGTTGGTTGCCGCACCGAGGTCTGTGTTGGCCGGGAACGTCAGATAGTTCAGCTCGACGCGTCCACCGAGGGACGACGTGAGGTTGAACCGGGCGCCGAACGCGAGCGTGCCGCCGAAGACGCTGGCGGAGTTGCCGCCGCTCGGACTGATGTGCGCCAGCTGACCGCCGATCGCGCCATACCAGCCGTGGACGAACGCATAGTTGAGGCGCGCGCCCAGCGACACGCTCAAGATCGACGAGCCACCCTGATCGATTCGCGTGAGATCGAGGCCGGGCTCGAGCGCGATCTTCCGACCAATCGGAAAGATCGCGAACAGGATCGGCGGACCCGGCGCGTATGCCCCCAGAGCGGCGAGTGAGCCACCGACGCCGGGCGCCGTCAGGAAGACGAGGTCGCCGCCACCCACGGCGTGCACGCGCGAATAGCCGGCATTGAACCCGACCGATCGGGTCCACACGCTGTTGCTGCTCGTCGCGCGGGCACTCCGCGCACTGCTCCGACTCGCCCCACCGGCCGACAGCGGTGTAGAAACACCGATGAGCGCCGAATAGGCGTTGAACGGCCCCGTGACGTTATCGGAGTTCTTCGTCGAGACCCACTGCGCCTCGATGCGGCCATTCAGCCCCTGCGTGATCCGCAGCCGGTAGCCGAGGCCGACCTCGAGGCCGAGCTGTGTGCCGTGGGTGCCGGTCTGTTCGATGTAATTGACGACGCCACCCGCCGCGCCATAGAACTTCGGCGTGATGGCATAATCAATCCGCGCACCGATGCGCGTCGCGGTCGCGCCATTGGTCCCGACCTCGAACTGACTGAATCCAAACGTCGGTTCCACGGCGATCTTGTTGCTCCACGGGATGATCGCGTAGAGCGAGCCGTACGTGAGCAACGGCGCGATGGTCGAGCCGCCCGGCAGCATGATGAACGACTCGGCGTCATCGGCGCCGGTGCCGGCCGGCTTCGTCTTCGTGTAGCCGGCCTGGATGCCAATCTCCGGATGCCAGGCGCCTTGCGCCGGCAAAACGGTCGTGACGCCTGCCGCTAACGCGAGCAATGCGAACGTTCTCCGCACGGTGTTGCCTCCAAGTTGGGAAGGGTCGGAAAAGGCGGCCCCAATATTGGAGTTACGGCTAGAAACGCAATGCCTTAAGTCGTGAGGTCTTCAGCGGAGGACTCCCGTTTTTCGAGACCCTCTCTATATTGACGCGTATTGTGAAACTGTTCACAAGCGACACTCGCAGCGACACCAGGACACGTTTCCGGAGGATCTCAGCAATGCGCTTCGCTCTGCTCACGACCGTCGTCGCAATCGGCGCGTTCGCCGCGTGCGGCAAGAAGGGCGACCAGAATCAGACCCCAGCCGCGAATCCGCCCGCCGCTTCAGGGGGCGCCGCGGGTGGAGCAGCCGCAGCGCCGGCCGGCCCGGTCGTCGAAGTGAAGATGACGGGGAACGGCAGCACCAAGGCCTCGTTCGAGCCGAATTCCGTGACCGTCCCCGCGGGCGGCACGATCCGGTTCATCAACGTGCAGGGCGGCCCGCACAACATCACGTTCTGGGCCGACTCGGTTCCCGCGGGCGCCGCTGCCGCGCTGAACGCGAACATGAAGAACACGGTCGACAATCTCTCCGGACCGTTCCTCACGCAGCCGAACGAGACCTACGATGTGTCGTTCGCCAACGCGCCGAAGGGGACGTACAAGGGGTATTGCACACCGCACCTCACCCTCGGCATGAGAATCACGATCAAAGTCGAGTAGGCTTTTGCCGACGGCGATCGATGGAGGAGCGGTCTCGTGGAAACTCCGGGGCCGCTCTTTCGTTTTTTCTGGAAACCCTGCAACCTAAGGACACCGTAACCCGCGAGCTGACGAGGTACTTCTGATGCGCCCACGTTGGTTTCTCGTCTTGGCTGCACTACGCGTGATCACGGCGGGATACGCGGCCGACGCCGCGCCCGCGCATCCCGCGCTGGCCGGACCCGCGATCGACTGGAACGAGCTGGACCGCACGACGATCACCGTCGATCCGCACCGCGAGATCATGGTCATGGAGCTTCCCCCCGTCGATCTCGCGGCGGGCACCGTTGTCGAGGAGCCCGCCTCGGTCGGCGAGTTCCCCGTCACCGGATCGATTTACGCGCTCCACGCGGAGCTCGTCGATGCCGAGGGACGGCGGCTGCCCACGGAGCTGCTCCATCACATGAACGTCATGGATCCGAACGAGCGCGAGCTGTTCCTGCCGATCTCCCGCCGCATCCTCGCCTCGGGCATGGAGACCGGCGAGATCCGGTTTCCGTGGCTCCTGTTCGGCTCTCGCGTGCATGCGGGGCAACGCATCCTCGCGAACGCGATGGTGCATAATCCGACGCACGAGGATTACAAGGGCGTGCGGGTGCAATTGATCATCAGCTACGTGCCCGAGCATCGTCCCTGGCCGTTCTTCTCGGTATTGCCGTGGCAGCTCGACGTCGGGTTTCCGGTGGGCGACAAATCGTTCGACTTGCCGCCCGGTCACACCGAGCGGTCGTACGAGGGCAGCCCCGGCGTCGAGGGCAAGCTCGTGGTGATCGGCGGGCACATGCATCCGTACGGCAAGACGATCGAGTTTTGGGACGCGACGACGGGCACGCTGCTGTGGCACGGCGAGCCGGCGCCGGCGCCGGCCGGCGTCGCGAGCGCGGTCCCGATTGCGAAGCTCTACACGCTCACGAGCATCGGGCTGCACATCACGCCGAGTCACCGCTATCGGGTGCGCGTGATCTACGACAATCCGACGGGGCAGACGATCGTGAACGGCGGCATGGGCGTGGTAGGCGGGTTGTTCGTCCCGGCGCGCGGCGTGACCTGGCCGGCGACGGACCCGAGCGACTCGTTATATCAGCAGGACCTGCGGCACTTCATGGGAGCCGTCGGCAAGCCGGCCGTCGCCATGCCGATGGCCGAAATGCACATGGAGCACTAGGCGTTGCCGCCGGGCTCCACGCCGTATCCCGCGACGGCGAGGCGCTGCGGCTCCGTCGCCTCGGCGGTCTGCATGATGCCGAGCATCGACGCGGCGACCATCAGCCCCGCGAGCGCGTCCACCGCATAGTGAAATTGACCGTACACGACGGCCAGGATCAGACCTGCCGTGAACGGCAGCAGCACGAGTCCCAACGCGCGCCAATACCGGAGCGCCATGCCGGTCGCGACGACCGACGCGGCGACGTGTGACGACGGGAACGCGGCGCCCCACGAGTCGCCGCGGTCGAGGAGCCAGGCCGCAAACCGGGCCGGCCAAACCTGCGTCGCCACGTTGTGCGCGCCGTCGAACGCGTAGCGCGGGCCCGCCACGGGGAAGAACAGAAATACGACGTAGCACAGATAAAACGTCGCCATGATGCCGAAGATCGTGTGGCGCGACGCATCGCGCCGCCCGACGATCCACAGCGCGAACGGCGAGGCGTACAGGATCGGATAGTACGCGAGATAGCAGGAATGCAGGATGAACGAGAGCGTGGCGTTGGGCGATTCCCGGATCCAACGATACGAGATCTGCGAACCGAACACCCAGGTTTCCAGCCGTTGAATGAGCTGATCGTTCTGGAATCCGGCGCTCAGCGTGAGGACGCCGATCTCGCCGTAGAGCGCCGGCAGCAGCAGCATGGGATACCAGTCGCCGATGAAGCGCCCGACGCGCCCGGACCGCCGGGCGCGTGGCGCGAGCAGCACGAGGACCACGATCAGGCCGTGCGCCGTAAGCACCCAGGGCCAGCCGGGAATGCCCTCGCCACGGAAGGACAGGAGAACGGCGCCCGTCGCGACGGCGATGTAAGCGACGGTCGCGAGATCGATGGCGGTGAACTCCCGCCACAGCGTCTCGCTGCCGCTCCACTTGCGATTGCCGTTCGCTACAGCCATCCCACCTCCCGGTACCAGTTCGCGGCCCGCGCCAGGCCGGTTTCAAGAGCAATCGTCGCCCTCCACCCGGTGTCGCGCGTCAGGGCGTCGCTGCGGCACGTCCACGCCGGAGCCAGAAACTCATTGGCTTTGTCGGCCGACAGCAAGGTGGCGCGCCCGGCGAGATGCGCAAGTGTGCCGGCGGTCCACAGCACGCCGCGCGCCACCAGCGCGGGCACGGGCACGATCCGTGGCGGCGTGCGACCGAGCGCGCGGGCGACGGCCGCGACGAGCGCCCGGCTCGTGGTGATCACCGGATGCGCGGCGAAATAAACGTGACCGGCCGCGGCGGGTGAAGTGGCTGCCGCAATGAGCGCGTGTGCCAGGTCTTCCGCATGAATGACCGACAACTCCTGCGATCCGTCACCGAAGACCGGCGCGATGCCGCGCTGCGCGAGCTTGAAGATCGTGAGCGTGCCGCGATCCCATTCGCCGTAGACGACCGGCGGCCGCACGATCGTCCAGGACACCGACGCAAGCGCGCGCACCAGCACCTCGGCGGCGAGCTTGGACCGCCCATAGTCGGTGACCGGGGCGGGGTGGCGATCCTCGTCGATTGGGTGGCCGTGCGATGTCGGACCGCCGACCGCGAGCGAGGAGACGAGGAGAAATCGTCTGGCGCCGCCGTCGCGTGCCGCCTCCAGCACGTTCGCGGTGCCGTCGCGATTCGTCGCCATGAAGTCCGCGGCGCTCCGGGCCGCGATCTTGCCGGCCACGTGGTACACCACGTCGACGCCGGCGCAGCCCTCGGCGAGGGCGGCGTCGTCATTCAGGTCGCCGCGCACCACCCGGATGTCGTCGCCCCATCCCAATTGCCGCGCGAGCTCCGGACGTCGCACCAGCGCCGTGACGGTATCGCCGCGCGCGCGCAGTGCCCGGACCAGATGGGCACCGACGAATCCGGTGCCCCCGGTCACGAAAACGTTCACAGCGCCTTGTCGTAGATGCGGTACTTCTTGGAGACGCGAAATCCGAGCTCGAGGGCCGCTTTGTTCATCAGCGCATTGTCCTCGAGGATCCAGCCGGCTTCCCCGCGGGGCATGCCGTGCTTCACGGAGTTTTCCCACGTGCGGTGGTACAGCACCGCATCGATGGCGCGGCCGCGAAACTCGGGGATCACGCCCAGCAGCATGACGCGCGCGCGGTCGATCTTGCGCGAGTACCACAGGACCTTGAGAATGCCGGGGAACAGCCGTCCCGAGCGGTTGTGCAGCAGCGCCAGATTGAAATCGGGCAGACTCACCGAAAATCCCACGACTTCGCCGCCACGCTCGGCGAAAATGACGAGGTCCGGCACGACGATCGGCTTCAGCTGCTTCGCGAGATGATCGATCTCGGCGTTGGTGAGCGGGACGAAGCCCCAGTTCTTTTCCCACGCGCTGTTGTAGAGCTTCTTGATGAGCTCCACCTCGTCGTCAAACCGCTTCATGTTGAGCGTGCGCAGCGTGATGCCGTTGCGCTCGAGTGCGCGGCGACCGATCCGCAGGAATCGCTCGGGCGCCGACTGCGCGCCGCCGCCCTCGTAGGCGAGCAAGTCCTTCGCCTTGGTGAAGCCATACCGATCGTGGAGCGTCTCGTAATAGGCGAAGTTGTACGGCATCATCAGCGACGGCGGCGTGCCGTTGTTCGCGATCAGCAAGCCGCAGTCGTCGTTGGTCGAGGGGTTCATCGGCCCGCGCATCGTGTCGAAGCCTTTGGCACGGAGCCATTGCGCCGCCGTATCGAACAGCGCGTTGGCGACGGACTGATCGTCGATCGACTCGAAGAACCCGTAGAACCCCACTTTATCGTGGTGTTCCTTGTTGTGCATGTCGTTCTTGATGGCCGCGATCCGTCCGACGATCCGGCCGTCCGCCCGGTTGGCGGTCCAATAGGCTGCTTCAGCGTGCTGGAAGAACGGATTCTTCTTGGGGGAGAGCAACGTGTGGATGTCGCGGCGCAGCTGCGGCACCCACAACGCTTCGTGTTTGTAGTGGTCGTACGGAAACGCGATGAAGCGATTGAGATCGCGCCCGTTTGAGACGGGCGTGATCTCCACCGCCGTCAGATAACCCCCAGCTCTTTTCCGAGCCGGCCGAACACCTCGAGCGCGAGGTCGATTTGCTCGGACGTATGGGTCGCCATCAGGCTGGTGCGCAGCCGGCACTGCGACGGCGGCACGGCGGGCGGCACGACGGGGTTCGTGAAGACCCCTGCGTCGAACAGCTTGCGCCAGAAGAGGAACGTCTTGTCGAGCGGGCCGATGAGCACGGGGACGATCGGCGTCTCGGTCGGCCCGATGTCGAAGCCGAGGGCGCGCATGCCCTCCTGCAGGCGGCGCGTGTTGCGCCACAGCTGCTCGCGCCGCTCCGGCTCGCGCTGCATCACGTGCAACGCCGCGAGCACGCCCGCGGTGTTCGCCGGGGGCAGCGCGGCGGTGAAGATGAGCGGACGCGAATGATGCCGCAGATAATGGATCACGTTCTCGGATCCTGCCGCGAAGCCGCCGATCGACGCGAGCGACTTCGAGAACGTGCCGACGATCAGGTCGACTTCATCGACGAGGTCGAAGTGGGCGGCCGTGCCGTCACCATTCGGCCCGAGCACGCCGACGGAGTGTGCGTCGTCGATCGCGAGCGCCGCACCGTACCGCTGGCAGATCTTGAGCAGGCCCGGCACGTCCGCGATGTCGCCTTCCATCGAATACACGCCGTCCACGATCACCATGCTGCCGGTGCCCTCGGGCAGCTTCTGCAGCTTCCGCTCGAGACCTGCGAGGTCGCCATGGTTGAAGCGCAGCGTCTCGCCGTGGGACATCTTGGCGCCGTCCACGATGGAGGCGTGGTCCAGCTTATCCAGGAACACGACGTCGGTGCGGCCCACCAGGCCCGAAATGACGCCGAGGTTTGCTTGATAGCCCGTTGAGAAGACGAGGCAAGATTCCTTGCCGAAAAACTCAGCCAGCTCGGTCTCGAGTTGCTCGTGGAGGTCGAGCGTGCCGTTCAGGAAGCGGCTCCCGGTGCAGCCGGAGCCGTACCGCTCCAGGGCGGAGCGGGCGGCGGCCAGGACTTCGGCGTGGTGCGTGAGGCCGAGGTAGTTGTTCGACCCCATCATGATCCGCTCTTGGCCCTCGATCACAACGATGGTGTCTTCGGAGCGGGAAATCGGCTTGAAATACGGGTAGAGGCCCGCAGCTTGGACCTCGCGCGCCCGGGTGAAGTTCTTGCACTTGTCGAACAGCGCGATATGCTGCAAGGTCTCTGTACGCACGAAGCCTCGAATGTTGTAAACGGTGGTACAGCTTAGCCCTACGTGAGGCAAATGGCAAGGCTTTTTGTGATGTGGACCCTAGCCTAGATTGCGGCGAGTACGTGAATTAAGCCTTGTCTGTTTCCCCGGAGGCCGCAGAGTGATTTCACGATTTGTTCGTTTTCTGGGCCTCGCAGGCCTGGCCGTTTTCGTCGCTCCTCGCACCGTCGCCGCGCAGGCTCGCGTTCATCCTCGCTGGGAAATTCCCGGATTCGACATCAGCAAGAACAACATCTGGCGGATCCGCGCGCAGCGCGTGCGGGCGATCCGCGCGGCGATGCTCTCGGCGGGACAGTTCGACGCGATGAACACGCCGTTGCGCACCGGAACCGTGTCGCCGAGTGCACCGCTGGCCGCGGTCTCGGGAACGATGCACGTGCCGGCGATCATGTTCCGGTTCAAGGATTCTCCCGTTCCCGGCGCCGGGTTCGCGGCGACCGACTACAACGCCGTCCTGTTCGCGACGTCGCCGCCCGCGGGCAAGCCCTACACCTACCGCTCCTACTACACGCAGCTGACGAATGGTCTGATCGACGTGCAGGGGGGCGCGTTTGGATTTGCGACGCTCGACAGCAACGAGGTGTGGTATACCGGCGGCACGAGCTCGACCTGCGCATCGCAGAATCCTTTCGGGAACACGAGCAACTGCAACGGTTTGTTCAGCGGGCTCGCCGAGCAACGGATGCAGAGCGGATTGCGCGAGGCGTTGAGCAAGCTGGACGCGAGCGTGGACTTCGCACAATTCGCGGATTCGACCGGCTTCGTGCCGTTCGTGCTGTTCCTGCACTTTGCGATGGGCGGTGAATGCGGGCCGCAAAGCGCGCCGCAGAACCACCTTTGGGCGCACCGCTTCTCGCTGGCGGCGACCAGCCCGGGCGTCTACACGACGCAAGACAACGATCCGTTCCATCCCGGCCAAAAAGTCAAAATCAACGATTACATCCTCCAGCCGGCCGTGGGCGGCGCGTCCTCGTGCGACGTGAGCCAGATCATGCCGGTCGGAACCGTGGCGCACGAGACCGGCCACACATTCGGGTTGCCCGATCTCTACGGGACGGACGGCAACACGGAAGGCGTGGGCGAGTGGAGCCTCATGGGCTCGGGGAACTTCACGACCGCGCTCAGCCCGTCACGCATGGACGCCTGGTCGCTGAGCCAGCTTGGATGGGTCACCGTGGCGCCGCTGACCACGACCGGCACCTACTCGTTCGATGCCGCGCCGTTGTCCGACACCGTGTTCTACGTGCGCGTGCAGGGCGCAAATCCCCGCGGCGAGTACTTCTTGCTGGAGAACCGGCAGCGGCAGCAATCCGATTCCGCAATGATTCGGATTCACTGCGCGCGGTCGGGGAACCCGGGCGGGTGCGGCGGCGGGCTGCTGATCTATCACGTCGATTCCGCGAAGATCGCGCAAGGCTTGTTCAGCAACGACGTGCAGTCGGGATTGCCGCACGGCCTCGCGGTCGTCCAGGCCGACGCGTTCGGCAATCTCGATGCGCAGCCCGTGTCCGGAAACTTCTGCGGCGTGCCGTCGTTCGCCGGCTGCTCCAATCGCGGCGATGCGGCCGACCTGTACGCGGGGCCCAGCGCCAATACCGCCCTGGTGTTCCGCACGACGCCCGCGGCGCTCAAGAACGCGGACCAGACCTTCGCCGGCTTCGGCGTGGACTCCATTCGCCAACTGGTCACGGATCGGACGATGTCTTTTCGGCTGCGCTTCGGCGGGCTCTCGGTCGTGCGCGCGAGCGATCCGCTCGCCACGATCCAGTTCGACGGGGTCACGTATACCGCCTTCACGGATCTCGTCGACGAAGGCTCGAGCCACACGATTGCGTTTGTGGGCCCGCAGCTCTCGGGCGACGGTCGCAGGCGCTTCAACTTCGCGTCGTGGTCCGACGGCGGCGCGGCGAGCCACACGATCACCGGGCATCTGGCCGGCGATACGCTCATCGCGACGGTGAGTCACGACTACAAACTCATCGCGACGACCGGTGGCGGCGGGACGATTCAAGCCGACACGGCGATCAATCTGACGACCGGCACGTTCATCACGGAGGGCAGGGCGGTGACGCTGACGGCGACACCCGACTCGGGTCTGAATTTCGGCGGCTGGTCCGGTGACACGGTCACGCTGAACCTCTCCGTTACGCTGCCGATGGGCCGGCCGTACACCGTCACCGCGACATTCGGCTCGCTGACCGTGACGTCCTCCAACGCTCGACCCAACGGCGTCATGGGCGCTGCCTACCTCGATACGCTGAAGAGCGCGGGTGGGACGGGAACGAACACCTGGACCATCACCGGCGGCGCCTTGCCGCAAGGTCTGACGCTGAATGCATCGACCGGCGTCGTCTCCGGATTTCTCCAGCAGGCGGGCGACTTCTCGTATACGGTGCAGCTGACGTCGGGCGCGCAAAGCCAGTCGCGGACATTTACGTTCTCGGTGACGACGCCGACGCTCGCGACCAGCGACGTCGTGACGCAGCTGCTCGGACCCGGCGCGCCACTCAACGCCGACCAAACGCGCTATCTCGATTTTCTGGGCAACCACAACGGCAGTTATGACATCGGCGACTTCCTCGCCTGGGTCAAAGCGACCGGCGCGCCGCTGAGCGCGGCCGTACTCCAAGCGGTGCAACGGAAAGGGGGCCGGCAATGAATCGGCGGGGACTCGTCATGCTCACCTTGCTCGCCGCGGTCCTGTGCACCGGCGCGAGCTGCGGTGGTGATGGCCCGACCGCATCTGGGCCGGGCACGTTCAAGATCCGGTTGACCTCGCCCAACTCGGGCGCCGATTCCGCGATCGTGTTCACGATCACCGGACCGGCGGCGCTGACGAGCGCGACCGCCGGCACCGGTCTGCGGCTCTTCCAGCAGCCGCTGGGCGGCACGACGACGGCCTTCGCGTTGACCGGCGTGCTGAACAACGGCGCGACGATCCTCACGATCGGGGTCGCGGACATCGGCGCGTTGAGCCAGTACAGCGGCGCGATCACCGGCGTCGCGACGCCGGCGTTCGCGTTACGCCCGCTGCCCGGCGGTTACGCGCTCGCGATCACGCGTTAGTCGCCGGCTTCCGCGATCGCCGGTGTTTCCCACGCGCGCGTCAAATGTTCTTCGAGGCGGCGCGTCAGCTCCTGATAGAGCGCGAGCAGGCGCCGACACTCGTCGGTGAGTGTCGTCGCGCCGCCGCCGGGTCCGCCGGCGCGCGACACGACCATCGGGCGGCCGAGGGCTTGCTCCATTTGCTGAATCGTGCTCCACGCCGTGCGGTAGCTGATCCCCGCCTCTGACGCCGCGTCTTTGATCGATCGCACGCGCTCGACTGCGTCCAACAATTTCGCTTCTCGCTCGCCGATGACGGCCTCGCCCTGTTTCGTCAGCGTCACGTGAGCCTTGGGATTCAAGTCCGGGAAATGCATGTCATCCTCCTGCGAATGCATAGCCTTCTACTAGCCGTATGCCCGAGCGGCGGAATCGTTCCATTCGTGGCGCGCTGTGGCGGCCGCGCCACAGGAGGGTTAATGCCGTTCGTTTCCGAGCCATCGGCCGGTAAGTGACTGTTAGGCCGACCGCGGCGCGTCCTATCCGCGATCGCCCGCTCGTTCTATTTTCGTTGCCGAGGGGCGGTAGCTCAGTTGGGAGAGCACCTGGTTTGCAAGGGATTGGCCGCAAGGTAGAAAGCTGCTCCTCTCAAGTAGTTAGAATTAATGCCCTGATATTGTGCCCTGAACATTTTGCTTTGAGTGCTCTGGAAGGTTGTACAACGCAGCGCCAAAGGTTGCAGCTCATGGGCACGGTCTGGGTGGACACGCCGTAGTTGGGGGCCATAGCTCAATTGGGAGAGCACCGCGTTTGCAACGCGGGGGTTGCCGGTTCGATCCCGGCTGGCTCCACTCTTTCCGTGGTCTTGAAATACCTATCGTATGGGTTAGGCTCTCTCCCCTGATGTGTCTCGCTAATCTCGCCGAAATCTCGAAGGCAGTTCTCACTCCGCTCATTGCCGTCATGGCGGTCTACATCGCTTGGCAGCAATGGAAGACGAATCAGCAGAAACTAGTACTCGATCGCTATGATCGTCGTTTGCGGGTGTACGAAGAAGTTAAGAAGGTCCTAAGCATCATTATCCGCGACGCCAAGATCAGCGTGGAGGACCTGCTGCGCTTTCGCACGACGGTCTCAGAGGCAGACTTCCTGTTCGGGCCGGAAATCCCGGAGTACATCGACACGATCTACAAACACGGGGTTGCCTTATCGCGTTGGACTAACGAATACCGCGACTACACCCAGGCCAAGCCTGACGGGTATGACCACAAGAAGGTCGTAGATTCGATGCACGAGGAGCTTAATTGGCTTACAGAGCAATTCGAGCCCGCAAGGAAGCTCTTTCGGAAATACCTCGACGTAAGCAGGTAGGATTGGCTTAGACGGTCGCCGGTTCGACCCCGGATGGCTCTATTTCATAGGTGAATCCTCTCTCCGGCGTCGGGCTTCTGTTCCATCATCCCTCCAGTGTTGGCACTGCGTTCCTGGGGACGTGCTTCGCGTTCCGACACCCAACACACTATCTGACTGCCGCCCACTGCGTCGGGAACCTCGGACCTCATGAATTGGCCATTGGTCTGCCCATGGATACGAGGCGAGAAGTGATGGGAGTGAAAACACTCATTCGCCAACCAGGAGTGGACTTGGCGATTCTTGTACTCCAGGAGGAGTATACGCCTTCTGTCCAACCGTTCCGGGACTTTGGAGGGAACTTCGCCTGGGGAGAGGATTTTATCGCGTATGGTTTCCCTGAAGATGTGTTCGCAGTCGGGACACCGCTCCCGACTGCTCGAATGTTCAAGGGGCACTTTCAGCGATACATGCACCACCGAAGCGAGATGGTTCTGTCGAGAGAATTGGCGGTCCCCGATGCGCTCTGATTCTAGGCGGTCCTTACGACCGGTCAGTTCTGAAATACTGCGCGAGAGAGCGAACCCGCTCACCAATAACACCGACAACTACGAACGGACAACTTCTCCTCCACTGAAAAACTTCGTACTACGTACGAAGTTTGAGGGAGGGAAGGTTTAGGCACTCCGACCGGGACCTCCAATCCAGTAGCCGCACTTCGGGCACTTCGCGTTCTGGTCCATGTCGTAATGAAATCCACACTGGCTGCACTCGTGGGTCACGGACACCGTAGGCGCATGGCCGGTGAAGATCAATGAGCCGGTCCCCGGAGTCGCTACTGCGGACCCGGACGCGATCATCAGTTCCTCTACCGTCCGCGCCGAACTTACCGATCCCGCTGTGCTCTTGAGTTGATCGACATACAGGGCCTTTATCTCGGTCATGATTTCCATCTGGCGCGTTTGGCCCTGGGACACCGCTCGCAACTCCTGTTGGAGTTCGTCGATGCGTTCATTGGTCGCAATGAGTGATGGATGCTGCTCGATCTTCGCGGAATACTCCCAACAGAAATCACGCACCTCCCTGAGGTACTTCCGCTTCTCTGGATGCGACCCCCACAAGTCGTGACAGGTGGGGCACAGTGGAGCGGCGTTTTCGATGTCGCACGAGCCGCCTTCGGCTTCCGGCTCGATGTGATGCACTTCGAGAAAGATGGGCTGGCGACAGAGCACACACTTGTAGTGAGCCCGACGCTTCGCCTCCCGCTTCACTGGTTCCGAGAATGGCATTTCAGTTAGTCTCCGGCTCCGGGTCTCTCAGGCTCAAGTCAGTTTAAGGACGACGTTGGTCACAAGGTCCTCAATCGTGTCCTCGGCCTTGGACTGCAACACTGCGACTTTCGAGGGATGAGCAGCGGTGTTCCGGCGGTCGAGCTTCTCTTTCAGGATCCCGAACACCGCGTCCGAGATCAGCCCTGCCGAGCTGCACACCTCGATGACCTCCCGTTCCGTCAACTCCTCGAAGTCTTCGAACTTGGCGATCAGCGGCATCGGTTTCTTGTTGGGGTACCTCACCGGAATCCGATCATTGAACGTCTTGAGTCTCGCTGGGTCCTTGAGGAGCCAGTGGAGGAGGTGGTCGAAAGCCAGGTTCCAAGCCATCACCACCGTCGCGCGGAAGGCCTGTGCGCGGAGACAGCGGATGACCTCCTCCAGGAAGGCCCGTTCCTCGATGCCTGGGACCTTTGCTGGGAGTTCGGCGAGCAGCTTTTTTACCACGATGGTCGTCTGCGCCTCACCGTACTTTTCATCAAGAGCCTGCTTGACTGTTCCATGCAGCCGAAATCCCCGGCTATCCTGGAGAAGTTCACGCGGTCGTCGGTCAAGGAGACGCTCCAGATCACGGTTCAGCCGGGGGGCAGTGTAGCTTAGCTGATCGTAGCACTCTCGAATCTCTTTGGCAGTGAAAAACTCGCGACCTCGGTAAACATGCAAAAACCACCCGAACAACTTGATCTTGTCCGGGTGGTCCCAACCTGAGAATCCAGGGACTTGAGTAACCAACTCTTTGAGGTCCAATCAATCCCTTCTACTCAGCGCCCATCTCCCGTACCTGATCTTCACCAATCTGATTGATCCGAAAGATTCCGTCTTTGATCTCGCCCTTCCGCGCACGAGTGAGGTCCTGAAACGGCTGGCCGAAACGGGCAATATTCGTCGGCCAACCGGCCTTGCGGTAACACGTATACGCATGATCCGCGGTCACGCCGTCGATACCCCGGTTCGTCTTAAACCAGTAGGCAACTGCGAGGTGCTTGGCGAGCACGCTGGTCGGTGCCTTCTTCGTGGCGAAGTCCTTCCACGAAACCTCTCCGCTCTCCAGGTCAAGATCGAGAACCTTGGGGATTGGATTCTTCCTGGGCTTCGCGCTGGTCCGAGGCGTCAGCTCGATTTCTTCCGTGGGCTGAGTCTCTGACTCATCCGTGGGCTGCTCGGCAGAGATCTCACCGCCGTCCCCGCCGTTTCCAACATCGGGACGAGCCGGTGCAGAAATCAGTCGCTGAGCCTGCTGAGCCGGGCGAACCAAATTCGCGATGACCTGAGCGATCTCGCCCATGTCGCCCTGCCACTGCTTCGCTTCCACCATGATGAACCGAAACTCGCCGCCTCCACTGCCTTCGCTGCGCTTCACGAATGTCTTTGCCATCTGCCCAACCCCTTCCCGTGGCGGTTCTGTGACACCCGATCAAAAACCGAACACTTGAAGTTACGAGCTGGAACAGCGTTATGGAAGGGGAGCTAGTTTTGTTGCCGCCAGAGAAGGTGCTTGAACCTATCTCCACTGCCCGAGTGGTAATGACAGAGTCCGTAGATCAGAAGATTCCTGCACCAACTGAGAGCGATAACGAGCGCGCGCTCTTGTCCTTCTCGCGCCCGGCGCGCTGGTCTGTGGTGGGCGGATGCCTAATAGTGGCCGAACTCCGAATACTCTGGGGCGCGCCGCTAGATGCTCTCTCTGTTGGTCTGATTGGCGTTGCAGTCCTCCTAATATTCGGTCGCATCAAAGAAGTGGGCTGGGGAGGCTTCAAGGCCTCGTTCGTAGAGCGCGAGTTGCAGGAAATCAGCGGCAAGGTTGAACGCGTCGAACTTCCTCCTGGAGCTGCGGAACCAAGTCCGCCCCCCACCAAGGCACCCCCTGCGCCTGTCATTATCGAGCCGCAACCAGCGGACGCTGCGATTGAAGGACGCGCACCGAGGATCTTGGTAGGACGGGCTCCGATACTACCTACGAATCCGACCGAGCGTTTACTATGGGCAGTGGAACAGATTCGCATTGAGCTAATTCTGCTCGCTGGAAATTCTGGGAACCTTCCGCAACGAGTCGATTGGAAAGAGTACCGGGCTTTCCCTCTTGCAAAGCATCTCGTCCGCAAAGGCGTGATCCCTGAGGAGTTGGGAAGGATCACTTCGATAGTTAGTGACGCTCGCAACGAACTTGTTCATGGCGGTCTTGCCCCCGAAGCACTCGGACGGGCTGATACTATCGCGCTTGAGTTTCTACAGAAGCTGCGCGCAGTGAAGCGCCAGTACGTTAGGGTGCGTGATCCAAACCCACCGCTCTGGGTTGATGACGGACTCGTCGTTCCTTACGAGGGCACGGATGGGGTGATGCTGGTCACACTGGACGACGAAGGACGAATGCTCCACCTGAGCGTTTATCCACGGAGCACTGAATATCAGCGCGGAAGCTTCGTGTCGTGGGAGTGGGACCTGTCCAGAGGATTCGACGAGGAGGCAGTGTATCAGCATCCAATTAGTGGCGAGCCAACAGTTGCATGGAGTGAATCGGCAACATTCGTTGGACGACAGTATCCCCAGGAGTGGTTTCTTGAGTATAGGTTCCCGCGCCCGGAAGCGGGTCTGGAATAGGTCAAAACCCGTTCAGCCCTGAGATTCCCCTGAACACTGCTTCTGTAACCTGCCATTCCTTGTCGCGGAGCCCCTGCAGGATGCAGGTGGATCGCTAGAAAACGGGGTGACTTGCAGTAGGGAACGACTCCCCACTTAATCTTTGCAACCAGGGGGTCGAGGGTTCGAATCCCTTCCGCTCCACTTCCGGCATCGTATCTTCGATGCCGGTTTCCGTCGGTACCCCAATCATCAGCGCCCTGCTGGAGTGTAAGCTGCATGCGTCGTGTTCTCTTGCCCGCCGCCGTTGCGGTGATGTTTCTGTCCTGCACCACCCCCGCCGATCATCTTGCCCCGAGCTTCGATGAGCTCGGCGCGTTCAGCGCGACGTCGCTGCCGCCGGTGCGCATCAGCGAGATCCATTACGACAACACGGGGACCGACGTCGGCGAGGCGATCGAGGTCTCAGCGCCGGCCGGCACGGACCTGACCGGATGGACGCTCGTGTTGTACAACGGGAACGGCGGCGCGCCCTACGACACGCATGCGCTGCCGACACCCGTTCCGGCGACGTGCGCCGAGCGCGGCGTCGTGGTCATCACCTATCCCAGCAACGGCATCCAGAACGGCAGCCCAGACGGCGTCGCTCTGGTCGACCAGTCGGCCGCGGTCGTGGAGTTTCTGTCGTACGAGGGCGCGTTCACCGCGGTTGGCGGCCCGGCCAGCGGCATGGGCTCCACCGATATCGGCGCGAGCGAAGCAGGGACCGAGGCGGCGGGTCAGTCGCTGCAGCGCGACGGCGCGAACGTCTGGAGCGGTCCAAAGGCGAACACGTTTGGCGCGTGCAACGACAGTGCGCCTCCACCGCCGCCACCGCCGCCACCGCCGCCACCACCGCCACCACCGCCACCACCGCCACCACCGCCACCTGGGCCGGTGAGCATCGTCGAGATCCATTACGACAACAGCGGCGCGGATGTCGGCGAAGCGGTAGAAGTCGAGGGACCGGCGGGACTCGATCTCAGCGGCTGGAGTCTCGTGCTGTATAACGGCAACGGCGGCGTCACGTATGGCACGCTCGCGTTGAGCGGGACACTCGCCGATCAGTGCCACGGTCGCGGCACGACCGTCATCGCCGCGCCAGGCCTGCAGAACGGTTCGCCCGACGGCGTGGCGCTCGTCAACGGTACGTCAGTCGTGGAGTTCCTCTCCTATGAAGGCGTCTTCGCCGCGACGAACGGCCCAGCCCTCGGCATGACGTCGGTCGACATCGGCGTCCAGGAAAACGGCGAGGCGATCGGGAATTCGCTCCAAAAGGACGCGGTGGGATGGTACGGGCCGGCGCCGTCGAGCTTCGGCGCCTGCAACGTCAGGCCGGCGAGCCGGATCAGCTTCAGCGGCCGATTCCCGAGCGATCCGGCACTGCCGGTCGGCTTCGAGGATCAGCTGTTCGCCACGCTGCTCGACGCGGGCGGCAATGCCGTCCCCACGACGATCACGTGGACGTCCGAGACGCCGCTCGTGGCGAGCATCGATCAGAACGGCGTCATGCATGCGCTGGACGCCGGCACCGCCGTCTTCCGGGCGACGGCGAGCGACGGCACCACCGGTACCTGGACGCTGCCCACCCGCGTCGCGGTCCTCGGCACCGCGAGTTACGGAAACAATACCGAATTCGGCGATCCGGCCGACGCCGACGCGAGCGACGACTTCCTCGTGCGGCACCTCGAGTACACGGCGTCGTACAATCGCAACCGCGGCGAGCCCAACTGGGTGAGCTACGATCTCGATGCCTCGCAGTTCGGTCCCGAGGATCGGTGCGACTGCTTCACGTTCGATCCGTCACTGCCGGCGGACTTCCCCCGGTACACGACCGCCGACTACACCGGCTCAGGCGCCATCGCGGGCTACGGCATCGATCGCGGGCACCTGGCGCGCTCGTTCGATCGGACGTCGGGCAGTCTCGACAACGCGTTCACGTTCCTGTTCTCGAACATCGTGCCGCAGGCCTCGGATCTGAATCAGGGACCGTGGGCGCTGTTGGAGAATGCGTTGGGTGACAGTGCGCGCTTCGGCAATCGCGAGGTCTACATCGTCGCGGGCGGGGCGGGGAACAAGGGGACGCTGAAAAACGAGGGCAAGATCGTCATCCCCGAATTCATGTGGAAGGTCGCGGTGATTCTCCCGCGCGACCATGGGCTCGCGGACGTGCATTCATATCGCGATGTCACGGTGATTGCCGTGATCATGCCGAACTCGCCGGGCATTCGAAATGACGACTGGGAGCGCTATCAAACGACCGTCGACGCCGTGGAGGCGCTGTCGGGCTATGATCTGCTCTCGCTGCTGCCTGACCCGATCGAGATTGCGGTCGAGAGCAATACGAAGCCGCCGACGGCCGTTGCCGACGGGCCGTACCAGTCGCTGCCGCACCTCGCCGTGGATATGAGCGCCGCGGGCTCGAACGATCCGGACGGGGACGCGCTCACCTTCGCCTGGTCGTTCGGCGATGGGACCGAAGGGAGCGGCGCCGCAGTCTCGCACGCATACGCCGCGCCCGGGACCTACAGCGTCCGCCTCATCGCAACGGACATTCGGACGTTGTCTGACACGACCTTTACGACGGCGGTCATTCTCACACCCTCGCAGGCGCTCCAGAATATCGCGAGTGACGTCGACCGGCTGATCGCGGCGCATGTCCTGGAGGGTGCCGACGGCGCGTGGATCGCCAACAAGGTGGCGGTCGCGTCCCGACTCGACGGCCGGGCGAATCCGGCGGCGCTCGTGAATCAGCTGCAAGAGATTTTGCAACGCCTCGATCATGATGAGACGTCGGCGCCGAGCCTCGAGAGCGCGGTGCGGCAGCTCATTCAGTCACTCACATCCTGAGGACCGGCATGCTATCCACGTTTCTTGCTCTGGTGCTGCAAAACCCGACGGCGCCCGCTCCGCCGCCGCCGCCCCGTGTTGCCGCGAGCAGCTTCGCCTCGGTCGAAGTCCATGTCAACGCGCGACGCATCGGCGATCAGTGGTATGAGGAGGACGCCAGCCTGTCGGGTCCGTCGCGGATCGCGATCACGTACGGGCAGCCGCACGCGCGCGGGCGGAAAATCGAAGGCGGGCTCGTCCCGCTCGACACCGTCTGGCGGCTCGGCGCGAACATGGCGACGACGCTGCACACCGATCTCGACATCACACTGGGCGACCTCAAGCTTGCGCGCGGCGACTATTCATTATTTCTGTTGTACGGCCGCAGCGGCGCCGCACTGATCGTGAACCGCGGCACGGGGCAGTGGGGGACCGATCACGACGCCACGAAGGATCTCGGTCGAGTCGCATTGACGAGCCGCACCATGGCGGAAGCGGAGCCGGCGCTGTCGGTGTATCTCGTCCCCGAGTCGTCACAGCCGCGCACTGGATATGCGGAGCTGCGCGGAACCTTGCTGATCAAGTGGGGGACCACGGAATGGTCGACAACGTGGCGAGTGGATCAATGACGGACGAGCGCTACCCGATCGGCAAGTACACGCCCGTGCCGGCGATGAGCGCGGCCGAGCGCAGCGCATGCATCGAGCAGATCGTTGCGGCGCCGGCGAACTTTCGCAAGGCGGTCGCGGGCCTGAACGACGCGCAGCTCGATACGCCCTATCGCGACGGCGGCTGGACGGTGCGACAGGTTGCCCATCATCTGCCGGACAGTCACATGAATGCCTACATCCGGTTCAAATGGGGGCTCACCGAGGATTCGCCGGCCATCAAGACGTACGAGGAAAAGGATTGGGCCAAGACGCCGGACACGCGCTCGCCGATTGCGATGTCGCTCGATCTCCTGACCTCATTGCATCTTCGCTGGGTCGCGCTGCTGCGCGGCATGCGCGCCGACGATTTCGCGCGCACGATCAAGCACCCGGATTGGGGGCTGCCGTCACTCGATACCATGCTCGGGCTCTATGCGTGGCACGGCCGGCATCACACGGCACACGTCACGGCACTACGCCAGCGCAAGGGGTGGAATTAAGCGATGGTCGATTTCGCAGACGACGATCTCGACGAAGACTTCCCGCTTGGCGACGGCACGGCCGAGACGGAAGGCGTGGTCGTGTGTCCGTACTGCGGCGAACCCAATGAAGTCGGCATCGATGCGGGCGGTGGCGCGCATCAAGATTACGTCGAAGACTGCCAGGTCTGTTGTCGGCCGTGGCGCGTAACGGTGTCGTACGACGAAGAAGGCAACGCGGAGATCTCAGCCTCGCCGCTCGACGAATGAATTGCAGCGACTTACGTCGAACGGGCGAGGCTAAATTGAAACACCGCCGTTAATTTTCGCCCTGTGGCGATATCTATTCTCATCATCGACGATGATCCGGACATTCGTGCGCTGCTCGGGGAATTTCTCGTCGACCAGGGATACACGGTGCACGTGGCGCGCGACGGCCGCCACGCGCTACAGCTGCTGTCAAAGATCGACGCGCCGGATGTGATTCTCCTCGACTACCTCATGCCGGGCATGAGCGGCAGCCGATTCCTCGATCGCAAGCGCCGCAATCCCCGCATCCGCTGCATTCCGGTCGTCGTGCTCTCGGCGTGGACGCGGGAGTGGATTCCCTCACGACTCGATGCGGTTGAAGTGTTGTCGAAGCCGGTAGACCTGCAGCGCCTGCTCGAGCTGGTGCGCCACATCTGCGACGGCACGCACGCCGTGCATGTGCACGTGCGCGCGCGCCGCGGATTGGCGGGTGGGCGGCGGCTCGAGGGCGGGCGAATCGGTGTCGCGTCGTAAGCAGCTTCGCCTCGCCGGTACGCAGCCATTTTTGTTGTGACGCGCGTCTCGTCCTCCTCTAAACCCGAAGAACTAAACCCTACGGGCCTAGCCCTTGGTGCGTGTGGCATTAGAGTCACACGATTCGCCGAGCGAAGCGACAATGGCCTGTGGGGCGGGGGAGGCGGGGTAGTATGCGTTCCATTCTCATCGTGGAAGATGACGGCGATACGCGGATGATGTTGCGGGAATTCCTCACCGGCGAGGGGTTTCTCGTCCACACCGCCCGCGACGGTCAGCACGCGCTCCACGTGCTCGAGAAAATGGAGCCGCCGGACCTGATTCTGCTGGACTACAAGATGCCGGTGATGGACGGCAAGCAGTTTCTCGGTGTGTTGCGGCGCACGCCGCGCCTGCAGGCCATTCCCGTCGTTCTGCTCTCAGCCGCGACACGCGAGTGGTCCGGTGCGCACCTCGAGGTCGAAGAGGTGCTGTCCAAGCCGATCGACCTCGAGCTGCTGCGCACGACCGTCAACCGGGTCTGCGCGGGCCGCGCCGATCGTCTATAACGCGGCCTCGTAGCGCCGCGCGACTTCACGCCAATTCACGACGTTCCACCACGCCGCGACGTAATCGGGCCGGCGGTTCTGGTATTTCAGGTAGTAGGCGTGCTCCCAGACGTCCACGCCGAGGATCGGGACCTTCTTGTCCATGAGCGGGCTGTCCTGGTTGGGCCGGCCGCCGATTTCGAGCTTGCCGTTGGCGACGGTCAGCCATCCCCAGCCGCTGCCGAACTGGCCGGTCGCCGCGGCGGTGAGCTGCTCCTTGAATTTCGTGAAGTCGCCGAAGGTCTTCCGAATGCCGTCCGCGAGCGCGCCGCTCGGCTCGCCACCACCGCCCTTGCCGGCGGGCGCCATGATGGTCCAGAACAGCGAGTGGTTGTGATGGCCGCCGGCATTGTTGCGAACCGCGGTGCGAATGTCGTCGGGCACGCTGCTCAGGTTGCGCAGCAAGTCTTCGAGATCCTTGTCCGCCAGCTCGGGGTGTTTGCTCAGCGCGTTGTTGAGATTGTTGATGTAGGCCTGATGATGCTTGCCGTGGTGGATCTGCATGGTCTGCGCATCGATATGCGGTTCGAGCGCAGCGAAATCGTACGGCAGCGGCGGAAGCGAATGTGCCATCGCGAACGGTCCTTGGTAGTGTGGCTGTCAAACCCCGGATTGCGCGGGGCAGTTCCCTCCGTATTTTGCTCGTCGCCGACCGTGCCGTCCACTCCTGTTGCCGCCTGAATGGCGTCGATCACGCTCCGCCGGCTGAGCAAAGTCTTCGACGGCGGCGTCCAGGCGTTGCATCACCTGGATCTCGAGGTGCGGGACGGCGAGCTCCTCGTCGTGCTGGGACCGTCGGGATCGGGCAAGACGACGGTGCTGCGTTGCATCGCCGGCCTGGATGAGCCGACCAGCGGCGACGTCGTGATCGGCGATCGCGTCGTGACCCACGTGCGGCCCGCCGAGCGGGATGTCGCGATGGTGTTCCAGAGTCCCGCGCTCTATCCCCATCTGACGATCCGCGAAAACATCGCCTTCCCGCTCGAAGTCCGTGGCCTCGCGCCGGCGCAGGTGACGCGTCGCGTCGTCGAGGCCGCGACGCGGCTCGGCCTCAGCAGTTTGCTCGATCGCCTGCCGACCCAGCTTTCCGAGGGTGAGCGCCAACGCGCCGCGCTGGGGCGCGCGATCGTGCGCGGGCCGCAAGTCTTTCTGCTCGACGAGCCCCTGTCGCGCCTCGACGCGAAATTGCGCATCGAGCTCCGCGGGGAGCTCCTCGCGCTGCATCGGGCCCTCGGCGCCACGATGATCTACGTGACCCACGATCAGACCGAAGCGATGACGATGGGTGACCGTATCGCCGTGCTGCACGAAGGGCGGCTACGGCAGGTCGGCACGCCGGAAGAGGTCTACCAGCGTCCCGCCGACGTGCATGTCGCCCGGTTTGTCGGTACGCCGGGGATGAATGTGTTGCAGGGGAGGGGGCGCGGGACGAGCGACGGCGGGCGGGTCATCGAGGCTGGCAGTCTCGCCATTCCCATCGAGCTCTCGACGTACGAGGGCGAGCTGCAGGTCGGGATCCGGCCCGAGTTCGTCGGACTGTGCGCCGTGGACAAGGGCGTCGGCAATGGCGACGTGTTGGTGGTCGAGCCGCTGGGCAGCGAAACCCTGATTCATCTCAACGCGGGCGGACAACCCCTGGTCGCCCGTGTCCCCGGATTTTCCGATGTGCGGGTCGGCACGCGCGTCGGTCTGAAGCTCGATCGCCGGCGGCTGTATCTCTTCGACGCGGCGGGCACGCCCCTCGGATGAGCCGGCCACGCTGGGCCTCAGGCGCGACACTCCTCGCAACGCTGTCTGCGGGGCTGACGGTCGTCGTAGTGCATGTGGCGCAGCGTCACTATCAACACGCCTTCGCCTTTCGGATCGCGCGGACCACCGCCGCGTACATTGCCGCGGTTACGCCACCGCCGCCGCCGCCGGCGGAGCCACGCCGTCCAAAGCGCGCGGCCCCTGTGGCGCCGCAGCCGTTGGTCGTCGCAAAGAATTACGATCTCCCGTCATTGCTGACCCAATCGCGCGCACTCCGCACGCTCCCGGGGTTCTCTTCCGACGTGGAGGTCTACTACGGAACGGCGCCACTCGTCGACGCCACGGCGCCGCCGTTGTCGCCCGACGATCTGCGTGCGCTGCAGGCGACCGACGGTCGCTGGCGCGAGGGTGCGGCGCTCGTTCCCTTGCCGGATCGCGACGGCAAACGCGTCGTCGGTGCCGTGGCCGTGCGGCTGCATCGCGGAGCGAACGGACCGCTCCCCGGCGGCTTCGGCTTCGTCATCCCGGCCGCGCTGCTGGCGATCGCGGCGGCGGGCGTCGTCGCGTGGCGCGCGCGCTCGCTGCGCCGCGGGGGCTATGCCGGTGCGGCCGTGATTCTCGCCGTCGCGTCATACGTCGATGTGCGCTACGCGGCGAAGACGAGCACCGATCGCTGGCTCTTCGACGCCCGCCGCTTACTTCAAGAAGCGGCTACGCGCCTGCCCGCCCCACGCACGCGCGTGAGCATCGAGGATCTCGCCGCGCTCGTGCGCGACGGCGACGTGGTCGCCGGTGAGCCCGGTGAGTCGGCCGCACGTCGTGTAGTCGTCGACGGCACACCGAAGGCCGTCGTCGCGGTTCTCATCGGCCCCGCTCGCTGGGTCGAGCTCCGCTCGGCGCCGGCGGAGCGGACGGCACCGCCCTGGCTGCTCGTGCTGCTGCCGTGCGCGTTGCTCGGGCCCCTCGCCATCTGGATGCTGCGCTGGGCCGAGCGAACCGCGCCGCGTGAGCGACGCGAGAATAGCATCGCCTGGACATTCCTCGCCCCGGCCGTGCTTCATCTCGCCGTGTTCACGATCGCGCCGACGGCCTACGCGATATGGCTGGCCGGCCGCGCCGGCCTGCCGGCCGTGCTCCGGGATCCGGCAACGTGGACGTCGTTTCGCACGACGCTCATGTATGCCCTCTATGTCCCCGTATCCATTGTCGTCGCGCTCGGCGGCGCGCTGGCCGTGCATCGCTATCGCGACCGCTGGGTCGGACGGCTGCTCAGCGCCGCGTTCGTCGCTCCGTATGTCTCGTCGGTCGTGGCGGTGGCGCTCGTGTGGCAAGTCATCGCGCGCGCCGCCTCGTTCGGGCTGGGGCAGGCCGACTGGTTGAGCGATCCCCGAACCGCACTGCCGGCCCTCATGCTGCTCTCGATGTGGGCACATGTGGGCGGTCAGATGCTCGTGTTGCTGGCGGGTCTCCATCGCATCCCGCGCGAGTTTCTCGATGCCGCGCGCGTCGACGGCGCGGGTGCGTGGCGGCGCCTGTTTCGGATCACGCTCCCGCTCCTGCGTCCCGTGCTCGGTCTCGTGCTCGTGACCGGATTGATCAGCGCCATGCAGATGTTCACGCTCGTGTACGTCTTGAAGCCGCCGGGCATCGTGACCGTCGTCACCGGCAGTTACGCGGCGGCGTGGAGCTCACAAGCGTTCGGGATCGGGAGTGCGATCGCGCTGCTGCTCCTGTTTGCGCTCGTCGTGCTGCGTTGGCCGCAAGTCAGGATCGTGCGGGGGCAGAATGCGTAAGGTCGCGATCGTACTCGTGGTGCTGGCGGCTGCGATCATGGTTGCGCCCTTCTTCTATATGCTTTCGGTCTCGTTCATGGGCGAGACGGATCTGCTGCGCTGGCCACCGCCGCTCCTCCCCGCAACAGCCACGCTCGACAATTACGCCGCGGCCCTCGTCGCACTGCCGTATGGGCGTGTCCTGGCAAACACGGCGATCCTCGCGGGATGTGTCATGCTGGGCCAGCTGCTGACCAGCGCCGCCGCCGGCTATGCGCTCGCCCGCATGCGCTTTGCGGGCAGCAACGGCGTGCTCGCGATGCTCTTCGGACTGCTCGCGGTGCCAACCATCCTGCTCGTCATTCCGCGCTATCTCCTGATGGTCACGCTCGGCTGGGTAGACACGTATCCGGGGCTGGTCTCGACGGAGCTGGTGTCGATCTGGGGGATCCTGCTCATGCGCCAGGCGTTCACCGCGCTGCCGCGTGAGGTCGAGGATGCGGCGCGCCTCGACGGCGCGGGAGAGTGGACCGTGTTCTGGCGCGTCACGCTGCCGCTGGTCCGTCCTGCCGTGCTGGCGATCGCGGTGCTCGCCTTCGTGGACCAGTGGCGCAACTTCCTCTGGCCTCTCGTGATCACGCGATCGCCCCGCGTTGAAGTCGCGGAGCTCGCGCTGCTCCGCTTCCATGGTGCGTACGTCGCCAACGCACCGTATCAGATGGCCGCGGCAGTGTTGGTGACGCTCCCCGTTCTCATCGCGGGCCTTGTGGCCCAGCGCTACGTGATGCACGGCCTGCGTATCAGCGGCGCACGAGCTCGTCTCTAAACTCCAGTTGCAATGGCTCAGAAGTTGCGAGACGACCCCTGCGAGACTTCCCGTGGTCCGGCAACCGTGCTGCATTTCGTAGCACACCGCTTGGGAAGTTCGATCTGCTGGGAGAACACACGTGCACCGTTTCATCGCGGTGTTGCTGCTTGGCTGTGGAGCTGCGACGCCGACGCTCGCTGCCCAGGCACAGATTACCCGGTCCAACGCGGTCGGCTTCGGCTATGTCGCGACGCTGGGCGACGGCTGGGAAATCGAATCGGTCGAGTTCGGATTCGCCCATCGTCCGCGCCATGGGTTCGCGGCGCTGTCGGTCGGCGCGCGCGTCGGCGCCTTCGTGAACGAAAAGACGATGCTGGGTGGCACCGGAGGCGCGGTCGTAGCCGCCACACTCTCCGCGCGCACCAAGATGAACGCGATCGCCGAGTTCGGCACCGAAGAGCACGGGACCGGACTGGGATTCGACGTGACGTTCGAGCTGAGCGGCTACGCGGCGTCGAAGTCACCGCTCAGCCAGGGCACGCATTGGGCGGCGGTTTCAGTGCTGCCGGCGTTCAGTCTGGGGAGCGGAGACGCGCCGCACTTCGCGATCGTGATCGGGCCCACGCTGTGGCTCAGCGGCACAAAGCCCGCCATGCGCGGGATGTTTGCGCTCCGTGGTGAGGCGCCGCTGGCGCGCCGGGAGCGTCGTCCCTAGGTTAGCGACCCATGGTCGCGCCGACGCTGACCTCGGACCAACCCGGTCTCGAGGTTCTCGCGGAAGTTGCTAGGATCCTCGCCGCCGGCCCGCCAGCTGAAGACGGGCTCGGCAGCGTGCTCGCCGTGCTGCGGCGCGGCCTTGCCTTGCGGCGCTGCCGGCTCTGGCTTCGCACCCCTGACGGCTCCCGATACACGCCACTTTCCCCTGCTAGCGACGAACCCGAACCGCGCGACGCAGCCGCGGATGTCGCCGCCTGGATCGCCAAGGGCCCGGATCGGGCGCCGGTCGCGGGCGGTACGTTGTACCGCTTGCCCCTGGTCTACGAGGACGAGCCGCTCGGCTGCCTCGAGGCGGTGATCCCGCAGGGTACGAGCGAGCGGGTCTCGCATGACATCCTCGTGGTGGTCGTGCAGATGCTGGCGCCGGTGCTCGCGGCGAATGAGTTGTCGCAGGATCTCGCTTCCGAGGTCGCGCTCCGCACGCGCGAGCTCGAGGCACAGCGCAACTTCGCGGCGCGCATCATCGACTCGCTTCCCGTGGGACTGTACGTCATCGATCGCGCCTACCGCATTCGGGCGTGGAACCGCAAGCGCGAGGCGGGCACGCAAGGCGTTTCGCGCGAAGATGCGCTCGGTCGCGAAGTGTTCGAGGTGCTCGATCGTCAGCCGCGCGACTTGCTGAAACAGGAGTTCGATCGGGTATTCGCGACCGGCGAGATCCAGCAGGTCGAGATGGACTCGCAGGCGACGGGCGAGGCCCGCCACTATCGCATCACCAAGATTCCGATGCGGCTCGACGGCGAAGACATCTCGCACGTGATCACGATCGGCGAGGACGTGACGGCATGGCGCCAGGCGCAGGCGCAGCTTGCTCAGGCCGAGAAGCTCGCGGCCGTGGGGCAGCTCGCCGCGGGCGTGATGCACGAGATCAACAACCCGCTCGCGACGATTCTCGCGTGCAGCGAGGCGCTCGAACTTCGTTTTGGCGAGCACGACGAGTATCTGAAGATCATCGACACCGAAGTCCAACGCTGCCGGCGCATCGTGGAAGGGCTGCTCGATTTCTCGCGGCCCAAGAAGAGCGGGCACAAGGGGACGTCGGACATCAACGCGATCATCGAGCAGACGCTGTTTCTGCTGAAGCACCACGAGCGCTTCAAATGGCTGACGGTCGAGCGGCAACTGGCGACCGGGTTGCCGTCGTTCCAGGCCGACGCCGAGCGCCTCGTCCAATGCTTCATGGCACTGATGCTGAACGCCATGGACGCGATGAATTCGCGCGGCGTGCTGACCGTGCGCACCGGCCGCAACCCGCTGCGCGGCGACGAAATCATGGCGGAGTTCATCGACACGGGCACCGGCATCCGGCACGAAGATCTGCCCAAGATTTTCGAGCCGTTCTTCACGACCAAGCCGCAAGGCCGCGGCACCGGCCTCGGCCTGTCCGTCGCCTACGGTATCGTGCAGGAGCATCGCGGCCGCATCGAGGTGGAGACCCAGATGGGCGTGGGCACCAACTTCAAGGTGTTCCTCCCGGTCGCATGAAGATTCTCGTCATCGAAGACGACAAGACGGTCGGGGAGTACGTGCGGCGCGGGCTGGACGAGGCCGGCTATCACGTCGATCTCGTCGGCGACGGCGACGAGGGACTGCGGCGCGCGAGCGGCCGCGGCGCGAACTACGACCTCATGGTGCTCGACCTGCGGCTCCCGAAGCTGTCGGGGATCGACGTGCTGCGCACGCTGCGCGATCGCGGGAACGGCTTACCGGTGCTGGTGCTCACCGCGCAGGACTCGCTGGATTTCAAGGTGCAGGCGCTGCGGATGGGAGCGGACGACTACGTCACGAAGCCGTTCGCGTTCGAGGAGCTGCTCGCGCGCGTCGAGGCGCTCGGTCGCCGGCCGAAGGCGATCGCACCGCCGACGCTGAAGGTGAACGGCCTGGTGCTCGACACCGGCAGCCGCGAAGTCACTCGCGACGGCAAACGCATCGAGCTGACCCCGAAAGAGTACGCCGTGCTCGAGTACCTGATGCGCCATCAGGGCCGAGTCATGTCGCGCACGCTGATCACCGAGTACGCGTGGGACTACCATTTCGATCCCGGCACGAACATCGTGGATGTGGTGATCACGCGACTCCGCAAGAAGATCGACCAGGCCAAGGAACCCAAGCTGATCCACACGGTGCGCGGCGTGGGCTACGTGGTGCGAGCGTAAATGGAGAGCATTCGCGGGCGGCTGACCATCTGGTACGCCACCGCGCTGATCCTCAGTATCGGCGTCTTCGCGGTGGTGCTGTACTTCGCGCGCCGCAGCGCGACCTACCAGGACCTCGATCGCCGCATCCAATCGGAAGCCGACCTCACCGCCGGCATTCTTGCCGAGAGTTTTCGGGCGCGCGGCGTGCTGGTCCAGAAGGATACGGCGGCGCGGCCCGTCCTCATTCCGGAAGTCGCCGCGGTGCTCGAGGTCGTGCCCGATTACCTGCTCGTCACGAGCAAGGACGGCAGTCTCCTCTTCGGCTCGCCGGACGCGCGCTCGCTGGGGTTCGCGAGGTTCGAGCAGGTCCTCGCCCTGGCGCGCGCCGCGGCGACGGCGGAGGGTGTCGCCGGTCCGGGACGCTATCACGTGCCCGATGGCCCGACCATCCACTACGTCATTCGCTCGGTGCCCGAAGCGGGCGGACAGATCGGCACGATCCTCGCCGGTGCGGACACGCGCAGCGCCGCGCTGCAGGTCGACCAGCTCATCACCACGATCGTGATCGCGTTTCTCGTCGGCATCGTGCCGGCGGTGCTCGTCGGCCGCTGGATCGCGGGCCGCGCGCTCGAGCCGGTGGACAGCATGATCACCGAGATCCGCGAGATCACCGACGGTCGCAGCCTGCATCGCCGGCTCGCGATCCCGATGGAGAAGGACGAGCTGGGCCGACTCGCCGCGACGCTCAATCAGATGTGGACGCGTCTCGAGCGCAGCTTCGTCGCGCTGCGGCGCTTCACGGCCGATGCGAGTCACGAGCTCAAGACGCCGCTCACCGTCGTCCGCGCGGGCGTGGAGCGCGCGATCACGCGGCCCGGCCTGCCGCCCGAGACGCTCGCCCCGCTCGAGGAGACGCTCCAGGAGGTGAACCGGATGACGGAGCTGCTCGACGCGCTGTTGACGCTAGCACGCGCGGACGAGGGACGCGCGGAACTGCACAAGGTGCCGGTCGACTTGCGGGAGATCATTGAGGAAGCGGGGGAGACGGGCGAGCTGCTCGCCGAGCACGCGGGCGTGGGGATCGACATCCGGTTACCGCCCAAGCCGCTCGTCGTGCCGGTCGATCGCAGTCGCATGCGGCAGCTCGCGCTCAACTTGATCGAGAACGCCGTGAAGTACACGCCGCGCGGCGGCCAGGTCTCGGTGGAGCTCGGCAGCAGCAACGGTCGGGCCGTGTTCACCGTCGCGGACACGGGGATCGGCATCGCGCCGGGGGATCTGCCGCACGTGTTCGACCGCTTTTGGCGTGCCGACTCCGCGCGGACGCGCACGAGCGAGCGCGCGGGGACGGGCCTTGGGCTCGCCATCTGCAAGTGGATCGCGGAAGCCCACGGCGGAACGATCGACGTGCAGAGCCGGCCGGGGCGGGGGACGACCTTCACGGTAGGACTCCCGCGCGCCGAGACGGCGTAACGTCACTTCGCGGTTAGCGTTTTGTAATCTCGCGAGAACGATCCACTCAGACTCATAGCGCAAACTTCGAGCAACTCGCTCGGAGGTGTATCATGCGCGTCGTCAGTTCCGCAGTCTCCGTGACCGCCCATGTCGTGCTCGGGGTACTCGCCGTACTCGGCACAACCAGGCGCGCGCGTTCGGCGCCGGCAGAGGGAATCGGAACTGAGTACTTCATACCTCCAGCACCTCGCCGCACGAGTCCGGCGGGAAACGCGGGCGGTGGGCTAGCGATTTCTCTGCCGCCGCTCAATCCCGGGACTATTCCCGTGCCGGCGCCGAGCATCGATGGCGTCTCGGGGCTCACAACGCGGTTTCCGGTGTTCGTCCCGTCCGGTCCGGGGCCCGCTGGACCAGCGGACAGGGTCATCGGTGTACTCGGCGAGGTCGGCCCGCAGGTATTGACCGGTCCGCTGCCGGTCTACCCCGAGCTCCTTCGGCAAGCCGGCATTCAAGGGCGCGTGGTTCTCGAAGCGATCGTCGATTCGGGCGGTCGGGTCGTGCCGGCGTCGATCGCGGTCGTCAGTGCGACGAACCCCGCCTTTGTCGCGCCGGCGCGACAGGCGTTGCTCGCCACGCTGTTTCGCCCCGCGCTGGTCGGTGGACGCATTGTCGCCGTGCACGTGCGGATTCCCTACGATTTCACGATTCGCGCGGCCCAATCCCTTTGGACTTCGCCCTAAGGAGCGGGATGGCAAAGGCTCATCCGGCTGTCATCGTTTTGTAATGTTGGTTCTACTAGCGGCTGTAATCCACGCGGGTACTTATTAGAGAGCCATCACGGCCCGGAGGAAACGTCGGTGTTCAACAACCTGATCGAGTCCAATCGCAAGTCGAACAAGAAGGGCGCGTTCGGTCTCGGCGCCGCGTCGCTCGTCGGACACAGTCTCGTCGTGCTGGCCGCGGTCGTGGCCACACTGACCGCGGGCCAGAAGAAGGATGATCAGACGCTCGACACGGCGATGGTCTTCCTGAATCAGGAAGAACAAAAGAAGCCGGAAGAGCAGCCGCCCGTCGTGGATGTGCCGCAGCTCAAGGGGTTCCAAACGGTCGTCGCGCCGACCGACATCCCGACGAACATTCCGCCGATCAATCTGCAGGAGCACTTCGATCCCAAAGACTACACGGGCACGGGCGTCGAGGGCGGCACCGGCACGGGCATCGTGCCGTCGTCCGACCAAGTGTTCATGGAGTCGGTGGTCGAAGAACGGCCCGAGCTGCTGACGCACCCGCCGCTGCAGTATCCGGATCTGTTGCGCCAAGCCGGCGTGCAGGGCCGCGTGCTCGTCACGGCGATCATCGACACGTCGGGACGCGCCGAGCCGCCGTCGGTGAAGGTGGTGCAGAGCCCGAACCCGGGGTTCGATCAGGCCGCGAAGAACATGGTGCTGAAGTCGCTGTTCCGTCCCGCGCGAGTCCACGGCCGCGCCGTCCGCGTGCTGGTGAATTTGCCGATCGACTTCACGATCAAGAGATAGGGAGACTCGGATGAGTTACGCAGACCTATGGGCATCGATGGGGCTCTTCGCCAAGGGCATCGTGGTCGTCATGTTCATCATGTCGGCCTGGTCCTGGGCGGTCAGCATCTCGAAGTGGATTTATCTGCGCAAGTCGCAGAAGGAGACCCGTCGCTTTGCGCCGGAGTTCTCCCGCTACCTCCAGGAAGAGCAGCTCGACGGCGCGATCGCACTGGCTGAGAAGAACAAGAAGAGCCACGTCGCGCGCGTCCTGGGTGAGGCGCTCGCCGAAGTGAAGCCGCTGCTGCGCGACCGCGCGACCATCACCGCCGCCGACATCAACTCGGCCGAGCGGGCGGTGGAGCGGCAGATGCTCATCATCACTGCCGAGCTGAAGCGCGGTCTCGGCATTCTGGCGACGACGGGCGCGACGGCGCCGTTCGTCGGTCTGCTCGGCACCACGATGGGTATCGTGACGGCGTTCCAAGGGATGTCCGCGTCGGGCGGCTCCGGCTCGCTCGCCGCGATCACGGGCGGCGTCGCCGAAGCGCTGATCACGACCGCGTTCGGCCTCATGGTCGCGATTCCGGCGGTGTGGCTCTACAACTACTTCAGCACGAAGATCGACTTCCTGACGGTCGAAATGACGTACACGTCGAAAGAGCTGATCGACTACCTCATCAAGAGCGTCGGCAGCGAATTCGGCCGGTCGATCTTCACGAAGGAATTCCAGACCCAGAAGACGTCGCAGACCAGCGGCCCGATCAAAGGATAAGTCGCCATGGCGATGGGTGCAGCTTCAGCCAAAGGCGCCGTGGCGGCGAACATCAACGTCACGCCGATGATCGACGTGATGTTGGTGCTGCTGATCATCTTCATGATCGTGACCCCCGCGATCACGGCCGGGTTCCAGGCGACGATTCCGCGCGCCAAGAACCCCGACGCCAAGGAAGAGGGCGAAGGCGAAATTCGGTTGGGCATCGACAACCTGGGGAAGTTCTACCTCGATATCACCGATCCCCGAACCGGCAAGTACACGGGCCCGCGCTTCATCAGCGACGAGGACCTGCCCGGCCAGCTGACGACGCTCTATGCCAACCGCAGCGTCGACAAGATCATGTATCTGAAGGCCGATGAGGGTGTCGAGTACGGCCGGATTCAGGTCGCGCTCGAAATGGCGCGAAAAGCGGGCGTACGCGTGATCGGCGCGATCGCCGAACAAGAACGTTCCGTCAAACCGGAGCACTGACCATGGCCATGGGAAGCGGCGGCAGCGGCAGCGGTCTGAGCTCGGACATCAATGTCACGCCGATGATCGACGTGCTGCTCGTGCTCCTGATCATTTTCATGATCACGCTGCCGCTCTCGCGGCGGCGGTTCGAGGTGCAGGTGCCGCCCGAGCAGAAGAATCAGCCGCATCAGAAGCAGACGCAGAGCGACCAGATCGTGCTGGAGCTCAAGCCGGACGGGTCGTATGCGATCAACACGCAGGTGCTCCCGTTCGAGCAGCTCGAGGCCAAGTTCCACGAGCTGTACGATCAGCGCCCGGCCAAGCTGCTGTTCATCAAGGCGGCCCCCAATCGCAAGTACGGTGATATCGTGCGCGCGATGGACGTGGCCCGCGGGGCGGGCGTCCAGGTCATCGGCTTCACGCCGCAGGAAGCGAACGCGGCGCACTGATCGTCTGTACGAGACGCGTCAAACCGGGGCACGAAACCGTGCCCCGGTTTTCGTTATAGAGTATTTATCACCTATGCCGGACGCCTCACGCCCCGCCTTCGACTCCTACGCGCTGCCGCTCTCGCGGCGGCGCGAGGGGAGTGGCCCGGCCGCCGCGCTCTCCCTGCTCGCGCACATCGCGATCGCGATCCTCGTGCTGTGGCGCGGCGCCACGCTGTTTGCCTCGGGCGGCGGCGGCGGAAGCACCGGACCGCGCGGGGGCGGTGGCGGCGGCGGCCAGCCGGCGATGAGCTGGGTCGCGCTGCCGCCGCTCGCGGCCGCGTCGGCCGAGCACGACGTCGTGAAGGCCGAGCCGACGCCGCCACCGGTCGTCACCGTCCCGACCGTGACGCCGCCACCGGCTGAGCCGGTAAAAATCGACGTTCCGCTGACGACGCAGACGACGCCGCCGGTCGCGGTGGGCACGGGAAACGGTACGACGGGCGGGCCGGGCTCGGGACCGGGCAGTGGCGGCGGGCAGGGGACGGGCACGGGGACCGGCGTGGGATCGGACTCTGGTCCTGGCTCGGGCGGCGGACCGAGCGGTATTATCCCCTCGCCGAAATGGGCGATTCTCCCGCCGTCCGGCGCGCCGCGGGAGATGAAAGGACGCCCCTACGAAGTCCAATTCTGGGTGACGGCGGAGGGGCGCGTGACGCGCGTCGAGGTGACGCCGCCGATCAAAGACTCGGGCTATCGCCGCGACTTCGTGGATCGCATGATGGGTTATCAGTTCAATCCGGCGCGCACCCTCGACGGGCGGCCGATCGACGGCATCGCGCGCATCACGCTGACACTACCCTAGGAGTCCTGGTGCGGCAGCTCTTCAAGCGGAAGCCGATTGCGGACCTCCTCGTCGGCGAGCTGGACACGCCGCAGTCGCTGCGCCGCGTGCTCGGCGCCGGCGACCTCATCATGCTCGCGATCGGCGCCGTCATCGGCGCCGGGATCTTCGGCGCGATCGGCACGGCCGCCGCCGGCCAGACCGACGCCGCCGGACACCTGGTCCGCGCCGGGGCGGGGCCCGCGCTCGTCTTCTCCTTCCTCCTGCTCGGCGTATGCTGCGCGCTCGCCGGGCTGTGCTACGCCGAGCTGGCGGCGATGATCCCGCAGGCGGGCAGCGCGTACGCGTATTCCTACGCGACGCTCGGCGAGCTCGTCGCATGGATCATCGGCTGGGACTTGATCCTCGAGTACGCGGTCGGCAACGTCGCCGTGGCGATTTCGTGGGCCGATTACTTCAAGTCCCTCCTCTCGAGCTTCGGCGTTCATCTGCCCGTCTGGGCGTCGACAGGGTACCGGACCGCGCTGCTGTCGCCGGATCCTGCCGTGCACGGATTGCTCGACACCGCGCCGCATGTGTTTGGGATTCCGATCCTCGTGAACATTCCCGCGTTCGTCATCGTGGGACTGATCACGTGGCTGCTGCTGCTCGGCGTCCGCGAGAGCGCGCGCACGAACAACATCCTGGTGATCATCAAGCTGCTGGTGCTCGCGTTGTTCATCATCGCCGGAGTGAGCCACATCAATTCCGCCAACTACACGCCGTTTGCGCCGAACGGTTGGCGCGGCATTCATCAGGGAGCCGCGATCGTCTTCTTCGCGTACATCGGCTTCGACGCCATATCGACGGCCGCCGAAGAAACGAAGAACCCGCAACGCAACTTGCCGATCGGCATTCTCGGCGGCCTGGCGATCTGTACGCTGATCTACGTGATCATCGGGGCCGTGCTCACCGGGATGGTGCCATATGGTGATCTGGGCGTCGCGGATCCGCTCGCGAAGGCGCTCGAGGTCGCGGGCCTCAAGACGGTCGGCTGGATCGTTGCACTGGGCGCGATCGTCTCGATGTCGGCGGTCCTGCTGGTGTTCCAGTACGGGCAACCGCGGATCTTCTTTTCGATGGCGCGTGACGGGCTCCTGCCGCCGTGGGCCGCCCGCATCTCCACCAATCGCCGCGTTCCGTACATCACCACGATCGTCACAGGAGTGTTCGTCGCCGTCTGGTCGCTGATCGGCGACGCCAACGAGACCTACAATCTGACCAACATCGGCACGCTCTTCGCCTTCATGCTGGTCTCGGCGGGCGTCTTTGTCCTGCGGTTTACCGAGCCCGAACGGCACCGGCCGTTCCGCGTGCCCTGGTTTCCCGTGATCACCATCGCTTCGGTCGTGCTATGCGGCTACGTGATGAAAGGGCTACCGCTCGAAACGTGGGTGCGCTTCGCGGTCTGGTTGGCGATCGGGCTGTTGCTGTATTTCTTCTACGGCTTCAAGCACAGCCGCATCCGGCAGGGATCAGCCCCGACCCAGTAGCTGCGCGGCGAGCCGCAACGCGCCGATCGGCGCGTCGACGGAGCTGTCGGCGAGCTGCGCGCGCGGGACGTCGGTCGCCAGTTGGGCGCGGAACGCGTCGAGCAGCGGTGAGCCGGGACGCAGCAGGCCGCCGGCTGTCGCGATCTTGATGCGATCGGTCTCGGGAAAACGGCCGCTCAGCACGACCACCAAGCGCGACAGCTCAGCCGCTGCCTCCTCGATGATGCGCTGCGCGACGACCTCGCCTTCCCGCGCCGCGTTCAGCACATGCGGGGCAAGCGCCGCCACTTGCGCCGGCGTCGCGGTCGCGGTCCAGCGTATCAAATCGTCGAACGTTTGCAGCCCCAGCGCGACGAGCACCCGCTCGAGCAGGGTCGACGCCTCCTCCAGCCCGTCGTACGAGCGCGCCGCCGCCGACAGGGCGCGCCGCCCCAGCCAGTAGCCGCTGCCCTCGTCGCCCAGCTGCCAGCCGTGGCCACCGGCGCGGTGGAGCTTGCCGTCGCCGGTGCGCGCGTACGCGATGGAGCCGGTACCGGCATTGACCATGATGCCGGCGGACTCTCCGAATGCCGCCGCGAGGGCGATCTCGATGTCGCCGCGCACCTCGACCCGGCTCGCAACACCCGCGGCCGCGATCGCTTCGGCCAATGCCGCTTGCTCCGGCGCGCGACCCGCGCCGGCGGCACCGACGAAAGCCACGGCGGCGGGAAGCGCCACCTTGGCCTGCGCGGCGGCACGGCGCGCGACGTCGAGAATGACGGCCGCCGATCGCTCGGCGCCGCCGGGCCGCATCGCCGAGCCGGGGCCTTCGGCGCGCGCGAGGACGCGGCCCTGTTTGTTGCCGACGACGACGGCGGTATGCGAGCCGCCGGCGTCGATGCCCAAAAGGACGGCGTCGGATGGCTGCACGGTCGGCCGGTCGGATTCTGCGGTCATTCTGCCACGGCTCGTTGTCCGAACAGGGACGAGATCATTCCGACCAGCACCGTGATGAGCGTTCCGAGCGGCACGTACCACGGCCAGGCCAGACCGGGGAGCCAGTGAATCGGGAAAGGCGGAAATACCGCGCCGAGCACGACCGGGGACATCAGGATGATACTCGTGACCAGTGCGATGATGACATCGATCTGTCGCGCGCGCGCCCAGAAACCGCCGAGTATGTACGTCCCCAGCAAGGCGCCGTACGTGAGGGACGCAATGCTGAGTGCCAATTGAACGACGGGGGTGTTTTGATTCTTGAAGGCCAAGGCGCCGCCGACCAGTACGGCGGTCCAGATGAGTGTGAGCCAACGTCCCACGCGCAGCAGCTGCTGGGGATCGCGCTTGCCGGTGATCGGCGCGTAGAAGTCGTGGGTCGCGGCCGAGGCGAGTGAGTTCACGGCGGATGCATGGCTGCTCATCGCGGCCGCGAGAATGCCGGCGACCACCAGCCCGGCGAGTCCCGGCGGGAGATGGGAGATCACGAAGGTCGGGTAGATCGCATCGCCGCGCAGCGCCGGATTGTCCGCGCCGGCGAGCCACAATGTCGTACCGACCAAGAGGAACAGCCCGATCTGCAGAATGATGAACACGCCCGAGCCGATGAGCGCGCGTTGCGCATCTTTCAACCCGCGCGCGGCGAGGAGTCGCTGCACGAACAGATGCTCGGTGCCGTGCGTCGCCGCCGAGAGCAGCGCGCCGCCGATCAACCCTCCCCAGAACGTGTAGAGCACGGTGAACGACGGTTGGAAGTCGAACACGCGGAGCTTGCCGGCGTCCCAGGCATGCCCGAACGCGCCCACGCCGCCGGCCATGTGCAGCGCCACGATGATCGTGGCGACGCCGCCCACGAGGTAGACGACGAGCTGAATCACGTCGGTCCAGACGACCGCACGCAGACCGCCGACCCAGGTGTACAGCAACGTCACGACACCGATCGCCAGGATCCCCGCAGGCAGACTCCAATGCGTGATGACCGCGAGCGTGATTGCCGTCGCGAACATCCGCACGCCGTCGGCCAAGCAGCGCGTGAACAAGAACACGCCGGACGCGGTGCGCCGGGCCGCGGTGCCGAAGCGGCGCTCGAGCCGCTGGTACGCCGTGTCTTGCGAGCCGTCGAAGTAGCCCGGCAACAGCAGGTAGGCGACGCCGATGCGGCCCAGCAGATAGCCGAACGTGATCTGCAGCCACGCGAGGTTGCCGCGGACGGCGATGCCGGGGATCGAGATCACGGTGAGCGCGGACGTCTCGGTCGCGACGACGGAGAGCATCAGCGCCCACCACGGCAGGCCCCGATGTCCGAGAAAATAATCGGACGCGTCGTGCTGCCGACCGGCCAGCACGAGACCGGTGATGACGACCGCGACGAAATAGACCGCGATGACGACGACGTCGAGGGGACGCATCAGAAAAGCAAAGGCCCGCGCGGTACGCGGGCCCTCATGTTCGCATCAGGAACGGTCAACGCTCAGACCGTGAACGACGATCCGCAGCCGCAGCCGCCGGACGCATTCGGATTCTCGAACGCGAAGCCGGACTCCTGGAAATTGCTCTTGTAGTCGATGACGGTGCCGTTGAGATACTGGCCGCTGAACTCATCCACGAACAGCCGGACGCCTGCACTCTCGATGACCATGTCATCGGCGGCGGCCTGCGCTTCGATGTTCAAGCTGTAGCGAAAGCCGGAGCACCCGCCCGGCAGCACGGCAACCCGCAGCCCGGCCGTTTCCTGCGCCACCTTTTCCTCGGCCAGGAATTTCTTGACCTCTTGACCCGCGCGCTCGGTCAGCGTCAGGGTAATCGCCTTTTGAGTCGTCCCCATCATATCCTCCAGTCTGGCAGCAACTTAGAGGGTCAATCCAAACCTGTCAACGGTTCCGGGACGCTTGCCTAACTCCAACATGCTCCCCCTATTGGTGGCCCATGCGACTAACCATCATCGACTGGATCGTCATCGGCGCGTACTTCGCGCTCAACATCGGGATCGGCTTCTACTACAAGGCGCGCGCCGGCAAGAACGTCAGCGAGTTCTTCCTGTCGGGCCGCAATGTGCCGTGGTGGCTCGCCGGCACGTCGATGGTCGCGACGACATTCGCCGCCGACACGCCGCTCGTCGTGACGGGCTTCGTCGCCGCCAACGGCATCGCCGGCAACTGGCTGTGGTGGAGCTTCCTGATGAGCGGAATGCTCACCGTGTTCTTCTACGCGCGGCTGTGGCGCCGGGCTGGCGTCATGACCGACATCGAGTTCGCCGAGATCCGGTATTCCGGGAAACCGGCGGCGTTCCTCCGCGGGTTCCGGTCCGTCTACCTGGGCGTGATCATCAACTGCATCATCCTCGGCTGGGTCAATCTCGCGATGGTGAAGATCCTGGGCTTGATCTTCGGGGTCGGCAAAACGGAAGCGCTGTTCATCGTCCTGGGGTTGATCGCGCTGACCTCGTTCATCTCGACCCTCTCCGGTCTCTGGGGCGTCCTTGTCACGGATCTCGTGCAATTCGTGATCAAGATGAGCATGGTGATCGCGCTGGCGGTCTTCGCCGTCAAGGCGGTCGGTGGGCTCGACGCGTTGAAGCAGAAGCTGATATCGAGCGGCCGCGGCGAAGCGCTCAACATGATTCCCGATCTGAACTCGGCGTGGATGCCGATGATCACGTTCCTCGTCTACATCTCGCTCAACTGGTGGGCGACGTGGTATCCGGGGGCCGAGCCGGGCGGTGGCGGCTACGTGGCGCAGCGCATGTTCAGCGCGAAAGACGAGCGGCACTCGATGTTGGCCACGCTGTGGTTCAACATCGCCCATTATGCGGTCCGCCCGTGGCCGTGGATCCTCGTCGCGCTGGTGTCCATCGTCCTGTATCCGAATCTGCAGGACAAGGAGACCGGATACATCGTCGTCATGATCGACTACCTCCCCGCCTGGTTGCGCGGGCTGATGATCGCGGCGTTCGCCGCGGCCTACATGTCGACCATCGCCACGCAGCTGAATTGGGGCGCGAGCTACCTCATCAACGACTTCTGGCGGCGCTTCATCAAGCGAGACAAGTCGGACGCGTATTACGTGCGGGCATCGCAGGTGGCCACCGTGCTCCTGACCCTCATTTCCGCGCTGGTCACGACCCAGATGGATTCCATCGGTGGCGCGTGGAAAGTGCTCATTGTGACCGGTGCCGGCACGGGCGGCGTCTTGCTGCTGCGCTGGTACTGGTGGCGGATCAACGCCTGGAGCGAAGTCGCAGCCATGATTTCCGCGGCAGTCGTCTCGGTCGCGCTGCAGGTCGTGTTCGGATACAACACGGACCAGCCGAAGCAGTTTGCGCTCGTCATGATCACGACCGTCACCATCACCACGATCGTCTGGCTGGCGGTCACGTATCTCACGAAGCCGGAGCCGCAGGAAACGTTGATCGCGTTCTATCGGCGCACGCGGCCATCGCGGACCGGCTGGGCGCCGGTGGCGGCGCTGGCACCGGACGTCAAAGCCTCGAGCGGCGGGCTGTCGAACCTGCTCGACTGGATCGCCGGCTGCACGCTCGTCTATGGCGCGTTGTTCGGCGTTGGGAAGCTGCTGTTGGGTTCGACCGGCACCGGCCTCTTGCTGCTCGCGATCGGCGCAGTCGGCGGGCTGGTGATCTACCTGGATCTCTCGCGGCGCGGCTGGGCTACTGTGGTGGAGTAGTCGGCAGCGCCAGCGCGTCGTTGACCAAATCGGCGACGCGGCGCCGGACGCCGAGGATCCTGACGTTGGCCCGCGTGGGATTCACGCGGTTGGTGAGCAGGATGATGAAGACGCCGCGATCGGGATCGAACCAGATGGACGTGCCGGTATAGCCGGTGTGTCCAAAGGCGTTCGGTCCCATTTTTGTTCCGGCACTCGAGAGATCCGACGGCGTGTCCCAGCCGAGCGCGCGTGACGATCCAGGCGGAATGTCCTGGCGGCGGGTGAATTCCTGCACGAAGGATGGCGAAGGAGGGCGAAGGGCGGCGGAGGTCGGCAACCGGCCGGCGCGCGCGGCGAGGAGCCACTGCGCAAACCTCGCCAGGTCCGGCGCGTTCGAGAACAGCCCCGCGTTTCCAGACACGCCGCCCAATCGCGCGGCGCTTTCGTCGTGCACCTCGCCGATCAACAAGCGATGGCGGAAGAACGTGTCCACCTCGGTCGGCGCGATCCGGTCGCGCCAGCTCGCCGGCGGCACGAAGCGCGTGGACGTCATGCCGAGCGGGCCGAACACGCTGTCGGCCAGCACCTGATCGAATGGCCGGCCGGTGATGCGTTCTACGACCTGCATCAGCACGATCGCGCTCAAGTCGGAGTACACGAACTTCGCCCCGGGAGGCGCCAGGAGCGGCGACGTGTCCACCATCTGAAGCGCCGCCGCGCGCGTCCGCGTCGAATCGAAGAGCGGCAGGTCGGCCGCGAGGCCCGCCGAATGCGTGAGCAGGTTCTTGATCGTGACCTGGTCTTTCAGCGGGCCGCGAAATTCGGGGAGATAGCGCTGCACCGGGGCGTCGAGATCGAGCTTGCCGCGGTCGACGAGGAGCATGCATTCGGTCGTGAGCGCGATGACTTTGGTGAGTGAGGCGAGATCGTAAATCGTCTCCGTCGTCACCGGCCGCGCATCGTTGAAGCTGTAGTGCCCGACCGCGGCGAGCAGCACGAGACTGTCGTGATAGCCCACCGCGATCACTCCGCCCGGAAACGCGCTGTCGACCTGCGACCGCAGATACGCCACGGCGGGCTCGAACCGTCCGTACGACTGTTGCTGCGTGGTGATCGGCGGAGCGGGTCGCGGGTGAGCACAAGCGGTCGTCAAACCGAGTATCGTCACCACCGTTGCCGCCCCGTGCCGCCTGTTGCCGCCCTGTTTCACGGGATGATGACGCGGGCCGGCGGTTTGACGGGCGGAAGCGTCGAGTCCGGAAGCACCAGGCCCTGGCCGATTTGGTAGGCCGGCGGAATGCGGATCGGCAGCTTGCCGCGCACCGGCGACCAGCCGAGCAGCGCGCGAGCCGCGGCACGCTCGGCGGGCCGGACGCCGCTCCAGGCGATCAGATACGACTTCACAGTGGGCGTCTGGTTCAGGAGATACGGGCTGCCAAGCGAGACGAGGACGGTCGGTTTGACGGAATCGGTGTTGGCGATCAACCGGGCGAGCGAATCGGGCAGCGCGATGGCGCCCCTGGCGGCGATGGGCCGCACGTTCATCGCGAAGACCACCGCGGGCGCCCGCCCGATCACGACCCGCGCCGAGTCGTACGAAGCCTGCCCGGACATGGGCCAGAGGCGGAAAAAGCTCACCGTGTCGCCGCCGGCGCGCATCAGCTCGAGCATGCGCTGGCCCACGTAGCTGTTCAGCTCGTCGCCATAGGCGATGATGGCCATGCGGCTGCGGGCGGCGCGCATGCGCGCCACGATACCGGTCGTGTCGCGCACGAGCGTGACCGAGCGCTGCGCGATATCGTCCGCGGCATCCTGGTATGGCTTGGAGCCGACGATGCGCGCGATCGAGTCGAGCGGCACCGTGCGTTGTGTGAACAATCCCAGGTTGCGCTTGATCTCGAGGACGCGGCGGACCGAAGCGTCGAGCCGCGCCGCGGTGATGCGGCCGGTCTGGAGCGCCGTCATCATGGAGGCGATGGCCGAGTCGGGGTCAGCGGGCATCAGCAGAAGGTCGGATCCCGCTTCGAACGCGCGGACTGCCGCCTCTCCCGCGCCGTACTTCGCGACGATCGCGCCCATCTGTAACGCGTCGGTGACGACGAGTCCTTTGAACTTGAGCGAGTCGCGCAGCACGCCCGTCAGCATTGCGGGCGAGAGCGTCGCCGGCGTCTCTCCGGTGAACACCGGGAACGCGATGTGCGCGCTCATCACGACTTGCGCACCGGCGTCGATCCCCGCGCGGAACGGCACGAGCTCCACGGAGTCGAGGCGCGCGTAGTTCGCGTTGATCGAGGGCAGGCCGATATGCGAATCGGCGTCGGTGTCGCCGTGGCCGGGGAAGTGCTTCAGCGTGGCCAGCATGCCGTTGTCCTGGAGCCCGCGCACGTACGCGCGCACGAGCCGGGCGACGGCGTGCGGGTCTTCCCCGAACGAGCGGGTATTGATGATCGGGTTCAGCGGGTTGTTGTTGACGTCCGCGTCGGGCGCGAAGTTGACGTGGATACCGACGGCCCGGCCCTCGAGCGCCGCGACCCGTCCGATCGTGTAGGCGTCTCGTTCATCGCCGGTCGCGCCCGCCGCCATGATGTACGGAAACGCGGTCGCGCCCACGACCCGCATCGCCGCGCCCCACTCCAGGTCCGCGGAGACGAGCAGCGGGAGTTTCGAGCGGCGCTGCAGCGTATTGAGCTTTGCGGCAATGTCGTAGGGCGATCCGACCGAGATGATGATGCCGCCGACCTCGAGAGAATCGACCCAGCGCGTCGCGATCTGGAAGGCGGAATCGTCGAGGGCCTGATAGTTTCCACCAAGCCACGGCACGACGAGCTGCCCGATTTTCTCGCGTGGCGTGAGCTTGCCAAGCACGGCATCGACGGCGACGGGTTCGGGCGGGCGCGGCGGATTGGTCACCGCGCGTCCACCGCACCCCGCCAGCATCGTGAGCAACAGGAGCTTATGCGCGCGCATCGTCTCTTTTGGATCGCGTTGGGAATCGGGTGTTCCGCCGGGGGGGGAACACGCGCTTCGTCTCTTGCCGCCGCTCAGGTCCGACCCGGCATCGCTGTGTTGCTGAAGGACTCGGTCCATCTGATCGCGGGACAGCGTATCGGTCTGCTCTCGAATCACACCGGCGTCGATCGGTCCGGCCGGCGGGACGTCGACGTCCTGCGCACGGTTCCTGGCGCACGCCTCACGATTCTCTTCAGTCCGGAACACGGGTTTCAGGGTCGCGAAGATCGGCCCGGCCTGCCCGATAGCCACGATTCGGCGACCGGTCTCCCAATCTACAGCCTCTACGGTGGATCGCGTAACGCGGCGCGTGCGGCACTCGACTCGGTCGACGTCATTGTCGTGGATCTCCAGGACATCGGCGCGCGCTACTACACCTACATCGCCACCACCGTGCAGCTCATGCGGGACGCCGCGCGCGCCGGCAAGCGCGTCATCATCCTGGACCGGCCCGATCCCGTGGGCGGCGCGCTGGTGCAGGGAAATGTCCGCGGCAGCGTCGGCGATCCCGACTCTGCATTCGTAGGATTCCTTCCGGTCGCGATGCGTCACGGCATGACGCTCGGCGAAATGGCGCGCATGGCGAACGACGTCATGGGCCTCGGCGCGAATCTGACGGTCGTGCCGGCCGCGGGGTGGCGGCGTTCGATGCTGTTCGACGAGACGGGGTTGCCATGGGTGCGGCCCTCGCCGAACATGCCCGACCTGGAGAGTGCGCTCCTCTATCCCGGCCTCTGCCTGTTCGAGGGGACGAATCTCTCGGTGGGGCGGGGGACGGCCACGGCGTTCCAGGTTCTCGGAGCGCCCTGGCTCGATCCGTCGCGCGTGATCGCCCGGCTCGATACCGCGGCGCTCCGCGGCATCGACGTGCGCGCCACGGTCTTCACGCCGCTCGGGCCGACAGACGGCAAATACGGCGGGATTCAACTGGCAGGCATTCAGCTGCACGTGCGGGATCGCGCGGCGGCCGACCCGACACGCCTGGCGGTGGCGCTCCTCGTGGCACTGCGAGCCGTGCATCCCGCGGACTTTCAGTTCCGTCCCCAGAGTTTCGATCGTTTGGCCGCTGGGCCGGGCTTGCGGCAGGCGGTAGAATCAGGACGGGAGGCGCGCGAGATCTGGGAAGGATGGGAAGGTGATCTCGCCCGCTTTCGCGAGGCTCGAACGCCGTATCTCATTTATTAGGAGCGCCCTTGAAAAAGCGGAAGCAGGTTCGTCGCGGCCGGCGGCCCGGCATCAGCCGGATCGATCAGCCGTCCACGCGCACGCACGGCTGGTTCGTCCGATCGGGGTTTTACACGCGGACCGACGGGACGTCGGCGCCGCGCCACCGGAAGTTCTTCGGCGATTTCACGTACGGCGGCAAGCGCCGCGCGTTGAAGGCGGCGACGGAATATCTGGCGATCGTCAACCGCGTGCAGAAGAAGAAGGGTCGGGCCCGGCCCGCGCGGCCGCGGCGCGCCGCCGCGTAGCCGATCAGCTCAATGTGACGACGCGATCCGCGTAAGCCCTCGCGAATTCGGCGTCGTGTGTGGCGACGAGCAGCCCGCGGCCCTGCTCGCGCAAATGCCGGAGCGTCGTGCCCAGAGCGCCGCGGCGCGCGGGATCGAGCGCAGCGGTCGGCTCATCCATGAGCAGGAGTGGCGGATCGACGGCGAGCGCGCGCGCGATCGCCACGCGTTGGGCTTCTCCGCCGGACAGCTCGCGCGGCCAGGCTTGCGCGCGCGCGCCTACGTCGAGCGCCGTCAGGAGCTGATTCGCCACGGTTTCCGCCTCTGCCCGCGATTTCCGCAGCACGACCCGCGGCGCGAGCGTCACGTTGTCGAGTGCCGTGAGGTGCTCGAACAGCGCGTGCGCCTGGAACACGAGCCCGACGCGCCGGCGCAACGGAACCAGCCGCGACTCGGGTGGAACGCGCCCCGGATGCAGCGCGAATCCATCGACGACGATGTCTCCCTCGTCGAAGGGCTGCAGTGCCGCGATCACCCGCAGCGCGGTGCTCTTGCCCACACCGGACGGACCCATCAACGCCACCAGCTCGCCGCGCGCGACCTCGAGCGAGAGGCCCCGCAACACGTCGCGCGCGCCGTAGCGCACGCGCACACCCTCCATCGCCAGCAGGGCGCTCATGCGCTGCCGCTCGAGCTGCTCGCGCTCCAGCGACGCTCCAACCGCCGGGCCAGGCGTGCGAGCGGCAGCGACATCGCGAGGTACACGAGCGCGCACAGCGCGCCGGGGACGACCCAGCTGCCGATGTTGGTCGCGTAGATCGCGGTTTGTTTCGTGAGCTCGACGACCGTGATCACCGACACGAGCGCCGAGTCTTTCAGCAGGGCGACGAAGTCGTTCGTCATCGGCGCCAGGGCGTAGCGCAGCGCCTGCGGCCCGCGCACCAGCCGCAGAATCTGCAGCTCCGAGAGGCCGAGCGTTCGCGCGGCCTCGAGCTGGACGCGCGCCACCGCCTCCAACGCGCCGCGATAGATCTCGGCCTCATACGCCGCGTAGTTGAGCCCGAGCGCGAGGATGGCGGCGAGGAATGCCGGCAGCCGCACCACGCCGGCGAGACCGTAATAGATGACGAAGAGCTGCAGCAGCAGCGGCGTGCCGCGCACGACTTCGACGTACAGGGTGGCGAGCGCGCGAATCGCTGACCGCCCGTAGACACGTGCCGACGCCAGCGCGAGCCCGACGACGACGGCCAGCAGCATGGACAGGGCCGAGGCGAGGAGAGTGACCGCGGCCGCGCGCGCGAGTGAGGGCAGGTAGGCGATCACCTGCGCTACGCCGTGTGGACCCGTGGCAGCGGCGGCCGTGCCCTGTCCGCCCCGCAGCACGCGCTCGAAGAACGCGCCCTCACCATCGTCCCAGACGTTCCAGCGTCGGAAGATCTGCTCGAGGCTGCCGTCGCGCATCGCCTCCCGCAGCGCCTGATCGATCGAATCCCGCAGGGCGGCATTGGCGCGCGCCAGCACACCGACGTAGTGGCCGATGGCGACCGGTGTCGTCACGATGACGAACGCCGTGCCGCCCGCGCGCCGCAGCGCGCGCTGGGCGATGATATGGTCGAGCAGCACGGCGTCGACGCGCCCGGAGACGAGATCGGCGTACGGATGCACGTCGTCGTCGTAGGAGATGGGGATCACGCCCACCGAATCGCGCGCGCGCTCGAGCAGATCGTACGCAATCGTCGCGCCGAGCGTCGCGACACGACGGCCGCGGAGGTCGGCGAGCGCGTGGACCCGGCTCGTGTCCTGCGCGCGCACTGCGAGCACTTCCCGAAACTCGAAGTAGGGGATGGTGACGGCGTGCTGCGCGCGGCGGGCCGGCGTGTCTTCCACCCCCGACATGCCGATGTCGAAGTCGCCGCGCTCGACGGATTGGTCGATGTTCGACCACTGCACCTGCACGAAGCGCGCGGCACGATCCCCGATTCCGCGCGCGATCCGCGCCGCGACGTCGACGTCGAACCCGCGGACCTGCGACGGATCGGCCGGATCGGCTTCGACGAACGGCGCGCCGCCCTCGGCATCACCGCCCCAGACGAGGACGCGCGGCGGCTTCCCCTGTGAGAGCAGCGCCGCGACGAGACTCAGCGCGATCCTGGCGGCGAGCAACTAGAGTCCCGGCACCCGGCGGCTGACGCCCTCAGTCTTCATGCAGCAAGTTTGGTTGCATTGTTGAATCCCGCAACATCGGCCGACGTAGGGCCAGTACCCTTCAGCCGGAGCATCGATGACTCGCCAGCCGAGCGCATGCCTCGCGCCGTGGCTCTTGATCAAGGGCGTCGCGGAGCGCGTATGACCACGTCCCGCTGGCGCCGGATCGCGGGCGTGCTGAGCGCCCTCAACGTCGCGGGCGCGGGGTTCGCACTGGCCAGCGGCGAATTCCTGCACGCCATGGCGCATGCGTCGCTCGCGTTCCTGTTCGGGTTCGTCGCGTGGCGCAGGCCTCAGGTCTTGCAAGGCGGTGAGCTTGCCGACGTCCAGCAGCAATTGGACGATCACGCCGCGGCGCTGGAGGACGCGCAGCGGCAACTGGTCGAGATGCAGGAGCGCATGGATTTCGCCGAGCGGATGTTGGCCCAGGCCCGGGAGCGAAACGCGCTCACCGATCGCGACAAGCGCGCCTAACCCTACCGCCGTTGCCGCGGGCGATTAGCTTCTCCCCGGCATGAATGTCATTCCCCAGCGTGTGAAGGACGGCTTCGTCAAGCTGACGGGTCCGATCGCGCGCGCCTTGATCCGGGGAGGCGTACATCCCAACACGATCACGACGTTGGGTACGTTGCTCGTGATCGGGTCCGGAGTCGCCTTCGGGTTCGGCACAATCCGGCTGGGGGGCTTCCTGCTGCTGTTCAGCGGCGTGTTCGACATCCTGGACGGCCAGGTGGCGCGCCAGGGCGGCAAGATGACGACGTTCGGCGCGTTCTACGACTCGACGCTGGACCGCGTCGGGGAAGGCGCCGTGTTCACCGGCCTGCTCTTCTATTTTCTGAGCGGTCCGCTCGCCGGCGACATGAAGCCGCGCGCGGTGGCGGCGTGCCTGGTCGCGCTGGTGGCGTCGTTCCTCGTCTCGTACACGCGCGCGCGCGCCGAAGCGCTCGGCGTCGAGAACAAGGTCGGCATTGCCGCGCGCGCCGAACGCATCCTGCTGCTCGGTCTCCCGGCGATGGCGTTGGGTGACGGGCCGGGAAGCCGGGGCGTCGTGCTATTTTGGATCGTGACCGTGCTCGCGATCGTCTCCGCGATCACGGTGATCCAGCGGGTCGTGCACGTCGCGCGCGTCGCGCGCGGCGCTCCACCACCCTCACCGGTTCCCAAACGTGAGACGTTGCCTGGAGTGGCGGCGATTCGCCGCAAAGGATCGTGATGGCACGGCAGCAAACAGCAGTTGCGACGGGCGGCACCGAGCCGCGGGATATCGCGCCGGCGACGGGAAAACTGGGCGTCATGCTGGTCGGGCTCGGCGCCGTCTCCACGACGTTCATTGCGGGCGTCGAGAACGTGCGGCGCGGCCGCGCGCTGCCGATCGGCTCACTCAGCCAGATGGCGACGATCCGGCTCGGCAAGCGCACCGAAAAGCGGGCCCCGAAAATCAAAGAGTTCGTGCCGCTCGCCGATCTCAACGACCTCGTCTTCACCGCGTGGGATCCGATTCCTGATGACGCGTACACCGCGGCCGTGAAAGCGGGCGTGCTCGACCGGCACGACCACCTCGAGCCGATCAAGGATTTCCTGCAGAACATCAAGCCGATGCCGGCCGTCTTCGACCAGTACTACGTGAAGCGGCTGCAGGGGACGAACGTCAAGCGCGGCAAGAACAAGCGGGAGCTCGCCGAGCAGCTGCGCGAGGACATGCGGAACTTCAAGCAGAGCGCCAAGGTCGATCGTCTGGTCATCGTGTGGTGTGCATCGACCGAAGTGTTTCTGACGCCGGGACCCGCGCATCAGACGTTGGCCGCGTTCGAGAAGGCGATGGAGCAGAACGATCAGTCGATCGCGCCGTCGATGCTGTACGCCTACGCCGCGTTGATGGAGAACGTGCCGTTCGCGAACGGCGCCCCGAACCTCACCGTCGATCTGCCCGTGATGGAGCGCCTGGCGGAAGAGCGCCGCGTGCCGATCGGGGGCAAGGACTTCAAGACGGGCCAGACGATGATGAAGAGCGTGCTCGCGCCGGCGTTCAAGGCCCGCATGCTGGGCCTGTCGGGATGGTACTCGACGAACATCCTCGGTAATCGCGACGGCGAAGTGCTCGACGACCCCGAGTCTTTCAAGACGAAAGAAGAGTCGAAGCTCGGCCTGCTCGAGCAGATCCTGCAGCCGGAGCTGTATCCCGAACTGTACGGCAAGGTCTACCACAAGGTCCGGATCAACTACTACCCGCCCCGCGGCGACAACAAGGAAGGGTGGGACAACATCGACATCTTCGGATGGCTCGGCTATCCGATGCAGATCAAGGTCGATTTCCTGTGCCGCGACTCGATCCTCGCCGCCCCCCTCGTGCTCGATCTCGCGCTGTTCTTCGACTTGGCCGGGCGGGCGGGGCTGTCCGGGATCCAGGAGTGGCTGTCGTTCTACTTCAAGAGCCCGCACACCGCGCCGGGCCTGTACGCCGAGAATGATCTCTTCATTCAGCAGACCAAGTTCAAGAACACGCTGCGCTGGATGATGGGCGAGGAGCAGATCACGCACCTCGGCGTCGAGTACTACGAGTACGCCGAGAAGTAATCCCGCTTAGGGGTTGCGACGCTCGAACGCGACCTCGTTGTCCCGCGTGACCGATCCGTCGAGTGTCGGGGTCCCAGTCGGTTGCATCATGAAGAGCTTCTCCGTCCAGGTTTTGCCGAGGTCCTCGCTGACCTGCTCGAGCCGAACGAAGAACACATCCAGGTTGCCGTGATCGGGGTGCAGCGTCAGCTGGCCGGCGCGGAGCGTATAGCCGCCGTCGCCGAACGTCGTGCTGGTCCAGACGGCCGCCTCGAACCGCGATAACGCCATGTACCGCTGGCCAACGCCGAAGAACGCATAGCGACCGGCGGGCGTAAACGCGTACTGCAGTGCGGCGCCACCTCCCGTACTCGTGCCGAACGACTCCCAACTGCCTTGAAGCTGCTGGCCGAGTGCGTTCGCGGACGGCCCGGTCCAGTTGCGGAACTGCAGGCTGGCAAAGAAGCGCGGCCACACCTCGGGATCGAATGCGTAGCCGTAGAGGTAGCAGGCGCTGAGGTCGTGATCCTTCGACAGGAAGGAAACGATGGCGACGCGATCTCCCAGTTTTGCCACCATGATCATCCCGCCGAGCAGCGCGTCCGGATTGGCGGGCCACACGATGCCGCGCCGGATGATGGCGTATTCCCATCCCTGCGGCGCCACGCCGCGCACGAGAATCGTCTTGTTGAGGGGATCCTCCGGCCGGGGCGCGAATCCCTGAAACACCTGCACGAACGCCTGTTGCGCGTCGGCGAACAGGTTGCCGCTGGCGTGCGCCATGGGCCACAGGCCGATCGTGCAGCGCTCGCCGTTCTCGAACGGTGGTGAGGCGACCCAGAGTCCGTTGCCGGCGGGCTGGCTGGTCCATCCGGCGGGCGGCGTGAAGACGTAGTCGCCGAAGGCTTGTTGCGCGGCGAGAGGCGTCGCCGCAAGCAAGCAGATGAGCGCCAGACGTGTGGTCATTGCAGCATTCCTCCGCAACGCGTCGAGATATGCGCACGACGATAGCCCTTGCACGGTACGGGCGCCAATATTCCGTGGCCTTTGGGCAGTCGTTACGCACGCCTTTGCGACGGCGGACCACCCTATTAGCTTCTCCCGGCCAATAACCGCGTGATCGCGCGTCCCACATGTTTCGCATGACCCCAGGAGACCGTTGCGCATGATGAGTGTGATGCCGTTGCTGGCGTTCCTCCAGAACCCGGCCAGCCCAGCTCCTCAACACGCCGGCGGCGGCGAAGCCGCGCTGGTCCTGCCGGACCTCAATCAGGCGACATTCCTGGGCGGCATCGGCGGCCGCGGCCTCCTACTCTGGGGCCTCCTGGTTTGCGCGCTCGGCCTGCTCTTCGGGCTCCTGACGTACACGCAGCTCAAAAACCTCCCCGTCCACCGCGCGATGCGGGAGATCTCCGAGCTCATCTACGAGACCTGCAAGACCTATCTGCTCACCCAGGGCCGCTTCCTTCTTATTCTGTGGCTGTTCATCGGCGCGATCGTCGCCATCTACTTCGGCACGCTGGCCGAGACGACCACCGCCGCCGGCGCGATCACGCACGGCTTCCCCGCCAGCAAAGTCATCATCATCCTGGCGTTCAGTCTGATCGGGATCGCGGGCAGCTACGGCGTCGCGTGGTTCGGGATTCGCGTCAACACATTCGCCAATTCGCGGACCGCGTTCGCCAGCCTGACGGGCAAGCCCTATCCCAATCACGCGATTCCGCTCAAGGCCGGGATGAGCATCGGGATGCTGTTGATCTCGGTCGAGCTGGTGCTGATGCTCGTCATCCTGCTCTTCATCCCCGGCGACTACGCCGGGCCGTGCTTCATCGGCTTCGCGATCGGCGAGTCGCTCGGCGCGGCGGCGCTGCGCGTGGCGGGCGGCATTTTCACGAAGATCGCCGACATCGGCGCCGACCTGATGAAGATCGTGTTCAAGATCAAGGAAGACGACGCGCGCAACCCCGGCGTCATCGCCGACTGCACGGGCGATAACGCCGGCGACTCCGTGGGGCCGAGTGCCGACGGGTTCGAGACGTACGGCGTGACGGGCGTCGCGCTGATCTCTTTCATTCTTCTCGCGGTGCACGATCCGCTCGTGAAGGTCCAGCTGCTCGTGTGGATCTTCGTGATGCGCGTCGTCATGATCATCTCGTCGGCCGGCTCGTACTTCCTGAACGCGGCGATCGTAAAGGCGAAGTATCGGACGGCGGACCACATGAACTACGAGACGCCGCTGACGACGCTCGTGTGGCTGACGTCGCTCGTCTCCGTCGCGCTGACGTTCGTCGTGTCGAAGCTGGTGATTCCCGACGTCGGCGGCGATCCGACGCTGTGGTGGAAGCTGTCGCTCGTGATCACTTGCGGCACGCTCGCCGGCGCGATCATCCCGGAGTTCGTGAAGGTCTTCACGTCGGTGGGCTCGCGGCACGTGCGCGAGGTCGTGACGTCGTCGCGTGAAGGCGGCGCCTCGCTCAACATCCTCTCGGGCTTCGTCGCCGGGAACTTCAGTGCGTTCTGGTTGGGGATGACGATGATGACGCTGATGGCGATCGCCTACGGCGTCAGCACGACCGGCCTGTCCGGCTTGATGCTGGCGCCGGCCGTCTTCGCCTTCGGTCTCGTCGCGTTCGGATTCCTCGGCATGGGACCCGTGACGATCGCGGTCGATTCGTACGGGCCGGTCACCGACAACGCGCAGTCGGTCTACGAGCTGTCGCTGATCGAGCAGGTGCCCAACGTGCGCGCCGAGATCCAGAAGGATTTCGGGTTTGCGCCGGACTTCGCGCGCGCCAAGGAGAACCTCGAGGAGAACGACGGGGCGGGGAACACGTTCAAGGCGACCGCGAAGCCGGTGCTCATCGGTACCGCGGTGGTCGGCGCGACGACCATGATTTTCTCCATCATTGTCGCGCTGACCCACGGGCTCGACCCGCAGCTGCTCTCGAACCTGTCGATTCTGCATCCGCCGTTCCTGCTCGGCCTGATTACGGGCGGCGCCGTCATTTACTGGTTCACCGGCGCCTCGACGCAGGCGGTGACGACGGGCGCCTATCGCGCCGTCGAGTTCATCAAGGCGAACATTCGCCTCGAAGGCACGACCAAGGCGTCGGTCTCGGACAGCAAGAAGGTGGTGGCGATTTGCACGCAGTACGCGCAGCGCGGGATGTTCAACATCTTTCTGACGGTCTTTTTCGCGACGCTCGCCTTTGCGTTCTTCGAGCCGTACTTCTTCATCGGCTACCTGATCTCGATCGCGCTGTTCGGCCTGTACCAGGCGATCTTCATGGCGAACGCCGGCGGCGCCTGGGACAACGCGAAGAAAATCGTGGAGACGGAGCTCAAGCAGAAAGGCACGCCGCTGCACGACGCGACCGTCGTCGGCGACACGGTCGGCGATCCGTTCAAGGACACGTCGTCGGTCGCCATGAACCCGATCATCAAGTTCACGACGCTGTTCGGCCTGCTTGCGGTCGAGCTGGCGGTCTCCCTGACGGCAGAGCGCGGGTCGCGGCTGAGCCTGATTCTGGCCGGCGCGTTTCTCGTCATCGCGCTCGCGTTCGTGTGGCGCTCGTTCTACGCGATGCGCATCGAGCACGCGGTGAAAGCCCCGGCGGGAGCTTCACGCTAACGAGGATTTCATGACCACCACCCAGATCATCGTCACGGCCGCCGGCGCCGTCGCTATCGTCTGGGTGCTGTGGTACTTCCTGGTCGCGCGCGGCCGGGCGGTGGCGGCGCTGGCCGGGGCCGCCGGCGTGCAGGAAGTCCGCGTGGTGGTGAAGGGCGGCTACACACCCGACACGATCGTCGTGCAGGCCGGCAAGCCGGTGCGCCTGCAGTTCTACCGCGACGAGACGGCCGACTGCTCCGAGCGCGTCATCTTCGAGCGCTTCGGCGTCGATCAACAGCTCCCACCGTTTCAAACGACCGCGATCGAATTCACGCCCGACGAGCCCGGCGAGTACCCGTTCCGCTGCGGCATGAACATGCTGAAGGGATTGCTGGTCGTGGAGCCGCCGGGCGAGCGCCGGGCCGCGTCGTCGCCGCACAAATTCCACGGCGGCCACCATGAGTAAAGCCCGCATCATTCTGCCGATCGAGGGGATGACCTGCGCGAGCTGCGCCGCGACGGTGCAGGAAGCGCTGGCGGGCGCGAGCGGCGTGGCCTCCGCCGGCGTCAACTTCGCCACCAACAAGGCGGCGATCGAGTACGACAGCGCGCAGACCAACGTCGCGCAGCTCATCAGGACCGTGCGCGAAGCGGGCTATAACTGCGGCAAGGCGAGCGTCACGTTCGGCATCGTCGACCTGCACTACGCGCCCAGCGTTGCCCCGCTCGAGAAATCGCTGTCGCTGGTGAACGGCGTGATCCGCGCCGTGGCCAACCAGGCGACCGAGACGGCCACCGTCGACTACATCCCCGGCGTCGTGAGCGCCGACGACCTCGAGCAGGCGGTGAGCGCCGCCGGATTCGAGGTCGCCGCGCCGATCGCGGCGGAGGATCCGCTCGAGCGCGAGCGGATCGCTCGCTCGCGGGAAATCCGGACGCTCACGTGGAAGTTCGTCGCCGCCGCGGTCGTTGCCGTGATCGCGATGCTCGGCGCCATGGTGCTCATGGCCGATCGTCCGATGGGCGAGAACGGCACGATGAAACAGGTGGATCTGTTGGGCCGCGCTCTGATGCCGCTCGCGATCGCGCTGCGCGACTGGATCGCGGGGCAGGCGTGGTCGATCGACCTGGACTGGGTGAAATGGGGGTTGGCGATCATCACGCTGCCGGTCGTGGTCTGGTCGGGTCAGCAGTTCTACAAAGGCACGTGGAGCGGCATCCGCCATCGCACCGCGGACATGAACACGCTCATCGGCGTCGGCACGGCCGCGGCCTATCTGTACTCGCTCGTCGCGACCGCGGCGCCGGGTCTGTTCCTGCGCGCCGGGTTACCGGCCGACGTCTACTATGAGGCCGTCGCCGCCATCATCGCGCTCGTGCTGCTCGGTCGCCTGCTCGAGGCGCGCGCCAAGGGCCGCACGTCCGAAGCGATTCGGCGACTCGCCACGCTGCGAGCGAAGACGGCGCATATCCTGCGCGACGGCAAGGAGACGGAGATCGCGGTCGAAGCGGTCGCCGTCGGCGACCTCGTGATCGTGAAGCCCGGCGAGAAGGTGCCGGTCGACGGCCTCGTTACTGAGGGGGCGTCGGCGGTCAACGAGTCCATGCTCACCGGTGAGCCGATACCGGTCGGCAAGAAGCCCGGCGACGAGGTCATCGGCGGCACGATCAACACGACCGGCAGCATCACGTTCCGCGCGACGCGCGTCGGGAAAGAGACGGCGCTCGGTCAGATCGTCCAGCTCGTCGAAGATGCGCAGTCCACGAAGGCGCCGATCCAAAAGGTCGCCGACCGCGTGGCGGGCGTCTTCGTGCCGATCGTCATCGCGATCGCGCTGGCGGCCTTCGTGGGATGGTTCGACCTGGGGCCCGAGCCCGAAGCCCGGGCACTCGTCTTCGCGATCGTCGCGTTCGTCACGGTGCTCATCATCGCCTGTCCCTGCGCGCTCGGGCTTGCCACCCCCACGGCCATCCTGGTCGGCACCGGCAAGGCGGCGGAGTACGGCATTCTGATCCGGAGCGGCGAAGCGCTGCAACGCCTCGCCACCGTGAAGACCGTGTTGCTCGACAAGACGGGAACGATCACGGAGGGGAAGCCGACCGTCACGCACATCGTCACCGCCAAGAAGCCCGACGGCACGCCGATCAGTCCGGCCGACGTGCTCAAATGGGCCGCGTCGGTGGAGCAGCGGTCCGAGCATCCGCTCGCCGCCGCGATTCTGCGGGCGGCGCAAGACAAGCAGGTGTCGCTGCTGGCGGTCGAGAAGTTTGCGGCGATGGAAGGCCGAGGCGTTCGCGGCACGGTGGACCGCCGGATCATCGAAGTCATCTCGCTCCGGCACGCCCGCGAGCGCAGTCTCGAGCTCGGCTCGTTGGGCGGCGATGCCGACCGCCTCGCCGCGCAAGGGCGCTCCCCGGTGATTTGCGTCGTCAACAACACCGTCTACGCCGTGATCGCGATCTCCGATCCCATCAAACCGACGTCCAAGACCGCGATCGAGCTGCTCAAGAAGCGCGGCATCGGCGTGATCATGGTCTCCGGCGACTCGAAGAAGGGCGCGCGAGCCGTGGCGAGCGAAGTCGGCATCGACGACGTCATCGCGGAAGTGCTGCCCTCGCAAAAAGCCGACCTGGTGAAGAAGCAGCAGCGCCAGGGCGGGGGCATCGTCATGGTGGGCGACGGCATCAACGACGCCCCGGCACTCGCGCAGGCGGATGTCGGGATTGCGATCGGCACGGGCACGGACATCGCGATGGAAGCGTCCGACGTCACGTTGATCCGCGGCGACCTGCGCGCGGTCTACGCGGCGATCGAATTGGCACGACGGACCATGCGGACGATTCGCTGGAATCTGATCTGGGCGTTCGGCTACAACATCGTGCTGATTCCGGTCGCGGCCGGGGTGTTGTATCCTGTGACCGGCTGGCTGCTGTCGCCGGTGCTCGCGAGCGCGGCGATGGCGTGGTCGAGTCTCTCGGTGGTGCTGAACAGTCTGCTGTTACGGGGATTCAAACCTTCAGGATTGGCGACTCATGCGATACTTCCACAGAACTAGCGCGAGCCCCGACGCGGTCCTCGACGTCGCGAAGAGCTTCTTCGGCGGCCGGCTCGCGCCGGCGGAGGAAACGCCGCGCCGTCGCGCTTATCAGGGCACACTCGGCCGCATTACGATCACGGCGCGCCCTGAGGGTGGGCATTACACCTTCGTCGAGGTCGGCACCGATCAGGTTGGTGAATCGGAGCTCGACAAGCTCGCCAAGCGATTCCTGGCGGAAGTGCACAAGCTCGTCGAGCCCGCGCACGTGATGCGCGGCGCGTACTAGCCGACCACCTTCGCTCCGTAGCCCGCTTTCCCGACGGCGCCGACGAGCTGTTCGGTCGTCACGGCATCGTCGTTGAAGTCCACTTCGGCTTCCCCGTTCGGCAAATCGATCACCGCCGAGTAGACGCCCCTCACGCCCTTCAAGGCTTTCTCGACCTTGGCCTGACAGTGGCCGCAGGTCATTCCCGTTACGCGTAGTTTCACGTTCGCCATGGCTCTTCCCTCCCAACTATAATTTAGGGCCATGGCCCTTCCCGCCACCCGGCCCACCGCCGCGATCCCAACCGGAGCCGTGCTCACGACCGAGCAGCTCCTGGAGATCTATTACTACCTGCGGCTTACGCGGACGCTGGAAGAGCGTCTCGTCGCGCTCTACCGCCAGACCAAGGTCATCGGGGGCCTGTTCCGGTCGCTCGGCCAGGAGGGTGAATCGGTCGCCTCGGCGTATGCCCTTGAGCGCGGCCACAACAAGGACATCTTGTCGCCGCTCATCCGGAACCTCGGCTCCATGCTGGTGATGGGTGCGCAGCCGATCGAGATCCTGCGCCAGTACATGGCCAAGGCCGACAGCCCCACGCGCGGCCGCGAGCTGAACGTCCACTTCAACGATCTCGAAGAAGGGTATCTCGGCCAGATCTCGCATCTGGGCGACATGATCCCCGTCATGGCGGGTATCGCGCTGACGTTCAAGCTGCGGCGCGAGCCGCGAGTCGGGCTGGTGTACATCGGCGACGGGGGCACCTCCACCGGCACGTTTCACGAAGGACTGAATTTCGCGGCGGTGCAGCGACTGCCGATGGTCGTGATCGGGGAATACAACCATTGGGCCTACTCGACGCCGCCCGAGAAGCAGTTCGCGGTGAAGGACCTCGCCGAAAAGGCGAAGGGGTACGGCGTCCCGGCCGTCACGGTCGACGGCAACGACGTCTTCGCGGTGTACGAGGCCACGAGATTCGCGGTCGAGCGCGCGCGCCGCGGCAAAGGCGTGCACTTCATCGAAGTGAAGACCTATCGCCGTAAGGGCCACGCCGAGCACGACGATCAGCATTACGTGCCGAAGGATGTGCTCGAGCAGTGGTCGAGCGAGAACGATCCGGTCGATCGGTACACGCAGCGCATCCTCTCGGCCGACCTGGTGAACGAGGCTGACCTCAAGGACATCGACGATCGCGTGCGCACCGAGGTCGATCAGGCGACCGACGCGTGCGTGAACGAGCCGTTGCCCGACGCCGATTCCGCCCTGCCGGGCGTGTATGTCGACCCACCGGCCGCCGACAAACTCTGGTTCAAGCTGCTCTGATGGCCGAGATCACATTCCTCGAGGCGTTGCGCCAGGGCCTGTGGGAGGAGATGGAGCGCGACGACCGCGTCTTCATTCTCGGCGAGGACGTGGGCCTGTACGGCGGCGCGTTCAAGGTGACCGACGGATTCAGCAAGCGGTTCGGCGAGGCGCGCGTGATCGACACGCCGATTTCCGAAGCCGCGATCGTCGGGGCCGCCGCCGGCGCGGCGCACATGGGCCTGCGGCCGGTGGCGGAGATGCAGTTCATCGATTTCATCTCCTGCGCCTACGACATGCTGACCAACTACGTCGCGACCGCGCGCTATCGCGCGGGGCTCGCGACACCGATGGTGGTGCGGGGCCCGTGCGGCGGCTACGTGCGCGGCGGTCCGTTCCATTCACAGAATCCGGAAGCGGCGTTCCTGCACACGCCGGGACTGAAGATCGTTTACCCCGCGACCGTGCGTGACGCGAAGGGCTTGATCAAGTCGTCGATTCGCGACGACGATCCGGTGCTGTACCTCGAGCACAAATGGCTGTACCGCCGCATCAAGGAGCAGCTGCCGGAAGGCGAAGAGGTGCTCACGCCGATCGGCAAGGCCCGGCTCGCGCGAGAAGGGAAGCACCTGTCGATCATCAGCTACGGCGCCACGCTCTGGAAATCGCTCGAGGCCGCCGAGAAACTGGAGAAGGACGACGGCCTGTCGGTCGAAGTGCTCGACCTGCGCACATTGCTGCCGCTCGACGACGACGCGATCATTGCGACGGTCAAGAAGACGAACAAGGTCCTCATCGTCCACGAGGACACCCGCACCGGAGGGATCGCGGGCGAAATCGCGGCGCGGATCAATGAGAAGGCATTCGAATGGCTCGACGGGCCGATCATGCGGGTGACGGCGCACGATGTGCCGCTGCCCTACGCGCCGACGCTCGAGGATTTCGTCCTGCCCCAGACTGACGACATCGTGAAAGCCGCGCGCTGGCTCGCGGCGTACTGAGGAAGATTCCATGGCCCGTGTAGACGTGTTGATGCCCCAGATGGGCGAGTCGATCGCCGAAGGCACCTTGAGCAAGTGGCTCAAGAAGGTCGGCGACGCCGTGAAGCGCGACGAACCGCTCTTCGAGATCTCGACCGACAAGGTCGATGCCGAGATCCCCGCGCCGGCGGCCGGCGTGCTCGCGGAGATCAAAGTGCAGGAGGGGCAGACGGTCCCCGTGCAGACGCTGGTTGCGGTGCTGGAAACGGAAGCGGGCGCCGTCGCGGTGAAGCCCGCGGCTGCGGCGCCGGCACCAGCCGCCTCGAAACCGGAGCCGCCCAAGCCGGCACCGGCACCAACGCCCGCCCCGCGCGCGCAGGCGCCGAGCCCGCAGCCGCCGCAGCCGGCACCCGCTCCGGCCATGAAGGCCAGCGACGGCGATGGCGGGGTGCAGACCGCGGAGCAACGGCTGCGCACCAAGTCCACGCCGCTCGTTCGCAAGATCGCCGCCGAGCACTCGGTCGATATTTCGCGCATTCCCGGCAGCGGCTACGCCGGCCGCGTGACGAAGCAGGACATCCTGGGTTACATCGAGAAGGCTCCTGCTGCCGCTCCGGCGTACGGCGCACCGCGCACCGCGCAGGCTGGTGGTGCCGTCGAGCACCCGGCCGTCGAACCGTGGCCGGGGGACAGGGTCGAGCCGTGGTCCAAGATCCGCAAGATCACCGCCGACCACATGGTGATGTCGCGCCGCGTCTCGGCGCACGTTGCCAGCTTCTTCGAGGTGGACTTCACGCGCGTCGCGCAGCTGCGCGGCAAGGCGAAGGAGTCGTACGCCGAGCGCGGGGTGAACCTCACGTTCCTCGCGTTCATCGTGAAGGCGTGCGCCGAAAATCTGCGCAAACATCCGATCGTCAACGCGGCGGTGTCGGGCGACAGCACGATCTATCGGGCCGACGTGAACATCGGGATCGCGGTCGCGCTCGACTGGGGATTGATCGTGCCCGTCATCCGGCACGCCGACGAGCTGTCGCTGATGGGAATCGCGCGGGCGATCAACGACCTCGGCGAGCGCGCCCGGACCAAGAAATTGTCGCCCGACGACATCCAGCGCGGCACGTTCACGATCACGAATCCCGGCGGCTTCGGGCCGTACGCCGGCATCCCGATCATCAATCAGCCGCAAGTCGCGATCCTCGGCGTCGGGGCGATCGAGAAACGGCCCAAGGTCCTGACCGCCGACGGCGGCGAGTCGATCGCGATCCGCACGATGGGCATGCTGACGATGTCGTACGACCATCGCGTCGTGGACGGCGCCGATGCCGACAAGTTCCTCGCCGACGTGAAGAAGCTGCTGCAAGAATTTCCCGAAGGAGCGATGTAACGATGCCGAAAGTCCTGACCGCGGCGCGCGTGCGCGTGACGCCCCAGAACGAGACCGACTACGTGAACACGCTGCGCGAGCTCAGCCAGTATGCCGAGGCGCGCGGCCAGCGGATCTGGCTGTTCCGCAACGCCAAGGATCCGCGGTTGTTCATCGAGTTTTCCGAGAGCAATACGGAGATGTCGCATCGCGCCCAGGCGTCGCGGTTGCCCGAGGAGATCAAGCTGGAGCGCCGGCTCCAGGCGCTCGCGACGTACGCGCCGGACGCGTGGGAGCTGTGGAGCGAGGTTCCGGTCGCCGCGACGTCGGGGGCCTGACCATGGCGCGCCGCATCGTCAACGTCGAGAGCGAGCGCTGGGAAGTCTCGCCCTCCGGTCGCGTGAGCGTCTACGGCCGCGACCAGTTCGGCCTCATCTTCGAGCAGGGAACGGGGTCGCAGCGCCGTCGCCGTGTCACGCATTTCTCGCCGGTCGGCGCGCGCTCGCCCGACCGCGCGTTTTTGGAGCTCACCGAGCGCGAGCTGGTCGAGCTGTTCCGGCAGTCGCAGCCGGCATGGACCGCCCCCGAGGCTGATTACGCCGCACATTGATTTGCACTGTCACTCGACCGCGTCCGACGGCGAGTGCGAGCCGGCGGAGGTCGCGCGGCGCGCGCGGGCGGCGGATCTCGCCGCCATCGCGCTGACCGATCACGACACGACCGACGGCGTCGCGGACGCCGCGCACGAGGCCGCGAAACTTGGCGTCCGCATCATCCCTGGTTGTGAGTTCAGCGTTCGGGCGCCGTGGGGTGAGCTCCACGTGCTGGCGCTGTTCCTCCCGCAGGCGGACGAGCGGCTCGAGAGTTTTCTGCGCGAGACCCGCGCCGCGCGCCGGCGCCGCGGCGAACAGATGGTGACGAAGCTCCAGGGGCTCGGCATCGCGATCGAGCTCGAGGACGTGCAGGCGCAGCTCGGCGGCGGCGACGGCGGCGCGCTCGGACGGCCGCATGTCGCCCGCGCACTCGTCGATTGCGGCGCGTGCGACAACATCCACGACGCCTTCCGCCGCTACCTCGGGCGGGGTCGCGCCGCGTACGTCGAGAAGCCGCTCCCGCGGCTGGGCGAGGTCACCACCCTGGTGCACGACGTCGGTGGCCTCACGGTGGCCGCGCATTTGGGTGATCATGGCACCGAAGCGCAGATTCGCATCTTTCAGGACGACGGGCTCGATGCCGTCGAAGTCCGGCACCCGAGCCACGCGCCGGCGATCGAGCAGCGCCTGACGCGCATCGCCGAGCGGCTCGGGATGGGGATCAGCGGCGGCTCGGATTGGCACGGCGAAAGCGAGTACGGCGAGAGTCACGCGCCGCTCGGCGGGATGCGCGTTCCCGACACCTGGCTCGAACCACTGGAGCGGCGACTCGCGCTGCCCATACGAAAACGGAGCTCCACGACATGAGTGATCCGCTCGCGGTCGGCAGCAAGGCCCCGGCCTTCAAGGCGCCGGCATCGGACGGCAAGACGTACGCGCTGGCCGATCTGCTGAAACAGGGTCCGGTCGCGCTGGTGTTCTATCCCGGCAACAACACCCCCGGCTGAAACCGCCAACTCTCCGCCGTGCGCGACGAGATCACAAAGTTCACCGCAGCTCAGATGCAGCCGCTCGGCGTCAACCCGGCGAGCATCGAGAGCCATCAGAGCTACGTCGAGAAATTCAAATTCAACTTCCCGCTGCTGTCCGATCCGGACCGCGCGATCGCCGGGGCGTACCACGCGCTCAAGGAAGACGGCAAGGGCATTCAGCGGACCGTCTACGTGATCGGCAAAGACGGCACCGTCCGCTTCGCACAACGAGGGGCGCCGCCCGTCGACGACATCGTCCGTGCCGGTTGACCTCCGCGGGAAGGTCGCGCTCGTCACCGGCGTCGGGCGCGTCGGCCAGATCGGCCACGCGGTCGCGCGCGGCCTGGGACGCGCGGGCGCCAAGCTGCTGCTCGCGGACGTGAACGCCGTCGGCCTCGCCGATCGCGTCAAGGAGTTCGCCGCCGAGAGCATCGCCGCCAAGGCGGCGGCCGGGGATCTCACGCAGCCCGAGTCGGCACGCGCGGCCGCGGCGGCGGCGCAGGCGCAGTTCGGCGGTCTCGATGTGGTGGTCAACGTGGCGGGCGGCTTCTTCAGTTATGGCCCGTTCACCGAGGTGAAGCCGGAGAACCTCGACCGCGAGCTCGCGGTCAATTTCAAGACCGCGTTCTTCATGTGCCAAGCCGCAATGCCGCTGCTGCTGGCGCGAGGCGGCGGGGCCATCGTGAATTTCGCGTCGATCGCGGTCACCCGGTCGCTCATGCACATGTCGGCGTACACGGCGGCCAAGTCGGCGGTGGCGGGCCTCACGCGCGAGCTGGCGCGCGAATACCGCGACGCGAACATCCGCGTCAACGCCGTGGCGCCGGCCACCGTGCGCACGGCCGACAACGTCGCGCAAATGGGCGACGCCGGTCCGCTCGTCGAGCTGGACCAGGTCGTGAGCACCGTGCTGTTTCTCGCGAGCGCCGAGGCCAGCGCGATCACCGGGCAGATCGTGCCGATCACCGGGAAAGCATACTGATGCAGCTGGCGGGGACGGCGGCCCTGGTCACCGGCGCCGGAGCGCGCGTCGGGCAGGCGATCGCGATCGGGTTGGCGGAATCGGGGTGCGACGTCGCCGTGCATTATCACGGCTCGGCGCGGGGAGCGGAGGAGACCGCGCGGGCCATCACGAAAGCGGGCCGGCGCGCCGAGCTGTTTCGCGCCGACCTTGCGGATGCGGCCGCCGCCCGCGCGCTCCCCGATCAGGCGGCGCGGGCCTTCGGCCGGCTCGACGTCGTCATCAACTCCGCCGCGATTATGGTGCGCCAGCCCGTCGAGGACGTGACAGTCGCGAGCTGGGACGCGACGCTGAACCTGAACCTCCGCGCGCTCTTCTTCGTCTCGCAGGGAGCAATCCCTCATCTCCGCCGGGCCAAAGGCAAGATCGTCAACCTGACGGATGTCGGTGGACTCGAGCCGTGGCCGGCGTATGTGCCGCACAGCGTGAGCAAGGCGGGAGTCGTGATGCTCACGAAGGGGCTCGCCCGCGCGTTGGCGCCGGACATCGCCGTCAACGCGATCGCCCCGGGGACCGTCCTGTTGCCCGAGGGCTGGGACGAGCAGTCGGCCGAGCACATTCGCGACACGACGCCGCTGCAGCGCTTCGGCGATCCTGGTGACGTCGTCGCCGCGGTCCGGTTTCTCCTCACGGGCACGGATTTCGTCACCGGCACGATCCTCGTCGTCGACGGCGGGAGATTGATCCGCTGAGAGACGTCGTCATCGTCGGTGGCGGATGTTATGGAACGTTTTACGCCGCTCAGCTCGCCAAGGCGAAGGCACGCGGCAAGACCGAGTACCGCACCGTCATCGTCGTCGATCGCAATCCGGATTGCCAGGCGCGCCGCGAGCTGGGCGATGCTCCCGATCGAACGTTCGTGGTGTCGGACTGGACGGCCTTCTTCGACGATTGGCTGTCCGGCACGCGTCGTACGGCGGACGGCGCGCAGGACGACCAGATCGTCCCCTCCCCGCACATGCCGCATCTGATGTTCGAATGGGTGCTGCGGCGCGCGCGCAGCCGCTGGCCCGAGCGCGCGCTGAGCGTCGCGCCGGTCCCCGGAACGCTGCCGACGCCGTACGATCAGCCGGGCGCCGAGCACACGCGCTACGTCTCATGGGCGGACTGGATCTGCCCGACGCACTGCATCGAGCCCGCGCTGTGTCCCGCGATCGGCGCGCCGCGGACCTGGGAGATGGCGGACACGGTCCGCGAGCTGGCGGAGCGGTTGCGAGCCGCCGGCCGGCCGGTCCAGGGTCCAGCGCTGTTCGTTTGCAGGCATCAGGTGTTCGGCGTCGGGATGTTCAGCGTGGACGCCGTCCTGGCGGGTGATCGGTTGGTGGCGGAAGCCGGCGCGGCCGGTGGTCCCGCCGAGATCGTCGTCGGGACGATTTCGAGCTGCCACGGGGCATTGAATCTCGTGAGCCTCGGGCGCGCGTGAATCCTGAAGATCGCCGCCGCTACCTCGAGCACGCGCGCGAGCTCTTCAACTCCGGCGAATTCTGGCTCGCGCACGAGGCGTTGGAAACAGTTTGGCGTTCTATTATTAAGGAAGACGAAGCGCGGGTGTGGCAGGGCCTGATTCAGAGCGCTGCCGCCTTGTTGCATCGGGCGCGAGGGAACCGCCACGGCACGGTCGTGGTTGGAGCAGCGGCGCTCGAGAAGCTCGCGGGCCCACAGTCGCCCGACATCGAATTCGACACGGTACAATTTCGCGCGCAACTCGCGCGTGCCCTCGCGGGGGAGGGAGATGCCCCGCGCCTGGAATTCAGGACGCCATGACGGTCAACGACAAACAGGCATACGACGTCGTCATCATCGGAGCCGGACCCGCCGGGCTCTGCGCCGCGATGTACGCGGGACGCGGCCTGCTCAAGTCGATCACGATCGAGCGGGGCGCGCCGGGCGGCGAGCTTCTCAACACCGATCTCATCGAAGACTACCCCGGGTTCGAGAGCATCAAGGGCTGGGAGCTGGCGCAGAAGATGGCCGAGCACGCCAAGAAGTTCGGCGCGGAGATCGTGACCGATACGGTCGACCGCATCAGAAAGAGCGCCGACGGCTGGTTCGACGTCGAGACGGCGCGCGGCGAGACCTACCGCAGCCAGGCCGTCATTCTCACCGCCGGCGGCACGCCGGTGAAGCTCGGCGTCCCCGGCGAGAAAGAGTACGCCGGGCGCGGCGTCTCCTACTGCGCGGTCTGCGACGGCGCGTTCTTCAAGGGAGAGCATCTGGCCGTCGTCGGCGGCGGCGATGCCGCCGTCGAGGAAGCCGATTACCTGACGCGTTACGCCAGCAAGGTGACGCTCATCCATCGCCGCGACGAATTTCGGGCGTCGAAGTTGCTCCAGGAGCGGGCGTTCGAGAATCCGAAGATCAGCGTCATCCGCAACACGGTCGTGCCCGAGATCGGGGGAAACGAGAAAGGTGTGACGCACGCGGTGCTCGAGGACAACACGACCGGCCGCCGTTCCGACCTCGCGGTCGGCGGCGTGTTCATCTTCGCCGGCTTCAAGCCGAACACGCAGCTGGTCGAAGGGCACGTGGACCACGACGCCGGCGGCTATCTGATCACCGACAACAAGATGATGACGTCGATGGCCGGCCTGTTCGCCGCGGGCGACGTCCGGAGTCAGGTGACAAGGCAGATCACCACCGCGGTGGGCGACGCCACGACCGCGGCGATCGCCGTCGAGAAATACTTGAAGGCGCTCCGCGAAGCCGACGGCAAGGTGCGCGCGTGAAGATCGTGCAGATCCCGAACGGCACGTTCGCCGAGAACTGCTATCTCGCCATCGACGAGCAGGCGGCGCAGCCGGAGTGTGTGATCGTCGATCCCGGCGAAGAAGCCGGCCTCATCTTGCATAAGGTCCGCGAGAGCGGCGCGAAGCCGGTTGGCATCTGGCTCACGCACGCGCACATCGATCACGTCGTCGGTGTGCCGACGGTCGCCCGTGAGACTGGCGCGCCCGTGTGGCTGCATCCCGCGGACCGGCCGCTCTACGACGCCGTGCCGGATCAGGCAGCATGGTTTGGCCTGACGTTGCCGGGCCGGTTGCCGGCGCCCGATCACGAGATGGTCCCGGGCGCCGAGCTGACTGTGGGGACGTTGCGGTTCACCGTCCGTCACGCGCCGGGGCATTCGCCCGGCAGCGTCTGTCTCGTCGGCCCGGGCGTCGTGTTCAGCGGCGACGTCTTGTTCGCGGGCTCGATCGGGCGGACGGATCTTCCGGGCGGCGACTTCGAGACGCTGATCGCAAGCATCGAGCGCGAGTTGCTCCCGCTCTCCGACGGCACCATCGTGTACAGCGGTCATGGACCCGAAACGACCATCGGACGGGAGCGCCGCGGGAATCCCTTCCTCACCGGCGCCGTCCGGCCAGTCCAAACCCGCTAAGCAGGCGCCGCGCTGCATGCGCTGCGGTGCCGAGGTGCGGCCCAAGCCGTGGGGCTGCAAGAACCCGTGTTCAAACTGCGGGTTCATCTACCCACTCGGGGACTGCTCGGATTGAATCATCTGCTCGCCATTCTGCTGCTCGCGCTCGACTGCACGGCGCGCGTGTGGCGGATTCAGCTGGCGTCGGGGGCGGCCGGCGGCCGCCTCTCCTTCACGGACGCCTTACGGCTCAACCTGTACGGCGAAGCCGCTTCGACCCTCACCCCCAACCGGCTGGGCGGCGAGCCGGCGCGTTTTCTCGGCATGACGTGGTCCGGGCTGCGCGTCGTGCAGTCGCTCGTGGCGCTCGGCGTCGAAGTGGCAGCCGAATGGCCGGTGTTCGGCATCATCGCCGTGGCCCTCGTCGCCTACTACGTGCCCGATTGGAGCCAGGCGGCCGACCGTTTCCTCACGCACAGCCTCGCGCGCGATTTGCTGGGCTTCGAGCTGATCGCGCTCGTCGCCCTGGTCGTCATCTGGGGGCTGCAACGACTCGTCCGGCCCGGGGCGATCCGGCATCGGGTGCGTCGCCAGTGGCGCGTCGCCCTCGCGCACGTGCGCCGCGCGCCCTGGTGGGTGCTGCTCGCGGGCGCGCTCACGACGGTCGTCAGTCTCGCCGCGCGCGCGCTCATTCTGCCCGCGCTCGTGTGGGGGCACTCCGGCGCGCCCCCGTTCGCGGTGATGTTCTTCGGCTCACTCGCGCTGATTCACGCGCCGCTCGTCGTGCCGCTGCCGTCGGGCGGCGGCGGCATCGAGGTCGCCTTCCTCTCGGGGTTCGCGGGAGACTTCGGCGTCGGCCATCAGCTGACGATGCTGCTCCTGTGGCGATTCTATACCACGATCCTGCTGACGATCCTTGGCGTGTACCTGCTCGTACGCACGCACGGCGTGACCGCGGCGAAAGAATTGTTCACTGTCGGGTGGTTCAAGCGACGCTAGATTGATGGGCGATTCCTGGCTGGAAACGGACGGCAAACGAACTGCGGGAGGTGCAGTGGGTCAGACGCGCATCGAGCGTGATCCTCTGGGCGAGATGCCCGTGCCTGTCGAGGCGCTGTGGGGCATCCAAACCGAACGCGCTCGACAGAATTTCCCGATTTCCCACCTCCGGCCGCTTCCCGCATTCGTCGACGCCGTGATCCAGATCAAGAAAGCCGCCGCCCTCAGCAACAAGGCGACCGGCCGGCTCGACGCGAAGCTGGCCGATGCGATCGTGCGCGCCGCCGACGAGGTGCTCGCCGGCGGGCATCGGGACCAGTTCGTGGTCGATCCGTACCAGGCGGGCGCCGGCACGTCGCACAACATGAACTGCAACGAGGTGCTCGCCAATCGCGCCAACGAGCTGCTGGGCGCGAAGCGCGGCGAGTACAAGCCGGTCCATCCGAACGATCACGTCAACATGGCGCAGTCCACGAACGACGTCATCCCGACGGCCGTGCGCATCGGGGCGCTCAACCTGCTGGCCCCGCTCGCAGAAGCGCTGACGCGACTCGCGCGCGCCTTCCTCGAGAAAGGCGAGGCGTTCGACGACATCGTCAAGTCGGGGCGCACGCACCTCCAGGACGCGACGCCGGTGCGGTTGGGCCAGGAGTTCGCCGCGTTCGGGCACAGCGTCGAGCGCAATCGCGACCGCATCGCGCGCGCCGCCGACGACCTGCGCGAGCTCGGCATCGGCGGCACCGCGGTGGGCACGGGCCTCAATGCCGAGCCCGAGTATCCGCGGCTGATGGTGAAGCACCTGCGTGAGATCACGGGCGTCGAGCTGCGCGAAGGCAAAGACCGCGTGCAGCTGATGCAGTCGATGGGTGACGCCGCCGCGTTCTCGGGGGCGATCCGCACGTACGCCGTGGATCTTGGCAAGATCGCGTCGGACCTGCGCCTGCTGGCCTCGGGCCCGCGCACCGGCTTCGCGGAAATCGTGCTGCCGCCGGTACAGCCGGGCTCCAGCATCATGCCCGGCAAAGTGAACCCGTCGATCGCCGAAATGGTGAATCAGGTCTGCTTTCAGGTCATCGGCAACGACGTCGCGATCACCACCGCCGCCGAGGCAGGACAGCTCGAGCTCAACGTCATGATGCCGGTGATCGCTCACAACCTGTTCTTCGCGATGACCATCATCACGACGGCGTCGCGCGTCCTTGCCGAGCGGTGCGTGGACGGGATCGAGGCGGACGCGGCGCAGTGCGCGCACTGGCTGGAGCGCAGTCCCGCGCTGGTCACGGCGCTCGCGCCGAAGATCGGGTACGCGGAAGCCGCGAAGCTCGCGAAGGAGGCCGTTGCTAAGAACGTCACCGTGCGCCAGCTGGTGATCGAGAAGGGGCTGCTCAAGGGCAAGGAGCTGGACGAAGTGCTGGATCTCAGGGCCATGACCGAGCTCGGTGTGCCCGGAGAGCGGGAGGAGCAGGGGAAGCGAAAGTGACCCTCACATCGGAGACCGCCAGATGAATTGGATCGCCGGGTTGGTCGCAGGGGTCGTCGCATACCTCGTCGATTGGGTGCTGTGGACCAAAGTCTTCACCACGGGGATGGACGCGTACGTCACGCCGATGTCGCCCGAAGAGATGAAAAAGTTCATGGGACCGGCGATGGCCAAGTCCGCCGTCCTGTCGCTCGCGTTTGGCCTGCTGCTCGCATGGCTCTATGGGCGCTTCCGCGGCGCGCTCTGGGTACAGCAGGGCGGACCACTCGCCGGAATGGAGTGGGCGAGCGTCCTATGGCTGCCGCTGCTGTTCGCGATGGTGGGGAGCAGCGTCTGGTACATGCGCACGCGGTCGCTCAGCATGGCGACGTGTTGGGCCTGGTTGATTCGCATGAATGCCGCGGGAATCGTGGTCGGATTGATGATGCGGTGACTTGAGTCACGGCAACCGCGAGCGCGCGAGAGTAGAAGTCTCGGTATGCGTATCCTGACTCTGCTCACGCTCGCGGTGGCCGTCTGCTTCGCCCCCCGCACCCTCGGCGCGCAGCGCCGCGTTCGTCTCGGCCCCACCGTCTCCAGCATCGCGATCGACGACGGCTCCGGCAGTCAATCGTTTCGCGCGTTTGGCGGCACCCTGGCATTTCTTTCCGGCGACGACGGCGAGATCGGCGTCGGCGTGTCGCGCTACGGCGATCTCTCGAACACGACCTGCACGCGGCAGATGACGTTTCTCGGTCTCGAGTCCAACTATTATCCCGTCGGCGCCAGGGGCATCGCGCCGTATGCGTCCACATCGTTCGGACTCGCGCACGTGCTCGACCAGCATCCGGTCGTGTCGCTGCTCGGCTGCGACACCGGCGCGCAGGCGACGAACGAAATCGCGCTCGGCTTCGGTCTCGGCGTGCGAGTCAATCTGGGCGCGCAGGCCGCGGCCCTCGTGGAGGGTCGCTTCTTCCAGGTTCCGAATAGCGCGATCCAGGCGCTCGAAGCGCGCGCCAATGTCTCGCTCGCCCTGGGGGGCCAGCCCAAGACGGAGCTGCTGAACGGCACGCTTGGACCCGCCGTCTCGCTCGTCTCGACGCTGTCCGGTCCGCTGCAGCCGCGCGGCCCGGCCTTCGGTGTGCGCTTCCGGCGCGATACCAAGAAGAGGTCGAGCACGCTCGGCCTGCAGGTCGATTACGCGCCGCTGCGCGTGGCGGGATGCACGAGCGATTGCGAGCCGAATGCGATCCTGTTCGCGCCGGGTTACGAACCGTCGCTGCGAACGGGATGGGGGCGCCTCTACCTCGACCTCGGTCTGTTACTCATGGGGGTGCCGACGCGTGGGGAAGATCGCGGCATGGCGCAGGGCGCGCACGGCGGCCTCGGCGCCGACATCGTGAGCAACGCCGCCGTTCTCGTGAACGTGAACAGCCGCGTGCTGTGGCTCCAGCGCAACGGCGGGCAGAACGTCTTCCTCCTGCAGACGGGGGTGAGCGTGAGTCCCAAACTTGAATCCCGATAGACGCTCTCGCATATTCCTCCCATGCGCGTTACCACCTGGGCGGAATACGGCTTAATCGTCTCGATCCATCTGGCCAAGCGCTCGGGGCAGGGACCCGTGGCCGCTCGCGAGCTCTCCGAACAGGAACGGTTGCCGCACGATTATGTCGAGCAGATCCTGCTGCGCCTGCGGCGCGCGGGACTGGTCGAGTCGGTCCGCGGCGCCAAGGGCGGCTACCTCCTGGCGCGCGACCCGCACGATGTGAGCGTGAAAGATGTGATGGAGGCCTCGGAGCACGTGACGTTCGAGGTGAACTGCGACCTGCACCGCGTGGACGATGAGCGCTGCGATCCGGCGACCGCCTGCAGTATTCGTCCCGTGTGGCGCTTGCTGGAGCGACGCATCAACGAAGTGCTCGCCGGCGTCAGCCTCGCCGACCTGCTGCGCGCCGAGCCGCAGATCTATCAGATCGCCGGGGTAGCGTCGGGGAATTGACCGGCCCGCTGTCGCATGAGGAGCTGCTGCGCTACTCGCGGCACCTCACTCTTCCTGACGTCGGTCTTCACGGACAACAGAAGCTGCGGGAGGCGCGCGTCCTGCTCGTCGGCGCGGGCGGGCTCGGCTCGCCGGCCGCGCTGTATCTCGCCGCGGCCGGCGTCGGCACCCTGGGGCTCGTGGACTTCGACGTCGTCGATCGCTCGAATCTCCAGCGCCAGATCCTGCACGGAACGTCCGGCATCGGCATGGCGAAGACCGAGTCGGCGCGCGCGCGGCTGCACGACATCAATCCGCACGTCCGGGTCGAGACATTTGCCGAGCAGCTGACGTCGGCGAATGCGCTCACGTTGCTCGGACGGTTCAACGTCGTCGTCGACGGGTCCGACAACTTTCCCACTCGCTATCTCGTCAACGACGCGTGCGTGCTGCTCGGCAAGCCGAACGTGTACGGCGCGGTGTTCCGGTTCGACGGCCAGGTGTCGGTCTTCGACGCGCGCACCGGTCCATGCTATCGCTGTCTGTACGCGGAGCCGCCGCCGCCCGACCTCGTGCCCTCGTGCGCCGAGGGCGGGGTCCTCGGTGTCGTCCCCGGCATCATCGGGTCTCTGCAGGCGCTCGAGGCGATCAAACACATCGTGGGATTCGGCGAATCGCTCGCCGGCCGCCTGCTGCTCTTCGACGGTCGCCGCATGCAGTTCCGCGAGCTCACGCTCGCGAAGGACCCTGCGTGTCCCGTCTGCGGCACGCATCCGACCGTCACGAAGCTCATCGACTACGAGGCGTTTTGCGGCGTGGGAGCCGCGAGCCGCGCGCCGGGCGCGGGAGTGGAAATCTCCGCGCGCGAGCTGCAACGCGAACGCAGCCGGAAGCCGGATCTCGTGTTGCTCGATGTGCGCGAGCTGCGAGAAGCGGAGATCGCCCAGATCGCCGGGGCGCGACTGATTCCGCTGCGCGAATTGCCGCGCCGGTTAGGCGAGCTATCCGGCCACAGCGAGATCGTCACCGTGTGTCATCACGGCCAACGCTCGCTCAAGGCTCGCGAGATTCTGCGTGGAGCGGGCTTTGCCAACGTGCGGAGTTTGGCCGGCGGGATCGATGCGTGGTCACGGGAGGTGGACGCGGAGGTGCCGCGATACTAGTGCCGAAGGTGGGACTCGAACCCACACGGGCTTGCGCCCACTGGCTCCTGAAGCCAGCGCGTCTACCAATTCCACCACTTCGGCCAGTTGGAACGGCGAATCTAAGGCGCGGTATAACCTCAAGTCAACTCTTGGCTTGACCGCCTCTACCGTGGTTTCTATCTTGCGCTGGCCCGAGTGGACAAAGCCTCAATCGCCCGCAACCCGCGGGCGCGACATGACTACCACCTCCTGGAGACCTGGGAGGCCGGCCTCGTGCTCACGGGAACGGAAGTCAAGTCGCTGCGAGCCGGCAAGGCCAGCTTGGGCGAGGCGTACGCCCACGTCCGCAACGGCGAGGTGTGGCTCGAGGGAATGAGCATCTCGGCCTACCTTCCCGGGAGCTACAACAATCCGCCGCCCGCCCGCTCCCGCAAGCTGCTGCTCCACGCACACGAGATCCGCAAGCTCATCGGCGGCACCAGCCGCAAAGGACTCACGCTCGTCCCGCTCGAGTTGTACTTCAAGGACGGCACCGTCAAGGTCGCGATCGCGCTCGCGAAGGCCAAGAAGCTGCACGACAAGCGGGAAGATCTGAAGCGGCGCGTGGCGGAGCGGGAGCTGGCGCGCGGCATCAAGGGCAAGCGCACGTGATGATCGTCCTGCTGCTGGTCGCGCTCGCGACGCCGCCGCAGGCGGTCGTCATCGCCACGCCGCGCGGGCAGACGAGTGTTCCCGTGACGACGGAGCGCGGCCGGGCGGCGGTTGCGGCGGCGCGGCTCGCCGCGCCGCTCGAGCTGACGGTGGCGCTGGACGGACCGCGCGCCACGGTCGGACTCGGTGGGGCGGTGTTCGTGTTCCAGCTGGGCGCCCCCTTCGTGCGGGCCGGCGGGGTCGTCTACGCGCTGGTGGGAGAGCCGTACGTGGCGCGGGACAGCCTGTTCCTGCCGCTCAGCTGGCTCGCAGACTGCGTGCCGCGCGCGCTGGCAGCGCGCTACCGCTGGGATCCCGTCGTGCCGCGGCTCGAGGAGTTGCCGGTCGCCGGGTCCGTGGCAGCCACCCGGCCGGCGGGAGCTCCGGTCACCGCCGGGACGGTGCCGGCGGCGCCGAACCCCCTCACCGGGTTGCGGCTGCGCCACCTGGTCGTGATCGATCCGGGGCACGGGGGTGCGGACCCGGGTAACCCGGGACGCTACTTCCCCGACGGCCTCGTCGAGAAGGACATCACCCTCGCGATCGCGCGCCTGCTGCGGGCCGAGCTCGTGCGCCGCGGTATCGGGGCGTTGCTCACCCGCACGGCCGACACCCTCATCGACCTGGCGGATCGCGGCGCGTTCTGCAAGGCGGAGTGCGATCTGTTCGTCAGCATCCACGTGAACTCCATGCCGGCGGGACGGAGCGCCGACCGGGCGAGCGGGGCCGAGACCTACTTTCTGTCGGATGCCAAGACCGAGGACCAGGAGCGGGTGGCCAAGATGGAAAACGAGGCGATCCGGTTCGAGACCGGCGCCCCGAACGCCGCCACCGGACCACTCGGCTACATCCTGCGTGACCTGCAGCTCAACGAATACCTGCGTGAATCCGCGCAGTTGGCGGCCCTGGTGCAGGACTCCGTCGCCAGGATACATCCGGGGGGCGATCACGGCGTGCAGCAGGCCGGGTTCATGGTGCTCACCACCGCGCGCCGGCCGGCCATTCTCGTCGAGACCGGCTTCGCCACAAACCGCACCGACGGCGCGTTTCTCGCCTCGAGCCTGGGCCAGCACAAGCTCGCCAGTGCGATCGCCGAAGGGATCGTGGCATACCTGCTCGAATTCGAGCGCAAACTCGCCGTCGTGGCGCCGGCGGGCGGCCGGTGACGCCGGTCCAGCTGTTCGGCGTCTCGTTTCAAAACCCCGTTCTCCTCGCCTCCGGCACCGCCGGCTTCGGCCGCGAGGTGAGCCGTGTGATCGACCTCGACGCCCTGGGCGGCATCGTCACCAAGGCCGTGACGCCGGAGGCTCGGCGAGGCCATGCCGCGCCGCGCGTCGCCGAATTCGCGGGGGGCATGCTCAACGCCGTGGGACTGGCCAACCCGGGTCTCGAGTCGGTGCGCGCGCACGAGCTGCCGTGGCTGGGGCGGGAGCTGCGGCGCGCCCGCGTGCTCGTCAACGTCGCGGGCGCTACGCTCGACGACTACGCACGGGTGATCGCCGCGCTCACCGACCTGCCGGTGGTCACGGCGTTTGAGATCAACGCGTCCTGTCCCAACACCAGCGCGGGCGGTCTCGAGTTCGGCGCCAGCGCGGACAGTCTGCGGGCCCTGGTGCGCCGCTGCCGCGCCGTCGCGACCCGCCCGCTCGCGGTCAAGCTCTCGCCGGTGTTACCGGACATCGCCGCCATGGCTGTGGTGGCGCGAGACGAGGGCGCGGACGCCGTCACGCTGGTGAACACCATCCCCGGCATGCTGGACCGCCGGCTCGGCAACGGCTCCGGCGGCGTGAGCGGGCCGGCCCTGTTGCCGATCGGGGTGTTGGCGACGCGGCGCGTGCGCGACCACGTGGCGATCCCGGTGATCGGCGTCGGCGGGATCCGGACCGCCGCCGACGCGCGCGAGTACCTCGCCGCTGGCGCGTCGCTGATCGCGATCGGCACCGCCGCGCTCGCCGACCCGCGCGTGCCGGAGCGCATCGCCCGAGACCTGACGCATGGCTGAGCTGATCGTCGCGTTCGACCTGCCGAGCGGACGCGAGGCGCTGGCGCTCGCGGCCCGCCTGCCCGGCTTGCGCTGGGCCAAGCTCGGCCCGGTGCTCTACACGAGAGAAGGGCCGGCCGTCGTACGCGAGTTCGTGGCTCGCGGGTTGCGCGTGTTTCTCGACCTCAAATGGCACGACATTCCGAGCGTCGTGGCCGAGGCCGTCGCCGCCGCGGCCGGGCAGGGAGTCGCCATGGCCACCGTGCACACGCTGGGAGGACCCGCCATGCTCGCCGCCGCTGCTGCCGCCGCCGGGAACGTCGCCCTCGTCGGCGTCACCATCCTGACCTCGCACGACACAGCGGAGGTGGAGCATGTGCTCGGGCGCGGCGTGCCGGACTTGGGGTTCGAGGCGGAGCGCCTGGCGCGGCTCGCGGTGACGGCGGGACTGCGCGGCGTGGTGGCCTCGGGTCGGGAGCTGGCATTGTTGCGCGCTGCCCTGGGGCCGGAGCTCTGGATCGTAGTGCCGGGAATCAGGGAGCCCGCCGATGCGACCGCCGACCAGCGGCGCACCGTCACCGCCGCCGAGGCCGTGCGCTTGGGCGCGACCCACCTCGTCGTGGGCCGGCACCTGACCAGGGCCGCGAACCCGACCGCGGTGTACCAGCGGCTGGTGGAAAGCATATGAGGGGCTCGCTGGGGACGGCGCTGCTGATCGCGCTTGGCGGCCTTGCCGCGACCGCATCCTCCCAGGAGTCGCTCGCGCGGGCGGCCGATCAGGTGCGGCGGGCGTGGCTCGCCCACGATGCGCAAGCGATTGTCGGGCAAAGCCCTAGGGTGGTGCTCCAGATTCCCGGGGCGGATCCCTCGGCGCCGCTCGCGCGCGCCCAGGCGGCCGAGCTGTTGCGGCGCCACCTGCAGCGGGTGGTGGAGCGCACCGTCGCGGTCGGGGTGGTGCGTGAGGTTGAGCCGGGGCACGGCTACGTCGAGCTGGAGCGGCGCTACGTTGTCGCCGGGACGAGCGACGAACGGCGCGAGACGATCTACCTGCGGTTTCGAAAGCCGGGCGCGGAGTGGCTGCTCACCGAGTTGCGGAGTGCGCCGTAATCCCGCCCCTTGCGCGAACTTACGACCCCGTCTATAGTTCGAGACTCAGTTGGAATTTTTTCCCCGGAGCGTGCCGTTTGAAGGTTCGAACCAGCGTCAAACCGATCTGCGAACACTGCCGCGTGATCAAGCGGCGGGGCGTGATCCGCGTGATCTGCAAGCGCAGCGCCAAGCACAAGCAGCGGCAGGGGTAGCACATGGCACGCATTGCGGGTGTGGATCTGCCGCGCGACAAGAAAATTCAGTACGCCCTCCCGTACATCTACGGCATCGGCCCCAACAACGCGAAGAAGATCCTCGCGGAGACGGGTGTCAACGCGGACGCCCGGGTGCGGGATCTGCGGGACGCCGAGGTGGCGCGTTTGCGGCAGGTGATCGAGCGGGACTACAAAGTGGAAGGCGCGCTCCGCACCGAGGTCGCGATGAACATCAAGCGGCTGATGGACATCGGGACGTATCGCGGCTCGCGCCATCGCAAGAACTTGCCGGTGCGCGGCCAGCGCACGCACACCAACGCGCGCACCAAGAAGGGGCCGCGGCGCGCGATCGCGGGCAAGAAGAAGCCCCTCCTGAAAAAGTAAATGGCCCAGGCGAAAGCAGCGGGCGCGAAGCGCGCGAAAAAGGTGGTGGAAGCCGAAGGCATCGCGCACATCACCGCCACGTTCAACAACACGCTCATCACGATCACCGACATGCAGGGGAACGCCATCACGTGGGGCTCTTCGGGCAAGGCGGGGTTCCAGGGCTCGAAGAAGTCCACGCCGTTCGCGGCGACGGTGGCCGCGGAGCAGGCGGCGCGCGAGGCGCTGAACCTGGGCGTGCGGCGCGTGCACGTGCGGGTGCAGGGGCCCGGCTCGGGCCGCGAGTCCGCCATCCAGGCGCTCGCGACGGCGGGCCTGCAGATCCGGTCGATCCGCGACGTGACCCCGATTCCGCACAACGGCTGCCGCCCGCCCAAGAAACGGCGGGTCTGAGCGATGGCACGCTACACCGGTCCCGCCTGCAAGCTGTGCCGCCGCGAGGGCACCAAGCTGTTTCTCAAGGGCACGCGCTGCCTCACCGAGAAGTGCGCGGTCGAGCGGCGTCCCTATGCGCCCGGCCAGCACGGCCAGTCGTCGGGACGGCGCCGCAAGGCGTCCGACTATCAGCGCCAGCTGCGCGAGAAACAGAAGGTGAAGCGGATCTACGGGCTCTCGGAGCGCCAGTTCCGCAATATCTTCGACGCCGTGCTCAAGGAGCCGGGAGTGACGGGTGAGGCCCTGCTCGTCGCGCTCGAGAGCCGGCTGGACAATCTCGTGTACCGGATGGGGTTCGCCGTGTCCCGCCGGCAGGCGCGCCAGCTGGTACGGCACCGCCACGTGCAAGTGAACGCCCGCACGGTGGACATTCCTTCCTACCGGGTGCGCCCGGGGGACGAAGTGAAGCTCGCCGAGGCGAGCCGCGAGCTGGTGCAGGTGAAGCACGCGCTCGAGCAGTTCGGCCGGCAGCAGCCCGTGACCTGGATCCACGTCGATACCGACAAGGCGACCGGGAAGATGACCGAGCGGCCGACCCGCGACGCCATTCCGATCGCCGCGCAAGAACAGTTAATCGTCGAGCTCTATTCCAAGTGATGACGACTCTCGATCTGACCGGGTTGGTGCGTCCACACCTGGTCGAGATGACCAAGCGGGAAGACAACCCCAACGCCGCCGAATTCCGGCTCCAGCCGCTGGAGCGGGGCTACGGCTACACCCTCGGCAACTCGCTGCGTCGCATGCTGCTCTCGTCGCTGCGGGGCGCCGCTGTGTGGGCCTTCCGGCTCGACGGCGTGGTGCACGAGCACCAGACGATTCCCGGGGTGGTCGAGGATGTGCACCAGATCATCCAGCGGCTGAAGCAGCTCACGCTGGTGCTCTCGCCCGACGTGGACGAAGCCGTGATGCACATCAAGCACGACAAAGCGGGCCCGGTGTACGCGCGCGACATCGAAGCGCACAGCGCGGTCACGATCGTCAATCCGGATCAGCTGCTCTTCACGGTCCAGGACGACCGCGACATCGGCGGCGAGCTGTACGTGAATAAGGGCCGGGGCTACGTCGAGGCGGAGCAGCACCCGATCGACCGCACTATGCCGGTGGACGTCGTGCGCGTGGATTCGATCTATAATCCCGTGCGGCGAGCCAACTTCACGGTGGCGGAGACCCGCGTCGGGCAGCGCACCGACTATGACCGGCTCACGCTGACGGTCGAGACCAACGGCACGATCTCGCCCGAGGACGCCGTGGCCTACGCGGCCGCGCTCGCGCAGGAGCACTTCCGCTTCTTCGTCGACTTCGGGAAAGTGCCCATGGTCGCCGCCCAGCCGGCGGGCAACGGCGGCGCCGCCACCAGCCGGCTGCGCGAGGTGCTGGGGCGCTCGATCGACGACGTCGGGCTCTCCGTCCGCTCGGTCAATTCGCTCAAGAACTCGAACATCCGGACCCTGGCCGACCTGGTGCAGTACCGCGAAGAGGATCTGCTCAAGGTCAAGAACGTGGGCGAGAAGGCCCTGGGCGAGATCGCCGAGCTGCTGCGGCGCGAAGGCCTCAACTTCGGCATGAAGTTCGAGGAAGCCGCCGATGAGCTCAAGGTGGTGGATCCCGGCGTCGCGCCCCAGGCGCAGGCGACGGAGGGAGACCTGGAGTAATGCGTCACCGCGCCAAAGGTCGCCAGCTGTCGCGCACCGCGAGCCACAAGAAGGCGATGCTCGCGAACATGGCGACGAGCCTGTTCCGGCACGACAAGGTCGTGACCACCGAGGCCAAGGCGAAGGAGCTGCGTCCCTATGCCGAGCGGCTCATCACCCTGGCGCGGCGCGGTGATCTGCATGCCCGCCGCCTCGCGGAGCGGCGGCTCAAGGACCGCGAGGTGACGCATCGCCTGTTCAAGGATCTGGGACCGCGCTTCGCGGCGCGTCCCGGGGGCTACACCCGGATCATCAAGTTGGGCCATCGCGCGGGCGACGGCGCCGAGGTGGCTCGGATCGAACTGCTGGGTGCGTGACGGGGTGGTGGGGGCGCGACGGGAGCGGCAAGGGGGACCTCGGTCCCCCTTTTCGTTAGGCTGCCTTGGTCACCCGATTTCCCTTGAGGCAGCGGGTGCAGACGCGCAACCGCCGCGTCGTCCCGTTCACCACGGCGCGCACGCGCTGGAGGTTGGGGTACCAGCGCCGGTTCGTCTTATTGTTCGCGTGGCTGACGTTGTGCCCCACGACGGGGCCCTTGCCACAGATTTCACACACTCGCGCCATGGGCCTGCCCGACCGAAAAGATGAAGGCCAAGAAGCATAACCCCGCCCGGAAGGGCGGGGTGCACAAACCTACGCCGGCCCCCGCGCTGCGGCAACCCCGCCGCACGGCGCTGATCACCGGCATCACGGGTCAAGATGGCTCGTACCTGGCGGAGCTGCTGCTCACCAAGGGCTACGATGTCGTGGGCGTGGTGCGCCGCACCTCGCACGACTCCTACGAGCGGATCGGGCACCTGCTGGACCGCGTCCACATCGTGCCCGCGGACCTCCTCGACCAGCACTCGCTCACCACCGTGGTGCGGGATGCCCGTCCGGACGAGGTGTACAACCTCGCGGCCCAGAGCTTCGTCCCCACCTCCTGGACGCAGCCCGTCCTGACCGGAGAGTTCACGGCACTGGGCGTCACGCGCCTGCTCGAGGCGGTCCGCCTCGCGCACCCGACGGCGCGCTTTTATCAGGCGAGCTCGTCCGAAATGTTCGGCAAGGCCCACGAGACCCCGCAGCGCGAGACGACGCCCTTCTACCCGCGCTCCCCCTACGGCGTGGCCAAGGTGTACGGCCACTGGATCACCGTCAACTACCGCGAGTCCTACGGCCTCTACGCCGTGAGCGGCATCCTCTTCAACCACGAGTCTCCCCGGCGCGGGCTCGAGTTCGTCACGCGCAAAGTGACCGATGGCGTGGCGCGCATCGTGAAGGGCAGGGCGCGGGACTTGCATCTCGGCAATCTCGATGCGCGGCGCGACTGGGGATTCGCGGGCGACTACGTGGACGCCATGTGGCGCATGCTGCAGCCGCCCCGGCCGGCGGACTACGTGATCGGGACGGGCGAGATGCACTCGGTCCGGGAGCTGTGCGAGCTGGCCTTCTCGCACGTGGGCCTCGACTGGCAGAAGTATGTCACCGTGGATCCGCGCTTCGTGCGGCCGGCGGAGGTGGACACGCTGCAGGCCGACCCGAGCCAGGCGCGGCGCGAGCTCGAGTGGGCGCCGCGGACGAGCTTCGCCGAGCTGGTCCGCATGATGGTCGATGCCGACCTGGAGCGATTGTCGTGAAGGTGCTCGTGACCGGCGCCGACGGGTTCGTGGGCCGCTGGCTGGTGCGACGGCTGCTGGCCGACGGGCGCGAGGTGTACGGGGCCGTGCGGCCGGGGCAGAGCCCGCCGGCGGTGCCGCCCGCGGCGGACCTGACGCCCGCCGAGCGCGACGCGGTGCGCTGGCTGCCGCTCGAGCTCACGGACGCCGAATCGGTACGCCGGGCGGTCGACCTCCCCTACGATGCGGTCGTGCACCTCGCCGCCGTGTCGTCGGGAGTGGACGCCACGCGCGATCCCGGGTTCGCCTGGACCGTGAACGCCGCCGGCACCGCCCGCGTCGTACAGGTGCTCGCCGACGCGAAGCGCGTCGGACGGGCCGATCCGGTGGTCCTGGTGGTCTCGACCGCGGAGGTGTATGGCGCCTGTGGCGACCAGCGGCCGCGCCGCGAGACCGATCCGGTCGCCCCGCGGTCTCCGTACGCCGCGAGCAAGGCCGGCGCGGAGCTGGCGGCGCTCGAGGCGTGGCGCCGCGTCGCGCTGCGCATCGTGGTGGCGCGGGCGTTCGCCCACACCGGGCCGGGCCAGGATGCGCGCTTCGTGGTGCCCGCCTTCGCGGAGCGGCTGCGGTTCGCCAAACGGGTCGGCGCGCCCGTCGTGAAGGTCGGCAACCTCGAGCCGGTGCGCGAGTTCCTGCACGTGCGGGACGTGGTGGACGCCTACGTCCGGTTGCTCGTGCGGGGGCACGCCGGGGAGACCTACAATGTGGCATCGGGAGAGAGCATCTCCCTGGAGCAGCTGTTCGACCGGCTCGCCGGCTTGATCGGCGTGCACCCGCTCACGGAGGCGGACCCGGATCTGGTGCGCGGCGGGGACATTCTCCACCTGGTGGGCGACGCGACCAAGCTGCGGGCCGCGACCGGGTGGGCGCCGCGCTATTCGCTCGATGAGACACTGCGGGAGGTCGTCGATGCCCAGACGGACTGACCTCCGGCGCATCCTGCTGCTCGGCTCCGGACCGATCGTGATCGGCCAGGCCGCCGAGTTCGACTATTCGGGAACGCAGGCGGTGAAGGCCCTCAAGGAAGAGGGGTACGCCGTGGTGCTCGTGAACTCGAACCCGGCGACCATCATGACCGACCCCGAGCTGGCCGATCGGACCTACGTCGAGCCGGTCACGCCGGAGTGGGTCCGCAAAGTGATCGAGCGCGAGCGGCCCGACGCGCTGCTCCCCACGATGGGCGGGCAGACGGCGTTGAACGTGGCCATGGCGCTGGTGCGGGACGGCACGCTGGAGCGATTCGGGGTCGAGCTGATCGGGGCGAACGCGCGCGCCATCCAGATGGCCGAAGACCGGGCGCAGTTCGCGGAGGCGATGCAGCGGATCGGGCTCGCGACGCCGGTGGGCAAGACGGTGACCAGCCTCGCCGAGGCGGTGGACGAGGTGGCCGAGACCGGCTACCCGGCGATCCTGCGGCCGTCGTTCACGCTGGGCGGGACGGGAGGCGGCGTCGCGTACAATCGCGCCGAGTTCGAGGAGATGGTGGAGCGCGCGCTGGAGCTGTCGCCGGTGCACACCACCCTGATCGAGCGCAGTGTGCTCGGGTGGAAGGAGTTCGAGCTCGAAGTGATGCGGGACCGCCGCGATAACGTCGTGATCGTGTGTTCGATCGAGAACGTCGACCCGATGGGCGTGCATACCGGCGACTCGATCACCGTCGCTCCCGCGATGACGCTCACAGACCGGGAGTACCAGCGGATGCGCGACGCCGCGATCGCCATCATCCGCGAGATCGGCGTGGAGGCGGGCGGGTGCAACATCCAGTTCGCGGTGAACCCCGCGGACGGCGAGATGCTGGTGATCGAGATGAACCCGCGCGTCTCGCGGTCGTCAGCGCTGGCGTCGAAGGCCACGGGATTCCCGATCGCGCGCATCGGCGCCAAGCTGGCGGTGGGCTATACCCTCGACGAGCTGCCCAACGATATCACGCGGACCACGCCGGCGTCGTTCGAGCCGGTGCTGGACTACGTGGTGGTCAAGGTGCCCCGCTTCGCCTTCGAGAAGTTTCCCACCGCCGATTACCGGCTCACGACGCAGATGAAATCGGTGGGCGAGGCGATGGCGATCGGTCGGACCTTCAAGGAGGCGTTCCAGAAGGGCCTGCGCGCGCTCGAGGCCGGCCGTTCCGGGTGGGAGGTGGGGCAGACCCTGGCGGACGATCGCCTCACGAGCGACACCCCCGAAGACCTGCGCGTCGCGCTGCGTACGCCCACCCCGGAGCGCATCTTCCAGATCAAGCGGGCGCTCGTCGCCGGCGTGTCGGTCGACGACATCGCGGCGGCGTCCGGCATCGATCCCTGGTTCCTGTTCCAGCTGGCGGAGCTGCTCGTCGCCGAGCGCGAGTTCGTCGCCCTGACGCAGCCGGGCGCCGCCGACCTGCGCCGCATGAAGCGCATGGGGTTCTCGGACCGCCAGCTGGCCGCGCTGCGCGGCACCACCGAGCAGGCGATGCGTGAGGCCCGCTGGCGCTGGGGCGTGCACCCCGCGTACAAGACGGTCGACACCTGCGCCGGCGAGTTTCCGTCGCGCACGCCCTACCTGTACAGCTCGTACGACGACGAGAACGAGTCGGAGCCGCTCGGCGCCCAGGGGATCGTGATCCTGGGCAGCGGCCCCAACCGCATCGGCCAGGGTGTCGAGTTCGACTATTGCTGTGTCCGGGCCGGCCTGGCGTTTCGCGAGCTGGGCTTCAAGACCATCATGATCAACTCGAACCCGGAAACCGTGTCGACGGACTTCGACATCTCGGACAAGCTGTACTTCGAGCCGCTCACGCTCGAGGATGTGCTCGAGATCGTGCGCTGGGAGCGTCCCAAGGGCGTGGTGGTCCAGCTGGGCGGCCAGACCCCGCTGCGTCTCACCAAACCGCTCGAAGCGGCGGGCATCCCGATCCTCGGCACGCCGCCCGACTCCATCGACATCGCGGAGGATCGCGAGCGGTTCGAAGCGCTGGCTCGCCGGCTCGGAGTCACCCAGCCCGCCAACGGCATGGCCCGCTCCGTGGACGAAGCGGTCGCCGCGGCGCAGCGGATCGGCTATCCGGTGCTGGTGCGCCCGTCGTACGTGCTGGGCGGACGGGCGATGGAGATCGTGTACGACGAAGGCTCGCTGCGGGCCTACTTCGACAAGGCGGCCCGCGTGGCGCCGGAGCATCCCGTGCTGATCGACCGCTTCCTCGAGGACGCGTTCGAGGGGGACGTGGACGCGATCGCCGACGGCCGGCGCACGGTGATCGGCGGCGTGATGCAGCACATCGAGGACGCCGGGGTGCATTCGGGGGACTCGGCGTGTGTGCTGCCGCCCTATCTCATCGGGGACCGCCAGATCGAGGAGATGCGCCGTTACACCCAGGCCTTCGCCCGGGCGCTTGGCGTGGTAGGACTCATCAACGTCCAATACGCCATCAAGGACGGGGTCGTGTACGTGCTGGAGGTGAACCCGCGGGCCTCGCGGACCGTCCCGTTCGTGAGCAAGGCGACGGGGGTGTCGCTCGCCAAGCTGGCGGCGGCGGTCATGGTGGGGCACACCCTGGACGAACTGGGCATTCCCGATGACCTTCCGCTCCCCGGGGTGGCGGTCAAGGAGGCCGTCTTCCCCTTCACGAAGCTCCCCGGCGTGGATACCATCCTGGGCCCGGAGATGCGCTCCACGGGGGAAGTGATGGGGCTGGCGGACAGCTTCGGGATGGCGTTCGCCAAGGCGCAGATCGCGGCCGACGGGAGCCTGCCGTCGGCGGGCGCGATCTTCGTGACGGTGAACGATTCGGACAAGCCCACCGTGCTGCCGATCGTCCGGCGGTTCCACGAGATGGGCTTCCGCATCGTGGCCACCGACGGCACCGCGCGGTATCTCCGGGCGCGGGGGGTTCCGGCCGAGCGGGTGGCCAAGGTGCACGAGGGGCGACCGAACGCGATCGACTTGATCGTGTCGGGCGAGGCGCAGCTGCTGATCAACACGCCCCTCGGGAAGTTCACGCAGGCGGACGACTACGCGATCCGGCGTGCGGCGTTGATGCACCGCGTGCCGTATACCACGACGATGTCGGCGGCGAGTGCCGCCTGCGACGCGATCATCGCTCTGCGAAGCCGAACGGGCAGCGTGAGGAGTCTGCAAGAATGGCACGAAAAAACGACGGCCGAAAGACAGCCACCAGCGGGCGCAAAGGCGCCGCAGCCAAGCCCCACGCCGGTCGTGCGGGCGTAAGCAAGCGGCCGGCGCAGCCGGCGGCGAAGGGTGGCAAGGGCGGCGCCAAGCCCGCCGCCCCAGCGACGCCCGCCCCGGCCAAGGTGAAGTTCCGCGGCCGGGTGCTCGAGAACGAGCCCCTGGCGCGCTACACCACGTACCGGCTGGGTGGCCCGGCGCGCTACTTCGTCATGCCGGCCGACCCCGACGACGTCGCCAAGGCGCTCGAGCTGGCGCAGGACCGCGGGCTCCCGTGGCTGGCACTGGGGCTGGGATCGAACGTGTTGGTGAAAGACGCCGGCTTTCCCGGCGTCGTGATCCGCCTCGGGAAAGGACTCGACCGCTTCGAGATGAAAGGGGCCACGGCGATCGTCGGTGCCGGGCTCGCCACGCCGTTGCTCGCGCGCCGCACGGCGGAGGCGGGATTCGCCGGGGTGGAGCGCTTCATCGGCATCCCGGGCACGGTGGGCGGCGGCGTGTACATGAACGCCGGTGCGCATGGGGCGGAGTTCGCTGAAGTCCTGACCGAAGCGACGGTGATGGATGCGAAGGGGAAGATCAAGCAGGTGCCCCGCAAGCAGATCTCGTTCAAGTACCGCTCGTCCAACCTCGGCGCCGTGGTCGTGCTGGAGGCGAAGCTCGCGTTGATCGAGGAGCCGCCAGCGAAGCTCAAGGAGATGCAGGCGCGCCTGTTCCGCTGGCGCAAGGCGGGCACGCCGTTCGACCAGCCGTGCTGCGGCTCCGTGTTCAAGAACCCGGGCGGCCCCCGCACGGCGGGAATGCTGATCGACGAAAGCGGCCTCAAAGGCTTCACGGTCGGCGGCGCTCAGGTGTCGCCCCTGCACGCGAACTACATCGTCAATACCGGCAACGCCACCCCCAGCGACGTGCTCAAGGCCATCGAGCACGTGCGCAAGACCGTCGCGAAGAAGACCAGCGTCGAGCTCGAGCTCGAGGTCAAGGTGATCGGCTAGATGGCCGACTTCTTCGTCCACGAATCGAGCTACGTCGACGCCGGTGCCCGGATCGGCAAGGACACCAAGATCTGGCATTTTTGTCACGTCATGCCCGGCGCCGTCATCGGCGAGCATTGCAGCCTGGGGCAGAACGTCGTCGTGATGCCCGGTACGCGTATCGGCAACAACGTGAAGATCCAGAACAACGTGTCGATTTACGAGGGCGTCACCCTCGAGGACGACGTGTTCTGCGGGCCGTCCTGTGTGTTCACCAACGTGATGAACCCCCGCAGCCACGTGCCTCGCAAGCACGAGTATCGCCCCACGCTCGTGAAGCGAGGCTCGTCCATCGGCGCGAACGCGACGATCGTGTGCGGTGTGACCCTCGGCGAGTACGCGTTCATCGGCGCGGGCGCCGTGGTGACGTCCGATGTCCCCTCCTATGCGCTCATGGTGGGCGTGCCGGCCCGCCGCGTGGGCTGGATGTGCCAATGCGGCGAGCGGCTGTCCGTGACGTCGGGCCAGGCGGCGTGCGCCGTGTGCGGCTGCCGCTACCAGGAGACGAACGGCAGCCTGCGCGCGATTGCCCAACCCAGCCGGGTCGGGTAGCTTCGTGGCCCTCCTTTCGGACACCGCCGTCGTGAACGTGCCGCTCCTCGATCTGGTGGCGCAGTACCGCGCGATCAAGGACGAAGTCCTGCCCGCGCTCCAGGCGGTGATCGAGTCGCAGCAATTCGTCATGGGACCGAGCGTCCCGCGGCTCGAGAGCGCCATCGCCGGGCTCGCCCACGCGCAGCACGGCATCGCGTGCGCCAGCGGCACCGACGCGCTGCTCCTGCCGCTCCAGGCGCTCGATCTGAAACCCGGGGACGAGGTGGTCACCACCCCGTTCAGCTTCTTCGCCACCGCCGGTGCCATCCACAACGCCGGCGGCACGCCGGTGTTCGTGGACATCGAGCCAGGGACGTTCAACATCGATCCGGCCGCGGTGGAGGCGGCCCTCACCCCTCGCACCCGGGCCGTGATGCCGGTCCACCTGTACGGGCAGATGGCGGCGATGGAACGCCTGCTCCCGCTGGCGCGCGCACGGGGGCTCCGGGTGATCGAAGATGCCGCACAGGCGATCGGAGCGCGGCGTCGCATCGACGGGCAGTGGCGGATGGCGGGCGAGTCGGGATGGGCGACGGGCTTTTCGTTCTTCCCCAGCAAGAATCTCGGTGCCTGGGGCGACGGCGGCATGATGGTCACGTCCGACGACGCGCTGGCGGAGCGGCTCCGCAAGCTGCGCCTGCACGGCGGAGCCAAACAGTACCACCACGACGAGGTGGGCACCAACTCACGACTCGACTCGCTCCAGGCCGCCGTGCTGCTCGCCAAGCTGCCGCACCTGGCGTCCTGGTCGGCCCGGCGCCGCGACCACGCGAGCTACTACGACAAGGGCCTGCGCGACATACCGGGCGTCCGGGTCCCGGCGCTGGACCCGGCGAACGAGCACATCTACCATCAGTACACCGTGCGAGTCGAGCGCCGCGACGAGTTGCAGGCGCACTTGAAGGCCAAGGGCATCGGCAGCGCGGTCTATTATCCGGTGCCGCTCCACCTCCAGAACTGCTTCGCGCATCTGGGCTACAAGGCCGGCCGCCTGCCCCAGGCGGAGCGGGCCTGCCGGGAAGTGCTCTCGCTTCCGGTGTTCCCGGAGCTGACACATCAGCAGCTGGACTACGTGATCGAGACGATTCGTGGATTCTACCGGTGAGCCGACTCAAGCTCGGCGTGATCGGGGCCGGAGCCTGGGGCAGGAACCACGTCCGCACCGCCGCGGGCCTCGCCGACGGCGAGCTGGCCGCGGTGTGCGACACGGACGCCAAGCGGCGGGAGCAGCTGTGCCGCCAATACCCGGGCGTGCACGTCACCGCCGACGCTACCGACTTGATCGGCCGCGTGGAGGCCGTCGTCATCGCCGCGCCCGCGGCGACGCACGCGCGGCTCGCGCTGCAGTGCATCGAGGCGGGGAAGCCGTGTCTGGTGGAGAAGCCGTTTGCCTTGAGCACGCGCGATGCCGAAGCGGTGGCTCGCGCGGCCGGGGAGCGCCGCGTGCCCGTCCTCGCTGGTCACCTGCTGCTGTTCCACCCTGCGGTGGAGCGGCTGCGGGCCCTGGTGCAGGGGGGGGAGCTGGGCCGCATCTACTATCTTTATGGCCTGCGCGTGAATCTGGGCCAGATCCGCGCGGACGAGAACGCCCTGTGGAGCTTCGGCCCGCACGACGTGTCCGTGGCACTGTACTTGCTTGGTCAGCAGCCGATACGCGTGGCGGCGCACGGCAAGAGCTATCTCCAACGCCAGGTTGAAGATGTGGTGTTCCTCACGATGGAGTTTGCGACCGGGGTGCTGGCGCACGTGCAACTGTCCTGGCTGGACCCCCACAAGGAGCGGAAGCTCACGGTCGTCGGGGCGAAGCAGATGGTGGTATTCGACGATATGGAGGCGCGCGAGAAGCTTCGCATCTACGACAAAGGTGTCGAGCGCCCACCGGAGTACCGCTCGTACGGTGAAGCGCTGTCGATCCGGGAGGGTGACATCTTCATCCCGAGGATTCCCAACGTGGAGCCGCTCGCGGCGGAGCTGAATCACTTCGTGCGCGTCGCGCGCAGCGCGGAGCCGCCGCGCGCCGGCGCCGACGACGGCGTCCGCGTCGTGCGTGTGCTGGAGGCGGCGTCTCGCTCGCTCGCCACGGGCGGAGCCCCGGTGGACCTGTGACCGCCACGGCATCGTCCGCCGCCGACTTGCTGGTCGCCAAGACGCAGGACCGCTCGGCGCTGATCGGGATCGTCGGGCTGGGGTACGTGGGCCTGCCGCTCGCCATGGAGTTCGCGCGGGCCGGGTTCCGCGTGCTCGGGTTCGACGTGAGCCGCGGCGTGATCGAGGGTCTGACCCAGGGGCGATCGCACGTCCAGGACGTGGCGAGCGCCGACGTGGCCCGGTTCGCCCAGATGGGGAAGTTCGCGGCGACGGCGGATCTGGCACGGCTGCGTGAGCCCGACGTCGTCTCCGTGTGCGTGCCGACCCCCTTGTCCAAGACGAAGGACCCCGACGTGAGCTACGTGCTCGCGGCGACCACCTCTATCAAGCAGGCGCTGCGGCGCGGGCAGCTCATCGTGCTGGAATCGACCACCTATCCTGGCACTACCCGCGAGCTGATGCTGCCGGCGCTCCAGGAGACGGGGCTCAAGGTCGGAGAGGACTTCTTCCTGGCGTTTTCGCCGGAGCGGGTGGACCCGGGCAACGGCAAGTGGAACACGCACAACACGCCGAAAGTGGTGGGGGGCATCACCGAGACCTGTCGCCGGGTGGCGATGGCCGTGTACGAGCCGGCGATCGACACGCTCATCCCGGTGTCGTCGACCGAGGCGGCCGAGCTGGTGAAGATCCTCGAGAACACGTTCCGCAGCGTGAACATCGGGCTCGTCAACGAGATGGCGATCGTGTGCGACAAGCTCGGGGTGGATGTGTGGGAGGTGATCGAAGCGGCCGCGACCAAGCCGTTCGGGTTCATGAAATTCACGCCCGGCCCCGGTGTCGGCGGGCACTGCATCCCGCTCGACCCGCACTACCTCGCCTGGAAGATGCGCACGCTGAACTACCGCACCCGCTTCATCGAGCTGGCGGGCGAAATCAACGCGGCCATGCCGGAGTACTGGGTGGGGCGGATCGTGGATCGTCTCAACGAGCAAGGGCGCGCCACGCGGGGCAGCACGGTGCTGGTGCTGGGCGTCGCGTACAAGAAGGATATCGACGACGTGCGTGAGAGCCCGGCGCTCGACGTGATCCGTCTGCTGCAGCAGCGCGGCGCGGTGGTCCGGTATCACGATCCGCACGTGCGCAAGCTCAGGGACGAGGATATCGATCTCGCCTCCACGCCGCTCACGGCCGACACGCTCGCCGCCGCGGACTGTGTGGTGATTGTCACGGACCACTCGGACGTCGATTACGCGCTGGTGGGGCGCAGCGCGCGCCTGGTCGTCGACACGCGCAACGCGCTGGCCCGGCAACGGCGGCGGGAGGAGCGATGAAAGTCGCGGTCGTAGGCACGGGATACGTGGGCCTGGTCGCCGGCGCCTGCCTCGCCGAGACGGGGAACGACGTGGTGGGGGCGGACCTGGACGCCGCGAAAATCGAGGCGCTGCAGCACAATCGCCTGCCGATCTACGAGCCGGGGCTCGAGCCGCTGGTGACGCGCAACCAGCGCGACGGGCGGCTGCGGTTCACGACCGATGT
>DATDEZ010000046.1:0-16776 GCA_036522875.1 Gemmatimonadales bacterium | reverse complement strand
GTCGCGTTGAACGTGATTCTGCCGGTGCCCAGCGCCACCGGACTCTCCAGGTTCGCCGGCTGAGAGATGTCGGGCATAAACGGCTTCACGACCCCGTTCGGGTAGTTGTTCTGCGCCGCGATGCCGCGACCGCTGGCGACGGCCGTGTTCGGGCCCGCGCGAATCGTCCATTGGATCTCGGCCACGCCGTCGGCATTACTGATGGCGACGCCGAGCGGTGTGGACAGTCCTTCGATCGCCGGCTCGGTGAACGTGACGCGCGCTCCCTGGACCGGGTTGCCGTCCCAATCGGTCACTTTCACGGCCGTGGGCAACGCCGTTCCCGCGGGAGCGCTGCGTTGCGCGTCATCGGAGTTCAGATAATCCATTTTCGCCGGCAGCGCGAACTGGAAGTCGCTGACGGTCAGCGGCGGCGTGATGGCGGCCATGACCGACCGTTGCGGGCCGCTGCCGCTGCGCGCCACGGGACTCGACGGCGGGCAGGTCGTCGTCATCGTGATGCCGGCAGGCAGCGAGCGTTGGACGGGACTGCTCGAGGTCGTGCACGTGGAACCGGTCACGCTCGTTTCGCCGCCGGCTCCGACGTGCAGGACCGCGCTGCGGGTCGCCGCGTACGCCGACTGGGGCGCGAGCAGGCGCGCTGCGAGGCTCTTCAGCCAGCCCCAGCCGCTGCTCTTCGACCCGATCACGTTGCAGTTCGGCTCCGCGTGCGGCAGCGCGCGAATCAGCGTCCCATCCTGCTGGTGCAGCGTGATGAGATCTTCCTGGCGCGTCTCGTCGGGAGTGTGATAGACCGAGTTCAAGACGCACATCGAAATCAGCACGGGATTTGAGAACTGGAGCTCGCCCGTCCCCGTCGCGTCGAAGAACGTCGACACGCGGAGGCAGGGACCGAACGTCGGGAGATCGACGTCGATGCCGGGGCAGACTTCGAGGTTGAGCGTGACGTTGGTGACCGGCTGGCCGTTGAACGTCGCCGTCGTGCCGGAGGGGATATCAACGTGGAAATCCTCCCCGTCGCCCTGGAGCTCGACGCCCCCGCCTTGCGACAGGTTGATGGTCCCGGCTCCGCACGGCGTGCCGTCCACGGCGCAGAGCGCGCCGGTCTCGATGCGGAACTTGATCGGGAGTGTGCGCCCGTCCACGAGTCCGATGTATTCGTTGGTCTGGACGTTCTTGAGCTGACTGCCGTTCGATACCGGATCGACGTCCGCGAATCCGAGCAGCGACGTGCCGACGAGCACGCGGATGCGATAGTACTTCGCGGGATCGAGCGCGCTTTCATCGGTGTGCCAGTTGACCTGGTAAGACTGATCGGTCAGGCTGACCGTGACCACACTCGGGTCGAAGCGCTTGAGCGGTGGTCCCGCGATGCATTGCCGCGATCCGTCCGCCGCCGCGGCGCCCAGCTCGCAGATCTCGACCGCCGGCTTGAGACTCATGTTGGCGGCGTTCGGCTCGTAGTTGGGATCGTTGACGGGACTTTTGAACAGCGGCGGGAGGAAGAAGAAGTCGGGGTTTCCGTTGTGAGCGCCGTCGGATACGGCAAACATCGGGATGTCGGTCTTCGGGCTCACCGTGTCGCCGCGACATCCAAACAACAGGATACACGCGGCGCCGGTGAACATCAGGCGGGTGCGACGGTTCATAGGGCACAACTCCTGGGCTGTCAGCGAACGTTGCGGGCGCGGCGCAGATTCTACCTACAGCAGCGACACTCGCAAGTACTCTGACGCGCAAAGTGTGTGACGGCCGTCACACGCCCCGATTTTTTGGATTTCTTTTGTTTTTGGCGATTGCGTGCGGAAGTCAGCGACTATTCGAGGTCGAAGCGGAGAGTCCGGGTAGCGTCGCGCCGATCACCGTGACCGGCACCATGACGGCATTGTTCGTCTCGTTCGACTCGGTCTGAGCATTCGTCGCATCGACGAGGATGCCGATGTAGTAGACCCCCGGCGTCGTGCCGGGCGGAATCCCTATGCTCGAGGCGTTCAACGTCACCCCGTGGCCGGCGGTCAGCGTGCTCGGCGCGCTCACCGTGCTGGCGAGCAGCACGTCGCCCTGCGTGATGACGGTGTCACGCGACAAATACACGCCGCTCGTGATCGACGCCGTCACATCCGTCCTGCCCCGATTGAAGATCGTCCACGGTGAGAGGCCGAGGGTGCCGCCGGCGAGCACCGAGCCGAGCGACAGCGTCGGCGTCCCGCTCGAGACGATCAGATCCACATCCGTGCCGACCGCCGCGAATGGAATCAATCCGACGTCAAGGGTCACGGGTTGCTCTTGGTCCGTCGGCAGGGAGATGTCCGGCATGAACGGCTTCACGTTCCCGCCCGGATAGTTATTGGGCGCCGCGATGCCGCGACCCGTCGCGACGACCGCGTTGGCACCGGCGTCGATCGTCCAAGAGAGCTCCGCGACGCCGTCGGCATTGCTGAGCACGGTGCCGATTTCGATGCCGGGCCCGTCGATCGTGGGCTCGATGAACCGTACCCGGGCGTTCGCCACGGGATTGCCGTCCCAGTCCGTGACCCGCACGCGCGTCGGCAACGTCGCGCCGGCGGCGACGGTGCGGCTCGCGTCGCTGGCATCGACGTACGCCATCTGCGCCGGCAATGCGAACTGGAACTCGGTGACCGTCCGCGGCAGCTGGTCGAGCAGGGCGGCGGTGAGCGACGGCGCCGTTGGCGCGCGGACGGCCGGACTGGACGCACAGGTGGTGAGCTGCGGACCTCCGAAGGCCGGTCCCGAGGAAGACGCGGTGCAATCGGTGCCAAGCGAGGTCGATTCGCCGCCGGCGCCGACGTGAAGCATCATTGCATGCGTGGCGCGCGTTTCCGCGTACGCCGGCGTGGGAGCGAGGACCCGGATGGCCAGGCTCTTCAGCCACTCCCATCCGCCCGATCGGCTGGGGCTGCTGCTGATGCTCGCGCAATTCGGTTCGGCGTGAGGCAACGCGCGAACGAGCGGTCCGTCCTGCTGATGCAGGGTGATGAGCCCTTCCTGTCGCGTCTCATCCGCCGTGTGGTACTCCTCGTTCAACGTGCACATCGAGACGAGGAGTGGCTTGGAGAACACCAGCGCTCCTGCTCCAGGAAGCGTGAAGAACGTCGAAACGCGCAGACATTTCCCAAACGTCGGCAGATCGACGTCGATCCCGTCGCACACGCCGAGACTGAACGTCAGATCGGTAATGACCTGGCCACCAATGGTCGCGACGGTATTGGGAGCGACATCGAACCGGAAATCTTCGCCGCCGGCGGAGAGATGGATCCCGCCACCCTGCGCGAGATTGATCGTCGCCGCCGCGCAGGCGGTCGCGTCGCCGGCTGTCGAATCCTCGGCGCACAGGGCGCCGGACTCGATGCGGAATTTGATCGGGAGTGTCCGGCCATCGACGAGCGGGATATTCTCGCCCGTCTGGAGGTTCTGGATTTCGGACCCCGAGAGCACCGGATCGACGTCCGCAAACCCGAGCAGCTGGCCGCCGATGAACACGCTGATCCGGTAGAACTGGAGCACGTCGAGGTTGGACTCGTCGGTATGCCAATTCACTTGATACAGCTGCGCGGCGGTGTCGACGCTGACTTCACTCGGGTCGAAGCGCTTCAGGGGATCCCCGGGGATGCAGTCGCGCGACCCGTCCGCAGCCGGCACGCCGAGTTGACAGATCTCGACGCTGGGCTTGAGGGACGCATCGAATGCAGCGGGCTCGAAGTAGGGGCTCGCGTCCGCGTTCTTGAATAGGGGAGCTAGAAAGAAGAAATCGTGGTTGCCGGAGTGAGCGCCATCGGATACTGCGAACGACGGGGCGGCTGGTGCGGCCACCGGCTCCCCGCGACATCCGTTGAGCACGACGCCGGCGATGACGATGAGCGTGAGGCGGGTACATCCGTTCAGCAGACAGCACTCCTGGCGATCGCGGACGGACTTCAGGTAAATCCCCTCGATCGTCGGTTTGCTGCAAGTCCTGTGCACGTGTGGCGCCGAGCACACGGTGGTGGGCAAGCGTTGCACGCAGGCCGCACTTCGGGTGCGGTTTCGACGCGTCCGACGCGGGGAGTGCCGCACGCACGCAACAGGGCGTGTTGAACGCCCCGCGCGACCGTGGTGCGAGTGCGACGCGGGTCAGTGCGCGCGCAGCAGCGCGGCGAACTGCGGATCGCGCTCCAAGCCGCGCCACCACCAATGGAGCACCCCGCCCCGCTGGAAGGTGTGGCCGGGATGCGTGGCTACGTACCGCCGCAGCAGCGCGATCGCGCCCTGGTTGTCGCCCATCTGCGCGCGCGCGACGGCCTCATACCCAGGCAAGTCCTGTTCCGGGTCGATGGAGGCGTCGCCGGTCCGCGCGCGCGCGAACACGTGCTCGGCGCTGTCGCGCCCGCCCGCGCGGCCGATCGCGCCGCCAACGAGAATGCTGCGCAACCGCGACCGGAAGGCACGCTCCGCCGGCGGCGTGAGCGAGTCGGCGCGCGCCGCGACGCTCCAGGCTTGCGGGACGTCGACCTCGGTGCCCGGCGCGAGCAGCATCCAGAGCTGACAATCCAGAAACCGGGCCGTATGGGGAAAGCGTCGTTGTCCCTCGTCGCACCAGCGACGCGCTTCCTGGAATTGTGCCAGGTCGTAGGAGGCATAGAACAGCCGGTCGAGCACCGTCTCGCCCTCTCGCAAATAGGCGTCGGCCTCGTACGCGGCGCGCGCCTCCAGCACGACAGCCACCAGGTCCTCGCGCGGCGGCGCGTAATGCAGTTGGCTCAACACGGCATGCACGCTCGCGATCGAGGGATCGGCGCGCTCAGCGCTCTCGAGGTCTGTCTGCGCGCTGTCCAGCAGTGCGGCATGGCGTGTGGAATCGGAGTCGAGGTTCAGTCGCCACAGCTGATACCGCAGCGTGCCCCGCAGACCCAGCGCGGCCGCATCGCTGGGATTGAGCTGCAGCGCGCGCGCCGCGTGGGTGAGCCCGTCCTGCAGGTGCGCCGCGCGCTGCGGGCGGGCGCTCTCCGCGCGCGACGCGAGCAGTGCCACGTAACCGTGCAGCACGAGCGGCTCCGTCCAGCGTGGGTCGGCGTGCTCGGCGGCGCCGAGCAATGAGTCCGCCTGATGCGCCGCGCGGAGCGCCGCTGCGGCGTCGCCCGCGGACAGCGCGCGCTCCCCGCGCTGGCGCACGTCGCTGCCACGCTGCACGAGTGCCCACGCATCGGGACTCGTCGTTTCGGCCTGCAGCTCGCGAAGCTGGACCTCGTCACCGAGCCGGGTGCGCAGCAGGCGCGCGGTTTCTCGGATCACGGAATCGCGCACCTGCAGGAGCGCCTTGGCGGGGAGCGTGAAGCTCACTCGCTCGCCGACGTCGGCGCCGCTGGTGCCGTCAACGAGCCGGACCGTCGCGCGCACCCGATCGCCCACCGGCTCGACGCTGCCCGCCACGAGTGTGCTCGCGTGAAGCGCTCGCGCGATGCTGTCGCGCGACACGAGCTCCTCTTGTCCGCGGTAGGGCGCGACGCCGTTCGCGGATACGACGGCGAGCGCGCGGACCTTTTGCAGCTCGGTGATCAGCCCTTCCGTCAGTCCGGCGGCGACGTGGCCGAGCGAGGAGTCGCTGCTCAGGTCCGTGAAATACAGGACGGCGACCCGCCGCGCGTCGAGGTTGCCACCCGACGCCAACCCGTGCTTCGCCCTCGCGCCCACGACGAGCCATCCGCCCAGCGCCACGGCGACCAGCACGCTCGCCGCGATGACGAGGGTCAGGGGACTCCAGCGGCGGCGCGGCCGACGTGCCTGGGTGATCCGCGACACGCGCCCCGTACTCGCGGCCGTGAGCGCTTTCGCGAACTCGCCCGAGGTTTGATAGCGGTCGGCCGGGACTTTCTCGAGCGCCCGTTCGATCACGACCTCGAGGTCGTCAGGGATGGCATCGCGGACGATCTTGAGGCGCGGGACGGCGTCGAGGGAATGGCGCGCCATGATCGCCTGCGCGGTAGGGCCGGTGAACGGCGGCTGTCCCGCGAGTGTCTCGTACAAGACGCACGCGAGACTGTAAATGTCGCTGCGGCGGTCCACCTGTCCCGACCCCGATGCCTGCTCCGGGGGCATGTAGGCCGGCGTCCCGATCGCGAGGCCGGTCTGCGTGAGCTTGTCGCCACCTGCCGCGCTGACGGCGCGCGCGATGCCGAAGTCGGCGACGATCGCGTGGCCGCCGGAGAGCATGATGTTCTCGGGCTTGATGTCGCGATGCACGACGTCGTGGTCGTGCGCATAGGACAGCGCCTCGGCCACCTCGCGCGTGATCTGCAGCGCGTCGTCGACGGGCAGCTGCGGCTCACGGTCGAGGCGGTCGCGCAACGACTCGCCTTCGACGTACGGCATGACGTAGTACAGCACGCCCGCGGCGTCGCCCGAATCGTAGACCGGCAGAATGTTGGGATGCTGGAGTCGCGCGGCGAGCTTGATCTCGCGCAGGAACCGTTCGCGGCCCAGGGCGACGGCGATCTCCGGGCGCAGCGTCTTCAGGGCGACGAACCGCTCGTGCTTCACGTCGCGCGCGAGGTACACCAGCGCCATGCCGCCGCGACCCAGCTCGCTGTCGATGACGTAGCGATCGGACAATGCGGCGTTTAATTCGGCGAACGGGTCAGTCACTCGGATAACGATAGTCCCGGCGTACTTGGTCGGCGAGCGCGCGCGGCAGCGATGCGAGATCGGCGACGGGCCAGCGCCGATCGATCGTGACGACGATGCGCCCGGTCCCCGCGGCGATCGCGATCATCTGGACGCGCAGCGAATCGCTCTTTCCTGCCACAGGGTCGATCCGACCGTACACCGCCACCCCCGCGCTCGTGCGGCGCGCCAGGTCGAGGGCGGCAAGCTCGGGCCGTGACTGCCCCTGCCACCGCTCGCGCACCACGTCCTGCGACACCGCGCTCAGCGGTGCCTGCGATTGCAGCTCCTGCGTGAGACCCTGAGCAAGACGCACACGCCACGGCTCGAGTCCGGGGACGAAGATGTCGAACGGCGCGACCGCGACGAGCGACGGGTTGGGGGCGTGCGCGCGCGCGTACCGCATGAAGCTCACCGCGCCTCCCACCATCAGCAGGGCAATCACGACGGAAAAGACGATGAGCAGACGTTTTGAGCTCATGGGCTCCCCAAACGTAGCATCTGGCTGCGCACGTGTTACCGAAAACCACGGCGGTCGAGCGCCCGCGCGGTCGTGTGCAGGAGGGGTGACCGATCGTTGAGGCGCGGCGCGTACCATTACGCCCGCAATGGTGACCGTCTGCACCGTCCTGCCCCCGCCTGAACGCCCGCGCATCGACGCCGCCGGCGACGGTTGCTTCAACACCCTGCATGCCGAGTCGCTGCGCGAGGCGCTCGCCGTGGTGCGGCGGCGCCGTGTCGACGCGGTCGTCATCTCCGTGCACCGCTGCCACGGCGAGGGGCTGCCCGGCGTCGCGCGCTTCGTTCGGGAGTTTCCCGCGATCCCCGCGGTCGCGCTCGTCTCCCGGCACGACCGGGAAGCGACGGAGACCCTGCTCCGCCTCGGCGCGACGGGAGTTCGGACGGCGGTCGATTGCACGGAGCCCGACGGCTGGCGTCGCCTGCGCGACCTCGTCGGGCATCCGGCATCACCCGTGGCCGCCCGCGTCCTCGCGCGAATCACGCCGGCTCTCGATCAGGCGACCGAGGAAGTTCGCTTGTTCTTCGAGGCCGTCGCGCGACTCGCTCCGGCCCTGAGCACCGTTCGCGCGCTGGCCCGTCATCTACGCGTCCGCCCCAGCACACTGATGTCGCGCTTCCATCGCGCCGGCATGCCGTCGCCCAAGAGCTACCTGGCGGGCATGCGGCTCTTGCACGCGTCTTTTCTGTTTCAGAACCCAGGACTGTCGGTGTCCGACGTCGCCTACCGGATGGACTACTCGTCGCCCCAAAGCTTCGGCCGCCATCTGCGCGCCGTGTTGGGCGTGACGGCCGGCGAATTCCGGCGACGCTTTCCATTCGATGTGGCGTTGGCGCGGTACATCGATCTGCTCATCACCCCATACCGGGAGACCCTGCGCGCGTTCTACCCGTTCAACGCGGGATCATGGGACCAAGGCCCGAACGGCGCAGTGGTCTCCCGGCTGGGGTGAGCGTTCAGTCTGCCGCGGGCCGAATCTCGTGCTCGCGCGTTGTCTGCTCGGGCCGAAGCACCGAGAAACGCGCGATGCCGCCGCGCAGCCGCTCGGCCAGCTGCGCGAGCTGCTGCGACGTCGCCGTCAATTCGCCCATGGACGTGATCTGCGCCTCGGTCGCCGCTGCCGTCTGATTGGCGCTATCAGAGGACGCTGTCGAGATACTCGCGACTTGCTGGAGCGATTGTGCCAGCTGCGCCAACCGGTCTGCTTGGCTGCGCGAGACTTCAGCCGTCGCGTTGACGAGGTCGCCCATGAGCTGGACGCCCTGATGCAGCTCCTGTAGTGCCCCGTCTGCCTCAGCGGACACTGCGCCGATGTCGCGGACTTTCACTTCACCCGACTGCATGGCCCGCGCCGCGGCCTCGATGCCGGTCCGCAAGTCGCTCACCAGCTCGGCGACCTCGCGCGCGGACTTCCCCGCCTCCGCCGCGAGCGTCCGTACCTCGTCCGCGACGACCGCGAACCCTTCACCGTGCTCCTCGGCGCGGGCCGCTTCGATCGCCGCGTTGAGCGCGAGCAGGTGGGTCTGGCGCGCGATGCGGGCGATCGTCTGGGCGAACACGCCGATGCGCTCCGACATCCCGGACAACCCCGCGACGGTCGAGGCCGTCGCCCGCACTTCTTCGCCCACCGCGCGCAGCGTGGCGCTCGCGCGTGCGACCCGCTCGCGTCCCCGCTCCGCCGTGCCGACCAGCCGCGACGCGTCCACTTGCATCAGCTCGGCGCGCACCCGAAGCGATTCGGCTTGATCGGCGGCCTTGGCGCTCTCGCCGCGCGCGCCGTCCGCAAGCCCGCGTTGCCGACCGAGATCACCGGCAAGCCGCTGCGAGGTCTGCGTGAGCGATTCCGTGGTGGCATGCAGCTGCTGCGCGGCGGCGGCCAGCTCCTCGGCGAACGCCGCGACCTCATCCGCCTCGCGTTGTACCGACGAGATCGTCGTGCCGATTTCCTCGAGCATCCGATTGAAGCTTTTCTCGAGGAACCCCAGCTCGTCGGCTTCGGCTGCCGAGGCGCGTACGGCGAGGAACCCCTGCTCCGCTTCGCCCATTACGCTGCGCGCGCGGCGAATGCGTTGAATCAGCGTCGCGGGAATCCGCTTGAGCGCCATCGCCACCACGATGAACACGCCGGTTTCGAGAAAGGCGATGGTATCGAGGCCCGTCTCACCCGCGTACAGCTGCCCGTGCAACCAGCTCGCGCCGAGATAGGCGATCGATCCGACGAGCACGAGAAAGTCGCCGACCGCCTGGCCTTGGTCGAACGCATAGGGGAGGACCGCGATGAACAGCGCCGCGACGACACCGCCGTGCCCATACCAGACGACGAGCACGTTCACCAGCACGACGTCGAGCAGCGGGAGCATATAGATGAACCACCAGCGGTACCAGCCACGCTCGTTGATCAGCCCGACGAGCGCGTTGATGACGGCCGCGCCGCCGGCGACGAGGACCACGGTCCCGAGGTGCGTGTCGATAATGCCGCCGAGCTTGCCGAGGACACCGAGAATGCCGATGACACCCGCCATGGCCCAGCGGCGGCGATGGCTCCGATCGAACGTCTCGAGATCCTTGAAGCGCTGCTCCAGCGCCGTGGCGTCGTCGTGCCAGCCGCGCGCGCGCGCCGCAAAGGAGAGCCGCCGCGGAATCGTCACGCGGCACCCAGGCCCAGGTCGGCGGCGCTGAGGAACGCTTCCACGACGTAGCCGGACGCCTCGATCGCCTGGCGACCGCCTTCTTGCCGGTCCACCACCGCCATTACGCCGAGCACGTGGCCGCCTTCCGCCTCGACCGCGCTGATGGCATCACGCGCGCTCGCCCCGGTCGTGAGAACATCTTCGACGATGACGACGGGGAAGCCGCTCTGAAAGCAGCCTTCGATCCGTTTGCCGGTGCCATGAGTCTTGGGCTGCTTGCGGACGGTGAACGCATCGAGGAGTTGCCCGCGTCGCGTCGCCGTCAACGCGAGCGCGTAGGCGACCGGGTCGGCGCCCAAGGTGAGACCGCCGACCGCGCGCGGCGTCCAGCCGCGTGCCGCCAGGCGATCGAGTCCCAGGCCGCCGATGACGGCCAGGCCATCCCCCGACATCGTCGTGAGGCGCGCGTCGATATAGAAGGAAGAGCGTCGTCCCGATGCGAGCACGAAATCCCCCCGTCGGACCGAGCGCGCGAGGAGCAGATTCCTGAGCGTATCTCTGAGGTAGTAGTAGTCGCTACTACTATTCACTTTGCCGCTTACCAACGATGCCTTTCAGCGTGCCGAGTAAGCCACGCTTGCGCCCGCCGCTCGGCGGCGCGCCCGCGAGGCCGGCTTCCAAGTCGTCCGCAAAGGCCGCGACGGTGGGCTGGCGATCGCCGGGCTGGCGCGCGAGTCCCTTCATGATCGCCGCCTCGAGCCCGGGCGGAAACTTCTTGTCCTTCCGTCCCTCCGAGAGCGGCGTCGGCGCGCGGCTGAGCAGTTGCTGAAAGAGCTCGCGCGGGCTGCGGCCGGTGTGCGGATGGCGGCCCGTGAGCATGTAGTACGTGATCGTCGCCAGGCTGTAAATGTCGGCGCGCCCGTCGACCAGCACGCCAGACAACGCCTCGGGAGCGACGTACTGAAGCGTGCCGACGAAAAAGCCGGTCCGGGTGAGGCGCTCCTCCGGCGGCTCCTCCGCGTCGCGCGCGATCCCGAAGTCCAGGAGCTTCACGGTGCGGGCTGCCGGGTCGTACATGATGTTTTCAGGCTTCAGATCGCGGTGGATGATGCCGGCGTTGTGCGCGGCGGTGAGCGCGTCGGCGAGCTGGCGGACGAGGGGCACGGCGTCGACTGGCGCCAGCGGTCCGTTCCGATGGAGGAAATCGGCGAGTGCTTCACCCTTCGCCCATTCGAGCGCGAGGTAATAAAGGCCGTCGGCCTCACCGAAGTCGTGCGTGCGGACCACGCCCGGATGCACCACCCGGGAGCCGTATCCCGCCTCACGCAGGAAGCGTTTAACGGCGATGGGGTCGCCCCTGAGCCGCTCCCGCAATACCTTGAACGCACAGGCACCACGCGAGGGGTGGTCGGCGCGATAGACCTCCGCCGTACCTCCCTCACCGACGCGCTCGAGGAGGCGGTAGCCGGCGACTGTGCGGCCGGCCAGGTTCTCATTCGCCATGGGGTTAGCGCGAAACTAACGTCCGGATTTGAGGCTCGGCAAGTGACGCAACGCGGTAGAGCGGCGACAATGGCGGTGGCGATGATGCTCGCGGGCTGCGGCTCGTGGCAGCGCGTGGGCACTCCTGACACCGGGCCGCGACCCGGCACAACACTGCCGGGCTTGTTCGACGCGACCGCGGTCTACCGCTCGATGGGCGCCCTGGTCGGCGGCGGTGCGCTGCCGTTCGTCGCCTCCGTCCGATACCTGGCGGGAACGAATGCCGACTCGACGCTGGCACTGTTCTCCGTTTCCCTCGCGAATCAGGCGCTCAGCTTCCAGCGCCGCGGTCCCGAGTTCGTGGCGGAGTACCGCGTCGAAGCATCATTCCGCACCGATTCGAGCTCCGTCACGCCGGTACGACAGATCGGAAGCAATCAGCAGATCCGGGTCCGCAATTTTCAGGAGACCCTCCGCGCCGACGAAAGCGTCATTTACCAGCAGTTCGTCACGCTGCCCCCGGGGATCTATCACGTGATGGTGATGGTGCGCGACCACAATGGCCCCGCGTTCGGGCGTGCGGAACGCGTGGACACGGCGCAGCGCTTTAGCGAGCCGCTGCTCGGAAAGCCCATCGCGGTGTACAACGCGGAAGGCCGCAGCGCGAGAGACCAGACGCCCAAACTCCTCGCCAACCCCCGCGCGACGCTGCCGTACGGCTCGGACTCGCTACGCTTCTACGTGGAGCGCTATGGCGCGCGAGCGGCCGGGCTGGTCGCGCGAGCGGTGGACGGTGCCGACAAGGAATTATGGCGCGACAGCGTGCGCGAGACGTCCGGCTCCGGACCTGAGCTCGGCGCGGCACTCGTCGTGATTCCGCCCGCCACGCTGCCCGTCGGGGAAGCGGAGCTCGAGGTTGTGTGGGGTGGCGACACCACGAGGTCTCCGTTCCTGGTCAGCTTTTCGAATCAATGGGTCATCACGAACTTCGATGAGATGTTGAGCCTGCTCCGCTACTTCAGCGAACAGCAATGGGTGGACTCGTTGCGCCGCGCCGCTCCCGAGCGGCGGTCCGATTTGTGGCGCGACTTCTGGCGCGCGACCGACCCCGTGCCGATGACGCCGGAAAACGAAGCGCTCGACGACTACTTCCACCGCGTGCAGCTGGCCAATGTCCGCTTCCAGGACGAAGGCGAGCCGGGTTGGCTCACCGATCGCGGCGAAGTGTTCATCTCGCTGGGCGAGCCCGACGAGATGCTGGACATGTCGAACGGCATGGACCGCACCGGCGCGCGCGTGGTCCGCTGGACGTACAGCTCGGAGCGCCTGATCCTCTTCTTCCAGGATCAGTCCGGATTCAGCCGCTTCCGGCTCACACCGGCGTCGCGGGCCGACTACCAGCGGGTGCTGGCGCGCGTGAGGCGATCCGGCCGATGAGCGCACGCGCCGCGCTCGGGATGGCGGCGCTGGCGGTCCTCGCTGGCGTTGGCATCGTCCGGACGGCCGGGGCACAGGCGGCCGTTCCCGCGGATCATACCGCCACCTACCGCGCCGATTCGCTGCGTCTCACCGGCCGTCCGTGGCACGCCGCGGAGACTCTCCTCGCCGAAGCTCGACGCGACCCCAATCCCAATGCCTTTCTGATCGTCGAAGGCGCGAAGGCCGAGGTGAACGCGCGGCGCTACGAGCACGCGCGCGCGCTCCTCGTGAATCAACCGTGGCTGGCGGACTACCTGGACGGGGAAGCGCTCGCCGTGCTGGCTCAGGCCGAGTTCGGCGTCGGCCGGTTCCCCGAGGCGGCGACGCACTTTCAGATGGCGCGCGCGCGTGCCCCCGCGCCGCGCCGGCCACTGCTCGCTGTGCGCGCCGGCCTTGCGTTCGACGCGGCAGGCCAGCCCGACAGCGCGGCGGCCGCTCTGGCCGCGGCACGCAGCGGCGGCGCGTTGGCGTCAATCGACACCTGGCTGCGCGTGCGCGAGGCACGCGTGACTCGCGATACCGTCGCGGCGCGGCAGCTTCTCGCCGATGTCCCGGCGCCAGCGGCGCGCGACGCTCCGCTCGCGCGGGCCCGCTCGCTGCTCCTCGCGGGAGACACGGCGCGCGCGTTGGACGCGTTTGTCGCGGCAGGGAAGGGCCTCGACGCCGCGCGCCTCGCGCTCGCGTCGGGCGATTCGTCGCGCGCCCGCAGCGCGCTCTATGCGCTGCTGAGCCGCGATCCATTGAGCGACGCTGCCGCCGCGGGCGTGGCGCTGGCGCTCGGCCCGCTGCCGCCCCATGCGCCGGCCGAGCACGTCGCGCTCGGGCGTGCGTTGAATCGGCGAACCTCGATCCGGGATGCACGCATCCACGTCGAGCATGCGATTCGCGCGGGGGACTCGAGCGCCGCGACGCTGCTTCTCTACGGCGAGCTGCTCGTCGGCAGCGGCCGCTTTCGAGAGGCGGTGCACGCCTACGCCGCCGCGTCGCGCGACTCCGCGCTCGGTCCGCTGGCCACGTATCGGAGCGGTCGGGTGCTGGTACGGCTGGGTGATACGAGCGCCGTTTCGACGCTCGCGGGATTCGCGCGCACCTTCCCGACGGACTCGGCAGCCCCAGGCGCGCTCTATGTGCTCGCCGACATGTTCGACAGCCGCGACGACTGGGCGAACGCCACGCACTGGTATGCGGAGTTGATCACCCGCTATCCGACCGATCCCCGGGCATCACTCGCGCGCTTCCGGCTGGCCGCACGCGCCCAGAGCGGCGGCCATCCCGACAGCGCGGCGGCATTGTACCGCGGCGAGATCGCGGCCGGCGGGCCACAGCGCACGGCCGCGCGATTCTGGCTCGGCAAGATGGCGGAGGCGCAGGGCGACACCGCACAGGCGCGCGCGATCTGGCTGGCGCTCGCGCACGAGGACTCGCTCGGCTATTACGGGATGCGCGCCCGGCGGGAGACCAAGCTCGCGCCGCTGGCGTTTGCCGCCCCGGCGGCGCCGACGTTGCCGCCACCGGCGGTGCTGGCGGGGCTCGCGCGGATCGACACGTTGCTGCTCGCCGGACTCGACAGCGAGGCGCAGGCGGAAGTGCGCGTCGTCCTCGCGCATCCCCCCCAAGAGCTCGACGCGCTGCTCGCCTGGAGCGAGGGCCTCAGCGCGCGCGGCTACGGCTCGGCCGCGGTACGACTCGGCTGGCAGGCGGCGTTGCTCGCGCCGGGCGATGTCCGAGTGCTGCGCGCAATCTTTCCGTGGCCAAATCGCGCGGCCGTGCAGGCCGAGGCGGAAGAGTTCGGCGTCGATGCGCTGCTGCTCGCCGCGCTCGTGCGCCAGGAGAGCGTGTTCGACGTCGAAGCACTCTCGCCCGCCGGTGCCCGTGGTCTCGCGCAGCTGTTGCCGAGTACGGCGGCGCTGCTGGCGCGCGGTCTCGACGTGACGTTCTATCCGGATTGGATCACCGTCCCCGACCTCAATCTTCATCTCGGCGCGGCGCATCTGGCTGAGCTGATCAAGCAGTTCGGCCGCGTGGACGCCGCGATCGCCGCGTACAACGCGGGCCCCGTACCGGTGCGTCGCTGGCTCGTGCGCGCCGGCGCCGACGATCCCGACCGATTCATCGAGCTGATTCCCTACGCCGAGACACGCGGCTACGTGCGCAGTTTGTTGCGCAATCGCGAGTTGTATCGCGCGTTGTACGGGGCGCCGTAACCCGTCTTGACAGCCTTTTCCGTGCCCCGTCTTTTCTAGCCGTCCACCGTAGGGCGAGTGACAGACTCTGCAGGAGGCGGAATCGTGATCAAGGGAAAGGTGAAGTGGTTCAATGACGCCAAGGGGTATGGTTTCATTGAGCAGGATGGCGGCGAGGACGTGTTCGTGCACTTCTCGGCCATTCAGATGGACGGCTTCAAGACGCTCTCCGAAGGGCAGGTGGTGGAGTTCGAAGTGAAGCAAGGGGACAAGGGGCTCCACGCCACCAACGTCGTGCGCGTCTAGACGCACGCCCTCTTCACCCGACCGTCGACAACCCCGGGGCGTCCCCCCGGGGTTTAGTTTTCCCGCCTATGCCGCCGCGCCCCGCGCCGCCCATCCCCGCCAGCACCGCGGGCAAGACCTGCGTCTTTCTCGTGGACGGGTACGCGCTCATCTACCGCGCGTTCTTTGCGATGATCGCCCGCCCGCTCACCACCAAGAGCGGCGAGAACACGTCAGCGGTCTGGGGCATCACCAACTTTCTGCTGCGTCTCTACGAGAACTACCATCCCGCATACATCGGCTGGGTGCACGACCGTGGCGTCTCGTTCCGGCAAGCCGAATACCCCGAGTACAAGGCGACGCGGGAAAAACTCGGCGAGGAGCTGCAGCAGGACTTCGATCGCTCGCTGGAGCGCGTCTGCCAGATTCTCGACGCCTTCCACATTCCGGTAATCGCGATCAACGGCTACGAAGCCGACGACGTGGTCGCCACGCTCGCCGACCGGGCGTCGGCGGGCGGCATGCAAGCCGTCATCGTATCGGGCGACAAGGATTTCTATCAGCTGATCGGTCCGGGAGTCGCGCTGCTGAATCCGGGTCGTGGCGGCCAGGCAGCGGTCGAGGAGCAGTGGGTCGATCAAAGCAACGCCAACGAGCGGCTCGGCGTGCCGCCCGAGCGTGTCGTCGATTATCTCGCTCTGGTCGGCGACAGCTCCGACAACATCCCCGGGGTCAAGGGTATCGGCGACAAGACCGCGATCCAGTTGCTCGAGACCTACGGCGACCTCGACACGATTCTGGCAAAGGCCGCCGAGATTCCCGGGAAACGCCCGCGCGAAGCGCTGCTGGCGCAAGCGGACAACGCGCGTCTCTCGCGTCAGCTCGTCACGCTGCGGCGGGACGCGCCCGTGACGCTCGACCTCGAGCAACTGCGGGTGCAGCGGCCGGATACGCAGACGCTCGTCACGTTGTTCACCGAGCTCGAGTTTCGGACGCTGATCCCCAAGCTCGACGCACTGGAAAGCGTCGGCACCGCAACACCTGCGGCGACGGCGGGTGAGTCCGCTCCCGCCGCGGCCGTGCGCGCCCCCCAGCTCGCGGATCCGCGCATTGTCGACGATCCCGCGCAGATCGCGGCGCTCGTGGCCGAGGTGCGGAACGCGCCGCTGGTGGCGTTGCGAGCGGAACCGGGACTCGCGGGACTCGCCATCGCCGTCGCGCCGGGGCGCTCCTGGTACCTGCCGTTCGCGCACCGCGCGCGCGAAGGCGAGTTCGATTCCACGCCGCCGCGCAACCTTCCGCCGCTCTCGAGCGCCGCGCTCGAGCCGCTTCGCGCCGTCCTCGCCGACCCCGCCGTCCGCAAAGCCGGCCACGACATCAAGGCGACATGGATCGCGCTGAGGCGTGCCGGTGCGTCCCTCGCGGGCGTCGGCTACGACTCGATGGTGGCGAGCTTCCTGCTCGATCCCGGCAGTCGGTCGCACGCAATCGAAGACGTGGCGCGCGAGCGTCTGTCCGTCATGCTCCCCAGCATGAGCGG
>DATDEZ010000045.1:0-27326 GCA_036522875.1 Gemmatimonadales bacterium | reverse complement strand
CGAGTACGCGACGCTGTTTCGCGAAGTGCGCGCGCGCGTGCCCGAAACCGCCACCGTGACGCTCAGCGCGCACTGTCACGACGACCTCGGCCTCGCCGTCGCGAACTCGCTCGCGGCCATCGAAGCGGGCGCGACGCAAGTCGAATGCACGATCAACGGCATCGGCGAGCGCGCCGGCAACGCCGCGCTCGAAGAGATCGTGATGGCGGCGCGCGTGCGGCCGCAGGTGGCGCAATTCCACTGCAAGGTGAATCCGCGCGAGATCGTCCGAACCAGTCGGCTGCTGTCGCACGAGATCGGCGTGTTCCCGCAGCCCAACAAGGCGATCGTCGGCCGCAACGCCTTTGCGCACGAGGCCGGCATCCACCAACACGGCATGCTGCAGAACGGCCTGACCTACGAAATCATCTCGCCCGAAACGGTCGGCGCCGGCGGCTCGAGCATCGTGCTCGGCAAGCACTCCGGCCGCCACGCGCTCGAGCGGCGCTACCGCGAGCTGGGCTACGAGCCCGACGCGAACACGCTGGAGCAGCTCTACCAGGCGTTCACGACGCTCGCCGACAAGAAGCGGCAGATCCTGGACGAAGACCTGCTCACGCTGCTGCACGACGGCTTCCATCGCGCGCCCGAGGTCTACACGCTGACGTCGCTGCGCGTGACGTGCGGCACCGAGACGGCGTCCGCCCAGGTGCAGATCGCGGGTCCCGGATTCCAGGACCGGCGCGCGGCGGCATCGGGCAACGGGCCGATCGCCGCGGCGTTCGCGGCGATCGGAGAAGCGGTGGGACGCTCGATCGAAGTCCTCGATCTCTCCGTCCAATCCGTCACGCCGGGACGCGACAGCCTGGGCCGCGTGATTCTGCAGGTGCGAGTTGACGGCAAATCGTTGAGCGGGCACGGCGCCTCGACCGACATCGTCGAAGCCGGCGCGCGCGCGCTGCTGCACGCGCTGAACAAAGCCGATCACGCCGATGGCCTCGAGACCGCTGCCTTGAGCAGCAGCTACTTCTGGGGAGTGTAGCCATGCCCGAGCTCCTGACTGGCGCTCAAATTCTCCGGCGCACGCTCGTCGATGCCGGGGTGAGCGTGATGTTCGGATATCCCGGCGGCGCGATCATGCCGTTCTACGACGCGCTGCACGGCGGCACCGGACTGCGCCACATCCTCGTGCGCCACGAGCAGGCGGCCGCGCACGCCGCCGACGGCTACGCCCGCGCAACCAACGGCATCGGCGTCTGCGTCGCGACGTCGGGCCCCGGGGCCACGAATCTCGTGACCGGGCTCGCCACGGCGCACATGGACGGCTCGGCCGTCGTCGCCATTACGGGACAGGTCGCGCGCCCGATGCTGGGCCGCGACGCGTTCCAGGAAACCGACGTCGTCGGCGTCACGATGCCCGTGACCAAGCACAACGTGCTGGTGCGCGACATCGCCACGCTCGCGAACGACGTGCGCGAAGCAATGGCGATCGCGCTGGAGGGACGGCCCGGACCGGTGCTGGTCGACGTGCCGAAGGACGTGCAGAACCAGAAGGCGGAGTACGAGGTGTCTGGTGTCGGGTGTCTGGGGTCTGGGGCTTCCAGCCATCAGAGCACCCGACACCCGACACCAGACACCAGACACCTCGAAGTCGCAGTTCAGCAAGCCGCCCACCTCATCGCCTCGGCCGAGCGGCCGGTGCTGATGATCGGGCGCGGAGTGATCGTGAGTGGGGCGTACGCCGAAGTCCGCGCGTTGGCCGAGCGGACGGGAATGCCGGTGATCACGACGCTGCTCGGCATCAGCGCGTTCCCGCAGGGACACGAGCTGCATCTCGGCATGCCGGGGATGCACGGCGAAGTGCACATCAACAAGGCGATTCAGGCAGCCGATCTCATCGTCGGGATCGGGCTGCGGTTTGACGATCGCGTCACCGGCAACACGGCGACGTTCGCGCCGCGCGCCAAGATCGTGCACATCGACGTCGATCCCGTGGCGATCGGGCGGACCGTGCCGGTCGCGATCGGCATCGTCGGCGACGCGCGCGCGGTCGTGGGCCGGCTGCTCGACCACGTCGCCCCGCGCGAGTGCCTGCGCTGGCGGCAGGAAATCCGCGACCTGATGCATGAGCGCGAAGAAGCGTTCAGCGGCGGGATGTCGCCCGACGTGATTCTCTCGACGCTCGCGCAGGTCACGGACGGGCGCTGCACCGTCGTCTCCGACGTCGGCCAGCATCAGATGTGGGTGGCGCAGCGCTATCCGTTCCGCCGGCCGAACAGTCACATCACGTCCGGCGGGCTCGGCGCGATGGGCTTCGCGGTGCCGGCGGCCATGGGCGTGCATCTCGCCCGGCCCGACGAGCCGGTCTGGGCGATTTCGGGCGACGGCGGCTTCCAGATGAACATGGCCGAGATCGCCACGATGGTGCAGGAAGGGCTGTCGGTGAAGCTCGCGGTCTTCAATAACGGCTACCTCGGCATGGTGCGGCAGTGGCAGCAGTTCTTCCACGGCGGCCGCTACTCGAACACGCCGATCTGGAGTCCCGACTACGTGAAGCTCGCGGGCGCGTACGGCATTCCGGGCTGGCGCGTGGAGCGCGCGAGTCAGATCGAAGAGGCGCTGCAGCGCGCGAACGATGCGCCCGGGCCGGCGCTTGTCGAGCTGGTCATCGAGCAGGAAGCCAACGTCTTCCCGATGATCGTGCCGGGCGGCTCGCTCTCCGAGCCGCTCGAGGCGGCGCCGGTATGACGCAGACGCGGCGAATCGTGGTGTTGCTGACCAGCGACCTGCTCACGCTCAGTCGCGTCTGCGCCGTGTTGCGGCGGCGCAACGAGCCGGTGCGGAATCTCAGTGTGGACTCGCAGGGACCGCCGGGCATCTGGCGGCTCGCGTGCGAGATCGATTTGGACGACGCCGCGGCGCAGAGCGTCGTGCTCCTACTTCAAAACGTGGTGGGCGTTCGCAAGGCCGCCGCCTCGCTTCCCCAAGGAGATGTTATGAGCAAGCCAGTGCAGATCTATTACGAAGCGGACACCAGTCGCGCGCGACTGCACGATCGCGTCTATGCGATCATCGGCTACGGCAGTCAGGGCCACGCGCACGCGCAGAACCTGCGCGACTCGGGCGCCCGGGTGATCGTCGGGCTGCGTCCGAACGGCGCCTCGTGGAAGCAGGCGGTGAGCGACGGCCTCGAGGTCCGCAACGTCGTCGAGGCGGCGCAGGCCGCCGACGTCGTGATGCTGCTCGTGCCGGACCAGGAGCAGCGCGGCGTGTACGACAGCGCGGTGGCGCCGTGGCTCAAGCCCGGCAAGACGCTGATGTTCGCGCACGGCTTCAACATTCATTTCGGCGAGATCGTGCCGCCGAAGGGCGTGGACGTGTCGATGATCGCGCCGAAGTCGCCGGGGCATCTGGTGCGCAGCGAGTATCAGGCGGGGCGCGGCGTGCCGGCGCTCGTCGCGATTCATCAGGACGCGACCGGCCACGCGCTCGAGGATGCGCTGGCCTACGCGACCGGCATCGGTTGCTCGCGTGCCGGCGTCCTCAGCACGACGTTCGCCGAAGAGACCGAGACCGACTTGTTCGGCGAGCAGGCGGTGCTGTGCGGCGGCGTGACGCAGCTCATCCAGGCGGGATTCGAGACGCTGACCGAGGCGGGATACGCGCCGGAGATGGCGTACTTCGAGTGCCTGCACGAGCTGAAGCTCATCGTCGACCTCATCTATCGCGGCGGCCTCGGCTTCATGCGGCACTCGATCAGCAACACCGCCGAGTACGGCGACCTGACGCGGGGCGCGCGCGTGATCAGCCCGGCGGTGCGTGAAGAGATGCGGACGCTGCTCGCCGAGATTCGCAACGGCTCATTTGCCAAGGAATGGATCGCCGAGTGCCGCGCGGGCGCGCCGCGCTTCACCGAGCTGCGCAAGGCGGCAAAGGATCATCCGATCGAGACGGTCGGCGCGAAGCTCCGGGCGATGATGCCGTGGACCGAAGAGGGCAAGCGCGCAGCGGCCGCCAAGTCCCCCGTGTTGGCTCCCCCCTCGCCCGCAGGGAGAGAGGGTCAGGGGGTGAGGACCGCGCGCGCGTGAGCACGCTCTTCGATCGCGTGTGGGACGCGCACGTCGTCCGGCAGCTCGCCGACGGCGCGTCGCTGCTCTACGTCGATCTGCATCTCGTGCACGAGGTGACGTCGCCGCAGGCGTTCGCGGGCCTGCGGCGCGAAGGACGGAAAGTGCGCCGGCCCGACCGCACGCTCGCGACGGTGGACCACAACGTGCCGACCGGCGACCGTTCGCTGCCGATCGCCGACGCGATCGCGGCGCGGCAGGTGGACGCGCTGGGCACGAACGCGCGCGAGTTCGGGATCGAGCTCTTCGATCTCCGCTCGCCGGGGCAGGGAATCGTGCACGTCATCGGCCCGGAGCTCGGCGCCACGCAGCCCGGCATGGTGATCGTCTGCGGCGACTCGCACACCGCGACGCACGGCGCGTTCGGCGCGTTCGCGCTCGGCATCGGGACCAGCGAAGTCGAGCACGTGCTCGCGACGCAATGCATCGTGCTGTCGAAGCCGCGCAATCTCGAGGCGCGGATGACCGGGCGCCGGGCGCCGGGCGTCGGGGCGAAAGACCTGATTCTCGCGCTCATCGGCAAGATCGGGACGGCTGGCGCGGCTGGGCACGTGATCGAGTACACGGGCGACGCGATCGCCGCACTGTCGATGGAAGAGCGCATGACGGTGTGCAACATGTCGATCGAAGCGGGTGCGCGCGCGGGCATGATCGCGCCCGACGACGTGACCTTCAGCTACCTCGAGGGCCGGCCGCGCGTGCCGAAGGGGCAGTTCTGGACCAAAGCGGTCCAGGCGTGGCGGGCGTTGCGGAGCGATGCCGGCGCGTCCTACGACCGGACCGTCACGCTCGACGCCGCGACGATCGGTCCGCAGGTCACGTGGGGCACGACGCCCGGCATGGTCGCGGACATCAGCGCGCGCGTCCCCGATCCCGCGGCGCTCGGCTCCGAGGATGAGCGGCTTTCCGCGACCCGGGCGCTCGAGTACATGGGCCTCACGCCGGGCACGCCGCTCGCCGGCCTGCCGATCGACCGCGTGTTCCTCGGCTCGTGCACGAACGCGCGCATCGAGGATCTCCGGGCCGCGGCGAAGGTGGTACGCGGCCGCCATGTCGCGTCGCGTGTGCGGGCTCTCGTCGTGCCGGGCTCACAGCGGGTGAAGGCGCAGGCGGAAGCGGAGGGGCTCGATCAGGTGTTTCGGGAGGCCGGGTTCGAATGGCGCAACGCCGGCTGCTCGATGTGTCTGGGCATGAACGAGGACGTGCTGGGCGCAGGCGAGCGCTGCGCGGCCACGTCGAACCGCAACTTCGAGGGGCGGCAGGGGCGCGGCGGCCGCACGCACCTCATGAGTCCCGTCATGGCGGCCGCCGCCGCGATCGAGGGGCATCTCGTGGACGTGCGCGCATGGTGAAGTTCACTCGGCACTCGGGTAGGGCGGTCACGTTGCCGCGGCGGGACGTGGACACCGATCAGATCATCCCCAAGCAATTCCTGAAGGGCGTCGAGCGCACGGGCTACGGCCCCGCGCTGTTCCACGACTGGCGTTACCGCGCGGACGGCTCGCCCGATCCCGGCTTCGAGCTCAACAGTCCGGCGGCGCAGGGCGCGACGATCCTGATCGCGGGCCCGAACTTCGGCTGCGGCTCCTCGCGCGAGCACGCCGTGTGGGCGCTCGTGGACTACGGCTTTCGCGCCATCATCGCGCCTTCGTTCGCCGACATCTTCACGTCCAACTGCTATCGCAACGGGCTGTTGCCCGTGCAGCTCAGCGGCGCGCAGGTCGACGCGCTGATTCGCAGCACCGAGGGCGGACTGTACGAAATCATCGTGGATCTCGAGAAGCAGGTCGTCTCGGACGGCCGCGGCTTCTCGTCGCGATTCACCGCCGATCCGTATGGTCGCGAGCTTCTGCTGAAGGGGCTCGACGAAATCGGACGCACGCTGCTGGAAGAGAAAAGCATCTCGGCATTCGAGCGGCGGCACTCATGAAGACCTATTCCATCGCCGTGCTGCCTGGTGACGGCATCGGTCCCGAGGTGATCACGCAGGGACTGACCGTGCTGAACGCGGTGAGCGAGCGGTTCGATATTCGCTTCGCGCTCGATCGATTGCTGGTCGGGGCCGCGGCCGTGCGCGCGACCGGCAGTCCGCTGCCTCCCGAAACGGCCAAGGCCGTCCAGCGGTGTGACGCCGTGCTGCTCGGCGCCGTCGGCGATCCGTCGCTCGACGCGGCGGCGCGCGAGCAGCGGCCGGAGACCGGTCTGCTCGCCCTGCGGAAGCTGCTCGGCGTCTACGCGAACCTGCGGCCCGTGGCCGTGCATCCGGCGCTCGCCGCGTGCTCGCCGCTGAAGGCGGAACGGCTGCGCGGCGTGGACCTGCTGATCGTGCGCGAGCTGACGGGTGGTCTGTACTACGGCGAGCCCCGCGGTCGTACGTCGCACGATGCCGTCAACACGCTGTGCTACGCGATTCCGGAAATCGAACGAATCACGCGCAAGGCGTTCGAGGCCGCACGCGCTCGGCGCCGTCTCGTGACGTCAGTGGATAAGGCCAACGTGCTCGAGGTGTCACAGCTGTGGCGCGAAACGGTCACGCACGTCGCGCGAGGGTATCCAGAGGTGCGCCTCGAGCACCAGTACGTCGATTCCGCCGCGATGCGGCTCGTCGCCGAGCCCGCGTCGCTCGATGTGGTGCTCACCGAAAACATGTTCGGCGACATTTTGAGCGACGAGGCGGCGGTGCTCGCCGGCTCGCTCGGCGTGCTGCCGTCCGCCTCGCTCGGCGACGGGCCGGGACTGTTCGAGCCGGTCCACGGGTCGGCGCCGCCGCTTGCCGGCAAGGACCTCGCCAACCCGATCGGCGCGATCGCGACGGTCGCCATGCTGCTGCGGCACGGGCTCGATCTGCCGGAGGCCGCGGACGCAGTGGACGCGGCGATCGCGGCGGCGCTCGACTCGGGCGCCCGCACGCGCGACATCGCGGGAGCGGGAGAATCGTGGATCGGCACGGCGGCGATGGGCGCCCGCATCGCGGAGTTCATCCTGGCCGAAGCGTTGGAGGGGCGGTCGTGAGCGACAACTTCCGGAGCCGGCAGATCACGGAGGGACTGGAGCGCGCGCCGAATCGCGCGATGCTCCGTGCCGTCGGCTTCGCGGACGAGGACTTCACGAAGCCTATCGTCGGCGTCGCGAGCGCGCACAGCACGATCACGCCGTGCAACGCGGGACTCGACCGCCTGGCGCGCCGCGCCGCGCTGGCGCTTCGGGCCGCGGGGACGATGCCGCAGACCTTCGGCACGATCACGGTGAGCGACGGCATCTCGATGGGCACGGAAGGCATGCGGTACTCGCTCGTGTCGCGCGAGGTGATCGCCGATTCGATCGAGACGGCGTGCGGCGCGCAACGCATGGACGGGCTCGTCGCGATCGGCGGATGCGACAAGAACATGCCCGGCGCGATGATCGCGATCGCGCGGCTCGACATCCCGTCCGTGTTCGTGTACGGGGGAACGATCAAGCCCGGTCACCACGCGGGCCGCGATCTCACCGTCGTCAGCGTGTTCGAGGCGGTCGGCGCGGCGGGCGCGGGCAAGATGCCGCAGAGCGAGCTGCGCGAGATCGAGCGGCGCGCCTGTCCCGGCGCGGGATCGTGCGGCGGGATGTTCACCGCGAACACGATGTCGGCCGCGATCGAAGCGATGGGCATGAGCTTGCCCGGCACGTCCACCATGGCGGCCGAAGATGCCGAGACCGAAGAGAACGCGGGGAAGGCGGCGACCGTCCTGGCGGACGCCATCCGCGCGCGCCGCACGCCGCGCCAGATCCTCACCCGCAAGGCGTTCGACAACGCGATCGCGGTCGTCATGGCGATCGGCGGCTCGACCAACGCGGTGCTGCATCTGCTGGCGATCGCGCGGGCCGCGAAGGTGCCGCTCGCGATCGACGACTTCGAGACGATTCGCGCGCGCGTGCCGGTGCTGTGCGACTTGAAGCCGTCGGGACGCTACGTGACGACCGACCTGCATCGGGCCGGCGGCATCCCGCAGGTGATGCGCATGTTGCTCGCGCACGGCCTGTTGCACGGCGACGCGCTGACCATCGATGGGCGCAGCATCGCGCAGGTGCTCGCGGGCGTGCCGGCGGAGCCGTCGTCCGCGCAGGATGTCATCCGTCCCTGGGGCCGGCCGCTCGCGCCGAGCGGGCACATCGTGATTCTGCGCGGCAATCTCGCGCCGGAAGGCGCGGTCGCGAAGGTGAGCGGCAACGGCACAGCGCCGCACGCCATCACGGGCCCCGCGCGCGTGTTCGATTCTGAAGAAGATTGTCTCGCGGCGATTCTGGACGGCCGCGTGCGCGCCGGTGACGTCGTCGTGATCCGCTACGAGGGACCGAAAGGCGGGCCCGGCATGCGCGAGATGCTGGCGCCGACCGCGGCGCTCGTCGGCGCGGGACTGGGCCACAGCGTCGGGCTCATCACCGATGGGCGCTTCTCGGGTGGAACGCACGGGCTGGTCGTCGGCCACGTCGCTCCCGAGGCGGCGAGCGGCGGGCCGCTCGCGCTAGTGCGTGAGGGCGATCGCATCACGATCGATTCCCGCGCCCGCGAGCTGCGCATCGACGTTTCCGAGTCCGAGCTCGCGGCCCGGCGGCTGCAGTGGACGGCTCCGGCGCCGCGCTACACGGCCGGCGTGCTCGCCAAGTACGCGCGCCTGGTGTCGAGCAGCAGCCTGGGAGCGGTGACCGATGCTTGAGACGGTCGCGATCCAGGGAGAGGCGGGATCATTCAGCCACGCCGCGGCGATCGAGACGCACGGCCGCGATCTTCGCCTCGTGCCGTGTCCCACGTTCGTGGAGCTGTTTCGCGCGGTCGAGGCGGGCGACGCGAGCCGCGGCGTCGTGCCGATCGAGAACACGCTGGCGGGCTCGGTCCACGAGAATTACGACTTGCTCAGCGCGCACGCGCTGCACGTCGTGGGCGAAACGGAGCTGCGCATCCGGCACTGCCTGATCGCGCCGCCGCGCGTCACGCTACCGCAGGTCCGCCGCGTGGCGTCCCATCCGGTCGCGCTCGCGCAATGTCGCCGGTTCTTCGTGACCCATCCGGACGTCGAGGCCGTTCCGGCGTACGACACCGCCGGCAGCGTGCGTGACGTGATGGCCGGCAAGGTCGAAGCCGATGCGGCGATCGCGTCGAAGCTGGCGGCCGAGCTGTACGGCGCGGATGTGATCGCCGAGGGGCTCGAGGATCATGCGGAGAACTACACGCGCTTTCTCGTCGTCGCGCGCGAGCCGGGGCCGCGGCGCGGCGCGGCGAACAAGACGTCGTTGATGCTGTCGCTCGGCAACACGCCGGGCACGCTGTATCGCGCGCTCGGCGTGTTCGCGGGGCGCGGGCTCAATCTAACCAAGATCGAATCGCGCCCCATCCCCGGCCGGCCGTGGGAATACCGCTTTTATCTCGACGTCGTCGATGCCGGCCAGGGTCTGGACGCCGCGCTCGAGGAGCTGCGCGCGTTCACTTTCGGCATTCGCGTCCTCGGTACCTACCCGCCGCGCTAGCCGCTCGCGCGCCCGGCGGCACGCGACGCGCCCGCCAGCAGCGCATGCAATGCCTGGGGATCGACCGGCTTCAGCAGCCGGTGATCGATTCCCGCTTCCTCGCTCATGCGATCGCGGTCGAGACCCCAGCCGGTGACGGCGATGACGGTCGCCTTTCGTCCCCACGGCTCCTGCTTCAGCCGCCGCGCGACCTCGTAGCCGTGGAGCTTCGGCAAGCCGAGATCGAGCAGCACGACGTGCGGGCGGAAATCCTTTGCGACGTCGAGCGCCGCCGGGCCGTCGTGCACGACGCGCGTCTCCTGGCCCCACTGCTGGAGCATCACGTTCAGCAGCGTGGCCGCGTCGGTGTTGTCCTCCACCACGAGCACGCGCCGCGAGGGGAGGGGATCGGTGGGCCCCGGCTCGTCGCTGGTCGGCTCGCCGTCGCTGCCGTACACGACCGCCACGACCGGCAGTGTCAGCACGAATTCCGACCCGCGTCCCGGACCCGCGCTGAACGCCGACAGGGTGCCGCCGTGCATTTCCGCGAGGCGCCGCGCCAGCGCGAGCCCGAGACCCAGGCCCGTGTGGCCCCCGGCATTGCTGTGATCGCCCTGGGTGAACAGCTCGAAGACCTTCGGCAGCAGATCGCGATCGATGCCCATCCCGTAGTCTATGACGCGGACCATGACCTGCCCGCCGCTGACATTTGCGCGGAGCTCGATGCTGCTCCCGGGTTCGGAATACTTCGCGGCGTTGTCGAGCAGGTTCGACACGACTTGTGACAGTCGCGCCATGTCGCCGTGGACATAGACGGCGTGTCCGGGGATGTCGACGGTGAGCCGGTGCCCCCGTTTTTCGATGTGCGGCCGCACGGCCTCCACCGCCATCCCGACGATTTCGGCCAGCGGCACGCGCTCGGTCTGCAGCGTGAGCTTGTCGCGCGTCAGCCGGCTGATGTCCAGCAGGTCGTCGGTGAGACGCGTGAGATGCCGCACTTGCCGCTCCAGAATCGCCTGGAGCGTCTGGAGCTCCGCGCTTTCGGCCGCCCGCAGCCGCAGCGCCTCGGCTGCCGAGCGGATCGCGGAGAGCGGCGTGCGCAGCTCGTGGCCGAGCATCGCGAGGAAGTCGTCCTTGCGCCGGCCCGATTCGGCGAGCGCGGCGGTGCGCTCGGCGACGCGCGTCTCGAGCTCCTGGTTCGCCCGCCGCAAATCCTCGGCCATGCGCTGGCGCTCGGTGATCTGTCGCTGCAGCTCCACGTTCATGCGCATGAGGGCGCGGCGTTTCTTGAACAGCTCGACGAACACGGCGAGCTTGGCGCGCAGGATCTGCGGATCGAGCGGCTTGGTGAGATAGTCGACCGCCCCGACGGCGTAGCCGCGGAGCTCGTCCTGCTGGTCCAGCATGCGCGCGGTCAAAAACAGCAGCGGCACCTGCTGCGTGCGCTGGCGGCGCTTGATCATGCTTGCCAACTCGAAGCCGCTCATGCCCGGCATCATGACGTCGAGCACGATGGCCGCGAAGTCCTGATTCAGCAGCGCGAGCAGCGCTTCATCGGCGGTGCGCGCCAGTACGAAACGACAGCCGCTCGTGGCCAGCGACGCCTCCAGCGCGTCGAGGTTCGCCGGCTGGTCGTCGACCAGCAGGATCGGGACGTTCTCGTCGCCCGACCCGGTGACCGGCAGCACGGGCGCGAGCGCGCCGCCGGTGCCTGAGCCGCGGTCACCGCGCGCCACTCCCGTGCCGACGGCGACGCGGCGCTGGGGGCTCTTGCCCCCGCCGCTCGTGGTGCCGGCGCTCTCCGCGCCGGCGTGGGGTGCTGCGAGTTCGAGTTCGATCATCGGTGCAACCATACCCGTAGGAGTGAAAGGAGCTGCTTGGCGTCCACCGGTTTGGCGATGTAATCGGACGCGCCCGCCTCGAGACATTTCTCGCGGTCGCCCTTCATCGCCTTCGCCGTGAGGGCCAAGATGGGAAGCGTACGGAACTGCTGATTGCCGCGAATCTCGCGCATCGTCGCATAGCCATCCATGCCGGGCATCATGATGTCCATCAGCACGGCGTCCAGGTCCTGCGAGTGGCTGAGCGCGTCGATCGCCTGACGGCCGTTCGTGGCGCTCACGACCTCCATCCCTTCATTCTCGAGCAGCGTGGTGAGCGCGAAGATGTTACGCGCGTCATCGTCCACCACCAGCACGCGCCTGCCGCGCAGCAGGTCGGCCGATTCGTACAGCTTGTCGAGCAGCTGCTGTTTCGGCGCCGGCAGGTCGCTGATCACGCGATGCAGGAACAGCGCGGTCTCGTCGAACAGCCGCTCGGGGGAGCGGACGTCCTTCAGCACCACGCTGCTCGACAGCGCCTTCAGGCGCTCCTCCTCGTCGGGCTCGAGCTCCTTGCCCGTGTACACCACCATCGGGATGTCGCGCAGCTTCGGCTCCCCCTGCACGCGCTCGAGCAGCTCGATGCCGGCCATGTCCGGCAGCCGCAGGTCCACGACGCAGCAGTCGAAGCGGGACTCGAACAGCATGTGCAGCGCTTCGCTGCCGGTCCCGACCGCCGTGATCTCCACGTCATCGTGCTTCAGCAGCTCGACGATGCCCTGGCGCTCGATGTCGTTGTCCTCCACGATCAGCAGCCGCTTGACGTGCGGCTCGACGTATTGCTTCAGGCGATCGAGCGCCGCCTCGAGGTCGGCCGTGGTGGCCGGCTTCACGAGGTAGGAGAAGGCCCCGTGGGCGAGCCCATGCTGGCGCTCCTCTTCCACCGAGATCATCTGCACCGGGATGTGCCGCGTCGCGGGATCGAGCTTCAGGTTGCTCAACACCGACCAGCCCAGCGTATCGGGCAGGAAGACGTCGAGCGTGATGGCCGTCGGCTGGAACTCGCGCGCGAGCGAGAGCGCGGTCTGGCCGCGCGTCGCCACGATGCCCTTGAACCCCTTGTCGCGCGCGAGGCCGAGCAGGATGCGGGCGTAGTGCGGGTCGTCGTCCACGATCAACAGGACGTTGTCTTCCGGCGTCACCAGCGCGCGGTCGTCCGGAATGGCCTCCTCGGTCTTGACGACCTGGAGGACCGGCGTCGGCGGCAACATCGTGCCGCCGGGCGACGTCGTCGTCCCGGTCCGCAGGTTGGCGGTCGACGCCCGCGTCGGACCGCTGTACGCGAGCGGCAAGTAAAGCGTAAACGTGCTGCCCTGATCCGGCGCGCTCACCAGCCGGATCTCGCCGCCGAGCAGGGTGGCGAGCTCGCGGCTGATGGCGAGCCCGAGGCCGGTGCCGCCGTACTTTCGGCTGGTGCCGGCGTCGGCCTGATGGAACGCCTCGAAGATCAGCTTCTGCTTCTCGGGGGGAATGCCGATGCCGGTGTCGGTCACGGCGAAGGCAACGACCCCGGCGGCGCGGCTCAGCGTCGCGTGATCGGGCGTCCAGCCCGCGTGGGCCAGCTGGACGGTCATCGTCACGCCGCCGTGCTCGGTGAACTTGAACGCGTTGGACAGCAGGTTCTTGAGGATTTGCTGCAGCCGTTTCGCGTCGGTGCGGAGCGTGCGCGGCAGCGCGCTGTCCATGTCCACGTGCAGCGCCAGCCCCTTCGATTCCCCCACGTGATGGAACGTGCGCTGCACGCTGTCCCGCAGCGAGTCGAACGTCACCTCTTCCGCCTCCACGGTCACCGTGCCGGACTCGATCTTCGACAGGTCGAGGATGTCGGTGATCAGCGTGAGCAGGTCCGTTCCCGCGGAGTGGATGTTGCGGGAGAAGTCGACCTGCTTGCCGGTGAGCGTGCCGGCGGGGTTGTCGGCGAGCTGCTGCGCGAGCAGCAAGATCGAATTGAGCGGCGTGCGCAGCTCGTGCGACATGTTCGCGAGGAACTCCGACTTGTACTTCGACGTCAGGGCGAGCTCGGCCGCCTTCTCTTCGAGCGCGCGCCGCGCCTGCTCGACCTCGCGGTTCTTGCGCTCCACTTCGACGTTCTGCTCGGCGAGCTGCTTGGCCTTGGTCGCGAGCTCCTCGTTGGTGCGCTGCAGCTGGCCCTGGCGCGTCTGCAGCTCGGTGGTGAGCTGCTGCGACTGCGCGAGCAGGCTCTCGGTGCGCATCGTCGCTTCGATCGTGTTGAACACCACGCCGATCGACTGCGTCAGCTGCTCGAGGAAGCTCAAGTGCGTTTCGGTGAACGGATAGAGCGACGCGAGCTCGATGACCGCCTTCGTCTCGCCCTCGAAGAGCACCGGCAGCACGATGACGTTCGTGGGGAGGGCATTGCCCAGGCCCGAGCCGATGCGCGCGTAGGTCTTGGGGACGTCGGTGAGCAGCACGCGCTGCTGCTCGACCGCGCACTGACCGATCAAGCCTTCGCCGATGCTGATGCGCCGCAGCCGCTCCATGGCGCGCGCGTACGTCGCGAGCGGCACCAGCGAGTCGCCCGACTCGGCGCGATGCATCTGGTAAATCGCGCCCTGCTGCGCCTTCACGAGCGGCACGAGCTCCGACAGCAGCGTCTTGCCGACGGTGACGAGGTCGCGCTGGCCCTGCAGCATGCCGGCGAACTTCGTCAGGTTGGTCTTCAGCCAGTCCTGCTCTTCGTTCGACTCCGTGGTCGCGCGCAGGTTGCGGATCATCGTGTTGATGTTGTCCTTGAGGTCCGACACCTCGCCGCGCGTGTCGACCTGAATCGAGCGCGACAGGTCGCCCTGCGTCACCGCCGTCGCCACTTCGGCGATGGCGCGCACCTGCGTCGTCAAGTTCGCGGCGAGCAGGTTCACGTTGCCGGTGAGGTCCTTCCACGTGCCGGCCGCGCCCGGCACGTTCGCCTGGCCGCCGAGCCGTCCTTCCACGCCGACCTCGCGCGCGACGTTCGTGACCTGTTCGGCGAACGTAGCCAGCGTGTCGGTCATGCTGTTGATCGTTTCGGCGAGCGCCGCGATTTCGCCCTTCGCTTCCACGGTCAGCTTCTGGCGCAAGTCGCCGGTCGCCACCGCGGTCACGACGCGCACGATGCCGCGGACCTGGTTCGTGAGGTTTGCGGCCATGACGTTCACCGAGTCGGTGAGGTCTTTCCACGTGCCGGCGACGCCCGGCACGTCGGCCTGGCCGCCGAGCTTGCCGTCGGTGCCCACCTCGCGCGCCACGCGCGTCACTTCGGCGGCGAACGCGTTCAGCTGGTCCACCATCGTGTTGATCGTGTTCTTGAGCTGGAGGATCTCGCCCTTCACGTCGACGGTGATCTTGCGTGACAGGTCGCCGCGCGCGATCGCGGTGGCGATGTCGGCGATGTTGCGGACCTGGCCCGTGAGGTTCGACGCCATCGAGTTCACGTTGTCGGTGAGCGCCTTCCACGTGCCCGCGACGCCCGGCACTTCCGCCTGACCGCCGAGCTTGCCTTCCGTCCCGACCTCGCGCGCGACGCGCGTCACTTCCGACGCGAACGAGTTGAGCTGGTCCACCATCGTGTTGATCGTGTTCTTGAGCTCGAGGATTTCGCCCTGCACGTCGACGGTGATCTTGCGCGACAGGTCGCCCTTCGCGACCGCCGTCGTCACTTCGGCGATGTTGCGGACCTGGCCCGTGAGGTTCGACGCCATCGAGTTCACGTTGTCGGTCAGCGCCTTCCACGTGCCGGCGACGCCCGGCACTTCGGCCTGACCGCCGAGCTTGCCGTCGGTCCCGACCTCGCGCGCCACGCGGCTCACTTCCGACGCGAACGCATTGAGCTGATCGACCATGGTGTTGATCGTGTCTTTCAGCTCGAGGATTTCGCCCTTCACGTCGACGGTGATCTTGCGCGACAGGTCGCCGCGGGCGACGGCGGTCGTCACGGCCGCGATGTTGCGGACCTGCGCCGTGAGGTTCGACGCCATCGCGTTCACCGAGTCGGTGAGGTCTTTCCACGTACCGGCCGCGCCGGGCACGACCGCCTGGCCGCCGAGCTTGCCGTCCGTCCCGACCTCGCGCGCGACGCGCGTCACTTCGGCGGCGAAGGAACGGAGCTGGTCGACCATCGTGTTGATGGCTTCTTTCAGCTGCAGGATTTCGCCGCGGACGTCGACGGTGATTTTCTTCGACAGGTCGCCGCTCGCGACCGACACCGTGACGTCGGCGATGTTGCGGACCTGGGCGGTGAGGTTGCCGGCCATCTGGTTCACCGACTCGGTGAGATCCTTCCAGACGCCCGACACGCCTTTCACCTTTGCCTGGCCGCCGAGCTTACCCTCGGTGCCCACCTCACGCGCGACGCGCGTGACCTCGGCGGTGAACACCGAGAGCTGGTCGATCATCGTGTTGACGAGCTTCGCCGAGTGGAGGAACTCCCCTTCGAGCGGCCGGCCGTTCACCTCGAGACTCATCGACTGCGTGAGGTCGCCTTTTGCAACGGCGCCGACGGCGCGCGTCACCTCGATCGTCGGCCACACGAGATCGTCGATCAGGGTGTTGATCGCCGCGACTTCATCGGCGCGCGTGCCGATCATGCCGGTCACATTGAGACGCTCTTTGAGGACGCCTTCCTTGCCGACCATGCGGCTCACGCGCGCGACGTCGCGCGCGCGGCGATCGGCGTTCGAGGCGATGTCGTTGAACGTGTCGGCGAGCTTGCCGTCGAGGCCCGTCAGTCCCGAGGGCATCCGTACGGCGAAGTTGCCGTCGCGAAACTCGAGCAGTGCCGCGAGCAGCTGCCGAGGAAAGCCGTGCGGATCGTAGTGGTCGCCGGCATCCCGTGCCGTGCCGTGCATTGGCCGTTCCGTAGACGTCATCGAGGCTCCAAGGAGGTGTTGCTGCGATGCGACAAAAAAGTCGCCACACAGGTATACCCGGCAATGCAACCTTAGTTGGGGGGGAGGGAACATCGAAAGGATTAGCTCCTCGGGTGGATTAGGCGTGCACGAACCTCGACAACCTGCAAATCGACGCCATAATTGGCGGCTCACCCCGCTTCCCAGGAGAGAGTTGCCCATGAAGAAGCCATCCTGGTCCCGCCGCGAATTTCTTGAAGTCAGTGCTGCTGCCGCGGGTCTGACGATCGCCGGTAAGCCCTACCGGCCCGGCGCCCGCGTCGCGCCGAGTGACACTGTCCGCTTCGGTATGATCGGCGTCGGTATGCAGGGCAATGGCCTGCTCGGCACGTCGATCTCGCTGCCCGGTGTGACCTGCGCCGCCGCGGCCGACCTCTACGACGGCCGGCACACCCTCGCGAAGGAGATCGCGGGCGCCAATCTCCCGACGACGCGCGAATACCGGCGTCTGCTCGACGACAAGAACATCGACTGCATCGTCGCCGCCGTTCCGGACCACTGGCATAAACGCATGGTGGTCGAAGCGACGAGCGCCGGCAAAGACATCTATATCGAGAAGCCGATGTCGCATACGGCCGCCGACGGCGAAGCGATGGTCGACGCCGTGAAGCGCAGCGGGCGCATCCTGCAGGTCGGTTCGCAGCGCGTGAGCTCGCAGATTTGCGCGAAGGCGAAGGAGATGGTCGCGTCGGGAATGCTCGGCGACCTGACGCTGGTCGAGGGATGGCTCGGCCGCAACGATCCGTGCGGCGCGTGGGAGTATCCGCCGCCGCCCGACCTCTCACTGCAGACGGTCGACTGGGATACCTGGCAGAACGACGTGCCGAAGCGCCCGCTCGATCCCAACATCTTCGCGCGTTGGCGGTGCTGGAAAGAATACGGCACGGGCGTCGCCGGCGACCTCCTCGTCCACCTGATCAGCGGGATGCAGTTCATGCTCGGCATCAATGAGCCGCCGAAGCAGGCGATGTCGATGGGCGGGATCCGCCGCTGGAAGGACGGCCGTAACATGCCGGACGTCCATGCCACGCTCTACTACTATGGCGCCGACAACTTGCCCGTCTACATGCGACTGAACCTCGGGAGCGAGATGCCCGAGCAGTACACCTTCCAGGGATCGAAAGGAATCCTCACGGTATCGGGCAGCACGCTCAGCTTCTCACCGCAGAGCGGCAAGGATCAGTATCCGTGCTACTACACCGGCAGCTATCCGGGCGCGATGCGGGCCGCGTACGACCAGCAGTGGCGCAAGGATCACGATCTGCCGCCGGGGCAGGGACCGCAGCTGACCGAGAGCGTCACGTTCTCGACGCCCGACTTCGACGACACGCGGCCGCACCTCTGGAATTATTTCGAGGCCGTACGGACGCGGAAGCCGGTCGTGGAGGACGTGGTGTTCGGTCGCAACGCGGCGCTCGCCTGTCACATGGCGAACGAGTCGTACTTCCGCCGCGCCGCCGTGACGTGGGACGACGCGTCGAAAACGATCAAGGCGTAAGACGCAACAACACGAGCGAAAACGGCGTCAGCGTGTAATGCTCGCCGGCAGGGTCGGGCCGGTCGTCGGTGTCGATGACCGTGCTCCACTTGCCGGCGGGCATGCGGAAGTCGACGTTCGCTTCGCTCGCATTGACCAGCAGCAGCATCGTCTCGCCTTTGATCGGCGTGCCGGTCTCGTCGGTTTCGTCCGTCGCGTCTCCGTCGATCAGCATGCCGAGCGCGTGGGCGTCCGCGTTGTGCCAGTCGTCCTTCGCCATCTCCGCGCCGTCGGGGCGGAGCCAGGTCAGGTCTTTCAGTCCGCGGTGCTCCTCCACCTGCCCGCTGAAGAACGTGCGGCGGCGCAGCACCGGGTTTTCGGCACGGACCGCGAAGACTTTGCGCGTGAACTCGAGCAGCGCGCGCTGCCGTGCGTCCAGTTTCCAGCTCACCCAGGTGATCTTGTTGTCCTGGCAGTAGGTGTTGTTGTTGCCCTGCTGGGTGCGCGCGATCTCGTCGCCGTGCGAGAGCATCGGGACGCCCTGCGACAGCGCGAGCGTGGCGATGAAGTTGCGCATCGCGCGATAGCGCGCGTCGAGAATCGCGGCGTCGTCCGTCCGCCCTTCCGCGCCCCAGTTCCGGCTGTCGTTGTCGTTGGCGCCGTCCTGGTTGTTCTCGCCGTTGGCCTCGTTGTGCTTCTGCTCGTAGCTCACGAGGTCGTGCAGCGTGAAGCCGTCGTGACAGGTCGCGAAGTTGATGCTCGCGTACGCCGACCGCTGCGTCCATTGATAGATGTCGGCCGAGCCCGACAGGCGGGACGCGAGATCGGCGATCTGGCCTGTCTCACCTTTCCAGAACTTCCGGACCGTGTCGCGATACTTGCCGTTCCACTCGGCCCAGCCGACGGGAAACCCGCCGACCTGATATCCGCCCGGTCCCACGTCCCACGGCTCGGCGATCAGCTTCACCTGGGACAGCACCGGATCCTGGTGCAGCACGTCGAAGAACGCGCTCAGCCGGTCCACCTCCCAGAGCGAGCGGGCGAGGACCGGCGCGAGATCGAAGCGGAAGCCGTCCACGTGCATATCGATCGCCCAGTAGCGGAGCGAATCGGCGACGAGCCGCAGCGTGCTCGGGTGCTGCATGTTCAGGCTGTTGCCGGTGCCGGTGAAGTCCACGTAATGGCGCGGGTCGTCGGGCACCAGGCGATAGTAGGCGCAATTGTCGATGCCCTTGAACGCGAGCATGGGGCCGAGGTGGTTGCCTTCGGGCGTGTGGTTGTACACGACGTCGAGAATCACCTCGAGGCCCGCGGCGTGCAGCGTCCGCACCATCGTCTTGAACTCCGTCACCGGATCCTTGACGGCAAACCGCGCATCGGGCGCGAAGAAGCCGATCGAATCGTAGCCCCAGTAGTTCTCGAGGCCGCGCTCGACGAGATGCCGTGCGGTGAGATGATGATGGATCGGCATCAGCTCGACCGTCGTGACGCCGAGTGACTGGAGGTGCCGGAGGATCGGCTCGGCGCACATTCCCAGGTAGGTCCCGCGCAGGCGCTCGGGGACGTCCGGATGACACTGCGTCATCCCTTTCACGTGACATTCGTAGATGACGGTGCGATTCCACGGCACTTTGGGCGGCCGGTCGTCACCCCAGGTGAATGCGGGATCGATCACGACGCATTTCGGCATCGCAGCGGCCGAGTTGCGGTCGTCGCGCGCGAGATCCTCCTCGGGTGCGCCGATGCGGTAGCCGTAGGGCGTGTCGTCCCAGCGCATGTCGCCGGTGATCGTCTTGGCATAGGCGTCGAGCACGACCTTCGCGGGATTGAAGCGCAGGCCTTTTTCCGGCTCGTACGGGCCGTGGACGCGATAGCCGTAGAGCTGCCCCGGACGCGCGTCGGGCAGGTAGCAGTGCCACACCTGATCGGTGCGCTCGGTGACGCGGATGAGCTGCGATTGATCGGTCTGATCGGGGGAATCGAACAGGCAGAGCTCGACGCCGGTCCCCTGCTCGGAGAACAGCGCAAAATTTACCCCCTGGCCGTCCCACGTCGCGCCCAGGGGGTAGGGATTACCCCGCCATACACGCATGCGTCATGTACCCCGGGAAATCTCGACCGGGGAGATTAGCTCTCTTGCGTGAGCGTGACCTTGAAGCCTTTGGCCTTGAGGCTCGCGGCGAGTCCCGATTTTTCCACCGACTTCATGTACGCCTCGTCGGGATCGATGAGCTTCTTCTCGACGAGGTCGAGCAGGGCGTCGTTCATCGTCAGCATGCCCAGCTTCTTGCTCGTTTGAATGATCGACGGGATCTGGAACGTCTTGCCTTCGCGGATGAGGTTCGAGATCGCCGGCGTCGTCAGCAGGATCTCGCGCGCGGCCACGCGGCCCCCCGCGTTCCCCGCTTTCTTGCACAGGGTCTGCGAGATCACGCCCTTCAGCGACTCGGAGAGCATCACGCGGATCTGCGCCTGCCGATCGGCCGGGAACTGATCGATCAGGCGATCCACCGTCGAGGCGGCGGTCGTCGTGTGCAGCGTGCCGAACACGAGGTGGCCGGTCTCCGCGGTTTCGATCGCGATGGCGATCGTCTCGAGGTCGCGCAGCTCGCCGACGAGGACGATGTTGGGATCCTCGCGGAGCGCGGCGCGGAGCGCGGTCTTGAAGCTCTCCGTGTGCACGTGCACCTGGCGCTGGGTGATCAGGCACTTCTTGTTCTCGTGCACGAACTCGATCGGGTCTTCGATCGTGATGATGTGATCGGAGCGCGTGCGGTTCACCAAGTCGATGAGCGCGCACAGCGTCGTCGACTTGCCCGAGCCCGTCGGGCCGGTGACCAGCACGAGCCCTTTGGTGAGATAGCATAGCTTCTGGACTTCGTCCGGGATGCCCATGTCCTCGACCGTCACGACCTTCGCGGGAATCACCCGGAACACGGCGACCGGTCCCTTGCGGTCGCGTGCGGCGTTCACGCGGTAGCGCGCGATGTCCGCGATCTCGTAGGCAAAGTCGGTATCGCCGGTTTCCTTCCACTCGCCGCGGTTGCGCTCCGGCATGATCGAGAGCACGAGCAGCTCGAGGTCGTTGATGCTCAGGGCCGGCCCCTGCTGGCGCTTGATCTCACCGTGGGTGCGGAACATGGGGGGCTCGCCGACGCGCAGGTGCAGGTCGGAGCTCCCCGACTTCACGAGCGCGCGCAGCAGGGAGCCGAGTTTTTGCTCGGCCGCGGCGTACTCGGACGACGCGAACTCGCCCGGCAGCGTCCCTGGGGCGCTGACCGCCAGGTCCGGCGCCGGCGCATCGACCATGGGGGCGGCCGCGATAACGGATGCCCGGGGCGGCCGCGGTGGTGCAGGTTCGGCCGGAGCGGGAGCCGCCTTTGCGGCGGTCGCCGCCTTGGACGCAGGCGCGGCGGTGCGGGCCGCGACGGCCGGACGTTTGGCGGTCACGCCCGACTCCTGCGCGGCGGCTGGTGCGGCGGCCGCCGCGGCCGGGGCCGCGATCGCTTCCTGGGACGGGCGCCGCACGGCGGAGATCACGGCGGTCAATCGGCCCGATTCCGGCACGATCTTGACGCGCACCAGGCCGTTGCCGCCGGCGTAGTCGAATTCGGTTTCGGCCTGCTGGTCGATCTTGTCCGCGGCTTCCGGCGGCGCGACCTCGACCATCAGGGCATAGATGTGCTGGTCGGTGAGCGGCTGCTTCGAGACTTTGCGGGGCTTGCCGTCCTTGACGATCGTGACGGGCTCGTCGGGCAGCAGGTAGAGCTGATCGGCGCGCTCGCGCAGCATCACATCGACGAATGGGTCGAGCCGAGTCGGCATCGATCAGTCCTCGGGCCGGACGTACAGGACGTGCGAGCGATTGATGACGTGCACTTCGTCGGCGGTCGCAATCGAGAAAAACGGCTCGGCCACCGCGTTGAGATAATCGAGCAGCCGCGAGTGATGTTGCGGCAGCTCGAGTGTTGCCCAGCCGCTGAGATGCGACCCGTCCGCGAGGGTGACCTCCAGGCTGGCCTGCTTCGCCGCGGAGAGACGCGACGAATCTTCGGGGGCGGTGCGGGGCACCTTCAAGGTGACGGCGCGGGCTTTCGCGACGAGCAGCACGCCCGCCGTGCCCGCACGCGGCCGGAACGGAAAGAATCCCTCCGGCCGGTTCAGCATGTCGAGCGGTGTCTCGGGCCCCGTGTGCTGCGGCACGCGCTCCATGACGTAGATCTCGCCGTCCAGCGCATCGCCGGAGGTCAGCTTCAGCTTCGCGGGGATCGCCACCCGCGGCATGGAGAAACCGGTCATGAATACGTGCGTGCGCCGTGAGCCGTGCGCCGGAAATCGATGTCGACCGCGCGATTTCGGTTCGGTGTTCGACGAAGCATAGCCCCAACTTCCCTATATGGAGAGCTATCAGTCCCTGCATGTCTGGCAACGCGCGCACGCTCTGGCAATTGGCGCGTTACGAGAAACCGAGGCTGCGAGGCAACCGAGAACGTGGGCGGTCTTTGACCAGCTCCGTCGGGCCGCCGTTTCGGTTGAAGCAAATATTGTCGAGGGATACGCATTGCGAGCGCCGCGACAGTTTCGCAGGCATTTGAGAATCGCGCTTGGCTCTGCGGCTGAGACCGAGTGCCTGTTACGAAATGCCGGCGAGCTGGATTACTTGCCTCAGGAGGTTGTGAGACGGCTTCTGAGTCTTTCCAATTCGACGATCGGGATGTTGCTGGGATTGCTACGGCGGCCGATGGCTGCGGCGGAGTAGGTTTCCGGCGCACGGCGCACGGCTCACGGCGCACGCTTTTCGGTTTCATCGAGTCTTGCACTGCACATCGCGCGGCGGCGTGTTCCCGCACGCGATCGTCTCATTCATCCCGTTCGCGATCGGCCCGCACGCCGTACTCTGCGCCGTCTGCGTCGCCTCGTGCTCGTTGCGGCCGGCCGCGGTCGCGCAGTTCGAGCGTCCCTGAAAGTCCATACAGACGTTGCACTCCGTGTTCGCCCGCGCGGTGGACATATAGAAGAAGAGCGCGATGACGACGGCGATGACCGCGAGCGTAACCAGGGTCGAGCGCTTCATACCGCTTTCTCGAGGGTGAGCGCAGAAGGTGGCTCGGCGCGCGAGTTCGCGCCAGAGGCTGGTGGCGAGTAACGTGTAGGGAATGACTGGCTTTCTCCGACTGATCATGATCGGTTGCGCAATCCTGGCGCTCGCCGCGTTCTACGGCGCCGGCTCGGCGCGGCGCAAGCGGCACCATCTGAGCTTCGCCTTCGCGCTGCTGGTCGGCCTGCTGCTCCTGTCGTTGACCACGCTCTTCGCGACGATCACCGTCGGCATCAGCGGCTATCGCGCGTTCACCGCGGAGCAGGTGGCCGCGACGATCAAGACCGAGCCGATCGGCCCGCACCACTTCCGGGCGACCGTCATTCTGGCCGACTCGAGCCTGCACATGTTCGACCTCGCGGGAGACGCGGTGTACGTGGACGCCCACGTGCTCAAATGGCGGCCGGTGGGCACCTTGCTCGGTCTCCAGACGGCGTACGAGCTCGACCGGATCGCGGGCCGCTATCAGGAGCTCGGCGACGAGCAGTCGCAACCGCGCACGGTCTTCTCGCTGGCCACCAAGAAGCGCTTCGACGCGTTCGATCTCGCCACGCGCTACTGGGTGTTGCGGCCCCTCGTGGACGCGCAATACGGCTCCGCGACGTTCTTCGGCGCGACGCCGGAGCGGGGCGGCGGCACCTACGAAGTGCGGGTCTCTACGTCAGGGCTGCTGGTAAGGCCTTCCAGGGCCAGGTAAGCTTCCCTCGTGGCTGACAAGAAACCGAAACCCAATTACGGCAACGCGTGGGTCGAAGCGCGGCAGCTCGTGTGGCAGCACCGCAGCCGCCTCGGGCTCGGGCTGGCGCTCATGCTGGTCAATCGCGTTTCGGGGCTCGTGCTCCCCTGGTCGTCGCGGTATCTGATCGACCAGGTCGTCGGCCAGCATCGGGCCGACCTGCTGGGATTGATCGCGCTGGCGGTCGGCATCGCGGCGGTCGTGCAATCGATCAGCTCGTTTGCGCTCTCGCAGATCCTCGGCGTCGCGGCGCAGCGCGCGATCACCGAGATGCGCAAGTCGGTTCAGGCGTTCGTGTTGCGCCTGCCCATCGCCTACTTCGACTCGACGAAGACCGGGATCCTGATTTCGCGCGTCATGACCGACGCCGAAGGCATTCGGAATCTCGTTGGGACGGGGCTGGTCCAGCTCGTCGGCGGCCTGGTCACGGCGGCCATCGCGCTGGGCGTGCTGTTCTGGCTGAACTGGAAGCTCACCTCGCTCTCGATCCTGGTCCTCGCGCTGTTCGGCGGGGGGATGGCGTACGCGTTTTCGCGGTTGCGGCCGCTGTTTCGCGAGCGCGGCAAGATCAACGCCGACGTGACCGGCCGTCTGGCGGAGACGCTCGGCGGGATTCGGATCGTAAAGGCGTATCGGTCGGAGCGCAGCGAGCGGCTCGTGTTCGCGCGCGGCGCGCACAAGCTGTTCCGCAACGTCGCGACGACGATGACCGGCGTGTCGGGCGTCGGCGCGTTCGCGCAGTTCGTCATCGGCGCGATCTCCATCGTGATGATTCTGCTCGGCGGTCGGGCGGTGCTGTCGCAGTCGATGACGCTCGGCCAGCTCGTCCAGTACGTCTTCTTCGTCGGGCTCGTCGCGCTGCCGCTCATCAACATCGCGTCGATCGGCACGCAAATCACCGAGGCGTTCGCGGGGCTCGATCGCATTCACGAGTTGCGCCGCATGACGACCGAGGACGCCGAGGACGCGACGCGCGAGCCGCAGGGGACCATCCGGGGCGACGTCGCGTTTGAGCGCGTCACGTTCGCCTACAAGCCGGGCGTGCCGGTGCTGAAGGACGTGTCGTTCCGCGCTCCGGCGGGCTCGACCACCGCGCTCGTCGGCTCATCGGGCTCCGGGAAGAGCACGCTCGTGAGCCTGGTGCTGGCGTTCAACCGTCCGGAGCAGGGCCGAGTGCTCGTGGACGGTCGCGATCTCAACAGCATCCGCCTGGCGGACTACCGCACGCAGCTCGGCGTCGTGCTCCAGGACAATTTCCTGTTCGACGGCACGATTGCGGAGAACATCGCGTTCGCGCGTCCGCACGCGAGCCGTGCCGAGATCGAGGCGGTGGCGAGGATCGCGCATTGCGACGAGTTCATCGAGCAGTTCGACGAGAAGTACGACACCGTGGTCGGTGAGCGCGGCGTGAAGCTGTCGGGCGGCCAGCGCCAGCGGATCTCGATCGCGCGCGCGATCCTCGCCGATCCGCGCATTCTCGTGCTCGATGAAGCGACATCCAGTCTCGACTCCGAAAGCGAATCAAAGATTCAGGACGGGCTGCGCGCGCTGCGGCGGGGACGGACGACGTTTGTCATTGCGCACCGGCTCTCGACGATTCGCAGCGCCGATCAGATTCTGGTGCTCGAGGGCGGGCAGATTGTGGAGCGGGGAACTCACGAAGAGCTGCTGGTGGCCAATGGACGCTACAAGCAGCTGTATGACAAGCAATATCACTTCGAGCGGGATCGGTTCATCAATCCGGGAGAGGATTTTACGCCGGAGCAGGAATCGGGCGTGGCCGCGACACCGCTGACGCCACCTGGGCGTCTCTAAGGCCGAAGGTACAAGGTGCAAGGCGCAAGGGAAGTACAAGACGCAAGTGAAGTATAAGACGCCAAGTTGTAAGTGGTTTCAAGATTCAAGCGCAAGCTGCAAGAAAAGGCTCCGACGGGCGAAGATTGGATGCCGGTGGACTCCCCCGTCCCCGGCATCGTTCGTCATGGGCCATTTCAAAAACCTCAAAGCATGGCAGCACGCGCGTGCGCTCGTGCTTCTTTCCAAACCGTTGATCGATCGTTTGCCGGCGTCCGAGCGGAGCGGCCTCGCCGATCAATGGCGGCGCGCGGCCTCGAGCGTCGTCCTGAACATCGCGGAGGGTGCGAGCCGCCGCGGCGCGAAGGAGTTTCGCAAGCACCTCGACATCGCACGGTCATCACTCGACGAAGTCGAGGCCATCATCGATTTGGCGGTGGGACTCGGCTACCTGTCTCGAGATGACGTAACACGAGTCAGCGCCGTGCGGGACGAATGTGGCCGGACCGTCTTTGGCCTGATCCGGAAACTCGGTCCTCCTGTGAACTCGTAGCTTGCACTTGTAGCCACTTGCAACTTGGCGTCTTACACTTTTCTTGCCGCTTCTACTTGCTGCTTGGGCTCCAACTGGCAGTGTGAAAGTGCTCCGACCTCGGCGCGAGCTTGCCCTTCCCAGCCGCGTACTCCTTCCACGTCACCGGCGCGTAATCATTGGGCACCTGCCGCATAGTGATGCAGTCCTGCACGGGGCACACCGCCGCGCACAGATTGCAGCCGACGCACGCTTCTTCAATGATCTCGACGACCGGGCCGCCTCCCCCATTGCGCGGCAGGCGGCGGATCGCCTGGTGCGCGCCGTCCTCACAGGCCGTCCAGCATAGCTCGCACTTGATGCACTTGGCCTGGTCGATATGGGCGAGCAGGTGATAGTTGAGATCGAGCGACTCCCATTTCGTGACGCGCGGCAGCGCGCGGCCGCGGATCGCATCGAGCGTCGCATGACCGCGCTCGTCCATCCAGTTCGAAAGGCCGTCGATCAGATCTTCGACGATGCGAAAGCCGTAGTGCATCACCGCGGTGCAGACCTGCAGCGTCCCGGCGCCCAGCGCGATGAACTCGGCGGCATCCTGCCAGGTCGAAATGCCACCGATCCCCGAGATCGGGATCGTCACCGCCGGATCGCCGGCCACCGCCGAGACGAGGTGCAAGGCGATCGGCTTGACGGCCGGGCCGCAGTAGCCGCCGTGGCTCGACTTCCCGCCGACCGACGGCTGCGGCTCGAACGTCGCGAGATCCACGCCCACGATCGAGTTGATCGTGTTGATCAGTGAGAGCGCGTCGGCGCCGCCCTTCACGGCCGCGCGCGCGATGTAGGTGATGTCGCTGACGTTGGGCGTCAGCTTCACGATCACCGGGACGCGCGCGACTTCCTTCACCCACTCGACGATCTGGCACGTGTACTCGGGGACCTGACCGACCGCGCTGCCCATGCCGCGCTCGCTCATGCCGTGCGGGCAGCCGAAGTTCAGCTCGATGCCGTCGGCGCCGGTGTCCTCAGTCCGCTTCACGATGTCGTGCCACGCCTCGCGCTTCGACTCCACCATCAACGACGCGATGATCGCGTGCCGCGGATAATTCCGCTTGACCTCGGCGATCTCCTTCAAGTTGTCGGCGATCGGGCGATCGCTGATCAGCTCGATGTTGTTGAAGCCCATCATCCGGTTCTGGCCGAGGTCCACCGAGCCGTAGCGCGAGAAGACGTTGATGATGGGCTCGCCGATCGTCTTCCAGACGGCGCCGCCCCAGCCGGCGTCGAACGCCTTCGCGACCTGGCCGTAAGTATTCGTCGGTGG
>DATDEZ010000044.1:0-5554 GCA_036522875.1 Gemmatimonadales bacterium | reverse complement strand
GTCTTGAACTGCTCGACGCGCTTGAGGAATCCCTCGAGCTGGCGCACGTCGAACACGGGCTGCGTGACGGCAAACTCGGCGCCCGCGTCGACCTTCCAGGCAAAGCGCGACAACTCGCGGTCCTGGTCGCCCGCGCCCGGGTTCACGCCGACGCCGATCGCCCACTTGGTCGCGCCGCCGAGCGGGTTGTTGCCGGGGTCGAGCCCCTGGTTCAAACGGTAGACCAGATTCGTCAGACCGATCGAATCGATGTCGAAGACGGCCGTCGCTTCAGGGTAAGGACCCATTTTCGGCGGATCGCCGGTGATGATCAGGATGTTGCGCAGCCCCGCGGCATGCGCGCCGATGATGTCGGACAGCATGCCGAGCAGGTTGCGGTCGCGGCAGCAGTAATGGATGACGGTCTCGATGCCGACTTCGCGCTCGATGAGCAGCGCGGACGGCAGCACGCCCATGCGGCTCTGCGCGCGCGGGCCGTCGGGCACGTTGACCGCGTCGACTCCCGCGGCTTTCAGCGCGCGACACTGCTCGAGCATCGGCTTGGGATCGACGCCCTTCGGCGGGACGATTTCGACGCTCGTGACCAGCTGCCCCTGCGCGAGCTTCGCGCCCCACTTGGATTTCTCCGCGAGCGGCGCAGCCGTCACGCCCGCCGGCGCCTGCACTTGCGCGCGCGACACCACGACGCTCGGCTGGCGCGGTACGACGCTCGCGACGTAGTCCCGGATCTTCTTGATGTGCTCGGGCGTCGAGCCGCAGCAGCCGCCCACGAACCGCGCGCCCGCCTCGATCATGCGGCGCGCGTAGCTCGCCATGTATTCCGGCGACGCGAGGTAGATCTTGCGGTCGCCGACGTCTTTCGGCAGACCGGCGTTCGGCTGCGCCGAAATCGGCTTGGACGTCGCCTTGACCATCTTCTCGACGGCTTCGAGCAGACCCGCGGGACCGACGGAGCAGTTCACGCCGATGACGTCGGCGCCCCACGCGTCGAGCTGCTTGGTGAACGTCTCGGGATCGGTGCCGTAATACGTGAGGCCGTCCGTGCCGATCGTCATCTGGCAGACGACGGGCAAGTCGGAAGCGGCGCGCACCGCCAGCAACGCCGCGTGCATCTCGTCGAGATCGCTGAACGTCTCGAGGACGAAGCCGTCCACGCCGCCGGCGATCAATCCCTTCACCTGCCGCGCGAATTGCGACTGCGCCTCGGCCTGCGAAGTGTGACCGAACGGCTCGATGCGGATGCCGAGCGGACCGATCGCCCCGACGACGCTGGCCCGCCCTCCGGCGGCGGCGCGCGCGAGCTCGGCGGCGGCCTGGTTGATCTGCTCGGTCTCATCCGCCAGGCCGTAGCTGCCGAGCTTCAACGGCGTGGCGCCGAACGTATTGGTCTCGAGAATCTCGGCGCCGGCGCGTACGTATTCGGCGTGGACCTCCTGCACCAGGCGGGGCTGCTTGAGGTTCAGCTCGTCGTAGCAGACGTTCAGGAAGAAGCCCTTGCCGTACAGCATCGTCCCCATCGCCCCGTCGAAGACGTGGACGCGGCCATCCTGCAGCAGGGATCTCAAGGTGACAGTCACAGGCCAAATAATAACTCCCCTCGGACGTACTCTTAGGTGACCATGAGCAAAGTCACGGCCGATCAATTGCTCGCCGAGCACGAGCCGGCGTTGCGCAACTTCCTGGGCGCCCGGTGCCGCGATGCCGATTTGACGGCGGAAATGCTGCAAGAAGTGGCTGCCCGCCTGGTCACGGCGGCGCCGCGGATCACGCTCAACGGCAACGCGCGCGGCTACCTGTTCCGTGTGGCCGCCAACGTCTGGCACGACCACTTGCGCCATGCCGTCGTGCACCGCCGCTGGGAGCGCGCGAAACAGCTGGAAGAGTCGGCGCGCGTGCCCGCGGCGGACGAGCAGCTGCTCGAGGATGAGCTGCGATTGGCGGTCCGCCGCGCGCTACGCGAGCTGCCACAGGCGCAGCGCGATGTCGTGGAGCTGCGACACGAGCGTGGACTGACATTTCAAGAGATCGCCGATCGGCTGCAACGTCCGCTCGGCACGGTGTTGACACAGATGCGCGCGGCGCTGGCGAAGATCGGCGCTGCCTTGGAGAGCTACCGATGAATCATCCGACGAACGACGAGCTGCTGCTGATCGCCTATGGCGAGCTGGCTCGCGAGCGCGCGGCGCCGCTCGAGGCTCATGTCGCGGCGTGCACGGGCTGCCGGTCCGAGCTTGCGGCGTTGGAGAGCGTGCGCGGGGCGCTCGACATCGCGGTGACGCCGCGGCGACGGCGGCGCTGGCTCCCGGTCGCGCTGGCGGCCGCTGCTGTCCTCGCGGGGGTGCTGCTGGCTCGCGCGGGAACGAGCAACGCGCCGCGCCGCGGTTGGAACCCGACCGCGGAATGGTCGGCGACGGCGGGCTACGTCACCGGCGGTAAGGCAGTGATGGACATCGATGCACAACTCACTCGATTGGAACAGGAGCGGCCGTATGGCTTCCCGGAATAGTCTTGGCGTCGCCGTCGCACTGCTGATGATTGTGGCCGGCACTGCGCGCGCCCAGGATCCCATGCCGAACCCGCAAGAAATGCAGATGCAGGTCCAGCACATCATGCAGGAGCGCCCGCGCGAGGCCGAAGCGGCCGGGCGAGCGTGGCTGCAGAACGTCGCGCCGGATCTGATCCCGTCGCTCGATTCGCTGAAGCTCACGTCGGGCGACCAGTACTGGGCGGAAGTCGGACAGCTGACCGTGCAGTTCGACGTGTTCCAGCGGATCTGGCGGCGCGACTCGGTCCGCGCGCAGCTCGTGGGCAAGATGTTTGGCCTCGAGGCCAACGCGCGGGCCCAGCAGCGTGCCTATCGCAATGCGGCGGAGAGCGCGCGCCCCGCGATCCGTGCAAAAATCGAAGCCCTGATCACGCAGCACTTCGACCTCGAGGACCAGCTGCGAGCCCTCGAGATCGCCGACATCGAGCGCCGGCTCACCGACGTGCGGGCTGAAAGCCAGCGCCGCCGCGACAAACGGGCGGAGTTCATCAAGTTTGCCGTGGACGACATCGTGCGGGACGCGGTGCGTCCCGAATGATCAATGTCCAATGATCAACGCTCAATGATCATTGGACATTCTACGTTGGCCATTCGAGATTTGGCGTATGCCAAATCTCGGCGTGTACCACCCCATCATCGTTCACTTCGCGATCGCCCTTCTCATCCTCGGCGTGGTCTTCCGGTGGATCTCACTCTCCGGTCGAGCGGTGTTCACCGGGCCGGCGGCGGCGACGCTCATCCTGGTCGGCACCGCGGCTGCGGTGCTGGCGGTGCAGTCCGGCACGGACGCGCACGGCCCGGTCGAGCGCATTCCCGGGGTACGGCAGGCGGTGCAGGAGCACGAGGAGGCGGGCGAGTGGGCGCGCAACGTCTTTCTCGTGGTCGCGCTGCTCGAGATCGCCGCGCTCGTCGCGCGGCGCCGCAACATCAACGTGGCACGCGGCGCGCTGTGGGGCTCGGCCCTCGTCGGCATTTTCGGGGTCGCGGCGCTCTTCAAAGCCGGAGACCGCGGCGGCGATCTCGTCTACGCCTACGCCGGCGGGATCGGTACGCGCCTCGGCGACACCGCGGACGTCAGCCGGCTGTACGTCGCGGGACTCTATCAGCAGGCGCAGCGAGCCCGCGCGGCGCACGACAGCGCGCGCGCCGCCACGCTGTTCGGCCAGCTCGCGCGTGAGTTTCCGAACGACACCACCGTCCAACTGCTCGCCGCCGAGTCGCAGCTCCACGACAAGAACGATCCGCGTGGCGCCCTCGCGACGCTCGCGCGCCTGAAGGCGCCGCCGGGCAACCGGTTCCTCGCGTCGCGTGTCGCGTTCCTGAAAGCGGACGCCTTCGTCGCGGCCGGCAAGCCCGACTCCGCGCGCGCGACGCTGGAGCAGCTCGCGGCCGCCTATCCTGAAATGCAGGACCGCATCGCAGGTCGGCTGCGAATGATCAATGCCCAATGATCATTGATCATTGATCATTCGAGCGCGTAACGCGTTGAAACTCAAATGAATGATCTGAGCGCGGCGCGCTCGCAGATGGCGGTGTCGCTCGCGTTTCATATCATCTTCGCGGTCATCGGGATCGCGATGCCGGTCCTGATGGTCCTCGCCGAACGCCGCTGGCAGCGGACCGGCGACCCGGTGTACCTCGACCTCGCCAAACGTTGGGCGCGCGGCACCGCGATCCTCTTCGCCGTCGGCGCCGTGTCCGGCACCGTGCTCTCCTTCGAGCTCGGTCTCCTGTGGCCTCGCTTCATGGCGGCCGCGGGGCCGATCATCGGGATGCCGTTCTCACTCGAAGGCTTCGCGTTCTTCACGGAAGCGATCTTCCTCGGCGTCTACCTCTATGGGTGGGAGCGCGTCTCGCGGCGCGCGCACCTCCTCGCGGGCGTGCTGGTGGCGATCAGCGGCGCGGCGTCGGGCGTCTTTGTCGTCATCGCGAACGCGTGGATGAATACGCCCACCGGCTTCACGCTGACGAACGGGGCGATCACCAACATCGATCCGATCGCGGCCATGGGAACGTCGGCGGCCTTCCCGCAGACGCTGCACATGACGCTGGCGGCCTACGCCGCGACCGGTCTGGCGGTGGCGGGCATTCATGCGGCGTTGATTCTCAGGCGGCGGGCGGGTGCGTTCAATCGGGCGGCGCTCGTCATCGGACTGCTCGTCGGCGCGCCCGCCGCGGTGCTGCAGCCGCTATCGGGCGACATCGCGGCCCGTTACGTCGCCCGACGACAGCCGGTGAAGCTCGCCGCGATGGAAGCGCTGTACGCGACGCGGGCCGGCGCGCCGCTGACGTTCGGGCCCGTGACCGTGCCGCGCGGGTTGTCGCTGCTCGCATTCCACGATCCCAACGCGACCGTGCAGGGACTCGACGCCGTGCCGCGTGACGACTGGCCGAACGTGCGCCTCGTGCATCTCTCGTTCGGTGTCATGGTCGCGCTCGGTTCATACATGGCGCTGGTCGGGTTATGGGCCGGCTGGCTTGCGTTGCGGAGGCGCGACCTCACCACGCAGCGGCCATTTCTGTGGGCGGTCGCGCTCGCCACTCCGTTCGGATTTCTGGCGATCGAAGCGGGCTGGATGGTGACGGAGCTCGGCCGGCAGCCGTGGGTGATCTGGGGCGTCCTGCGAACCCGCGATGCCGTCACGCCGATGCCGGGCCTCGTCGTCCCGTTTCTCACGATCACGATCCTCTACTGCGCGCTCGCCGCCATCGTTGGCGTCGTGCTGTACCGGCAGATCATTCGCAGCCCGCGCACCTGAATGCTCACGCTCCCGAATATCCTCGCGGGCATCATCCTCGTCGCGCTGACGGCGTACGTGCTGTTCGCGGGCGCGGACTTCGGCGGCGGCGTATGGGATCTGCTGGCCTCGGGGTTGCGCAAGCGCGCGCAGCGGGAATTGGTCCAGAGCGCGATCGGTCCGGTGTGGGAAGCGAACCACGTGTGGCTCATTCTCGCGATCGTGCTGCTGTTCACCTGTTTTCCGGCCGCGTTCGCGCGCATCGCGATCA
>DATDEZ010000043.1:0-12475 GCA_036522875.1 Gemmatimonadales bacterium | reverse complement strand
CCCCCGCCGCCGCCGCCGCCTCCGGCTGAGCCGCCGCCGCCGCCTCCTCCTCCGGCTGAGCCGCCCCCGCCGCCGCCGCCCCCACCCGGTCCGCCGAGTGGGATCGACATGGCGAACGGAAAGGTGTTCGCGGATCTGGATGGTGATGGCGCCTTCAATCCGTTCGTGGGCGACACGGTCATGGCCGGCTGGACCTTAGAGCTCAGATGGAACGGCCAGACGATCGACACGAAAACGACCGACGAGAACGGCTTCTACGAGTTCACCGGTCTGGCGAGCTTTACGACGTACGAGGTCTGCGTCGTCGGGCAGGCCGGGTTCACGCAGAGTCCGCCCATGCCCGGAATGACGTACAACGGGTGCGGCGGAACCGGCTACTCGTTCTCGATGAACACGACTTTCCAGACGTCGACGCCGAGCAACTTCGGAATGATTCCGCAGTAAGCGCTTCAGCTTCCTGACCAACTCAGGGTCCCGGGCAGTCCGCCGGGACCCTGTTTTTTTAGCGGGGAATGAAGTCGGTGCCCGGCTCGAGCCGGCGGGTAAACGCGGCCAGCAGCTCGGCGGCGCGATCGAGATCCTCGACCGCCACCATTTCGTTCGGGCTGTGCATGTAGCGGTTGGGCACGCTGACGAGGCCGGTCGGAATTCCGCGCATCGCGTTGTAGATCGCGTCCGCGTCGGTACCGGTGTCGCGCGGCGCAGCCTGCACCGTGTAGGGGATCTTCGCTTCCTCCGCGCACTGCGCGAGCAGGTCGAACACGACGGGACTGACGGAAGAACCCCGCGACAACACCACGCCGGCGCCGAGCTTGTGATCGCCCGAGTGTTTCTTCTCGGCGCCCGGATAATCGGTGGCGTGCGTGACGTCCACGACCACGGCGACGTCGGGCTCGATGCCGACCGCGCTCGTGCGTGCGCCGCTCCCGGTCCAGGCGATCTCCTCGCGCGTCGACGCCACCGCGAAGACCGCCGCGTGTGGCGGGCGGTTCGCCGCGAGCCGCCGCAGCGCTTCCGCCGTCACGTACGCGCCGATGCGATTGTCGATACTCCGGGACACGATGCGTCCGTTCGGATATTCCTCGACCCGGCAATCGAGGACGCCGGCGTCGCCGACGCGGATCCGCCCGACCGCTTCGTCGTGGTTCCGCGCGCCGATGTCGATCCAGAGATCGCTCACCTTGGTGACGCGCTCGAGATCTTCCTTCTTGAGCTGATGAATCGCCTTCTTGCCGATGACGCCGCGCACCATGCCGCTGCTGCTGAGGAGCAGCACGCGCTGCGCCACGAGCACCTGGGAATCCCAGCCGCCAATCCCGCTGAAGTAGAGATATCCGTCGTCGTCGATGTGCGTGATCTGAAAACCGATCTCGTCGATGTGTCCGGTGAGCATGACACGCGGCTTGCCCTTGCCGTTGAGCGATGCCACGGAGTTGCCGTGGACGTCCGCCTTCACGTCGTCGGCAAAGCCTTTGACCTCGTCGCGCCACACCCGTGCGGGTGCGCTCTCGAACCCCGACGGGCCAGGCGTGTCGAGCAGCTTCTTGAGGAAGTTGATCGTAGGTGTCGTCATACTGTCAAGTTGATGTCAATGCTTCTTGAGGCCGGTCCGATACAGCAAGAACCCGAGAATGCCGAACATGATCAGGGCGGTGATTGCCGACGCCGAAACGACCCCAAACCTGTGATACAGCGCGACCGCTTCAGCGAGCCAGTCGGCCGACTTGCCGGTCTTACTCCCCCAGCCGGCAATGGCGGCCACGGCGATCCCGCAGATGGCGCCGCCGGCGATCAACCCGCTGGCAAACAGCACGCCCGGCCCGGACTCGATCTCGGCCAGCGAGCGGTTGGCCGAGCGGACTTTGCGCTCCACCAGCCAGCGGACGATGCCGCCCGCGAACATGCCGGCCGACGTGGTCAGCGGCAAGTAGACGCCCACTGCCACCGGCAGCGATGACACGCCCATCAGCTCGATCGCGATGGTCAAAAAGACGCCGATGATGACGAGACCCCACGGCAGCTTGTGCGTGAGAATGCCGTCGGTGATGAGCGCCATCAGCGTGGCCTTGGGCGAATCGAGGCGTTTGAGCTCGTGGCCCTTGTACTCGTGGATGCGGCCGCCGATGCCGGGATCGACTACGTAACGAATCTCGTGCGACGGGGGGTCGACCAGGTATTTCCCGGGCGGCACGCCCTGCGTCTCCACGTAAACGCGAATCACCTGGTAGGTGCCCGCGTCCATCGAATCGGTCCCGCCGATGCCGAAGTGCGACATCGTCTCGGTGTGCACGACGACGTTGCCGTCGGGGCTCGCGCCGCTCGCCGGGGCGACGAAACCGGGCCGCTGCTCGGGCACCTGGTAGCTGTACGCGTTGTTGAGGAACGTCAGCGTCCATCCCACCGCGAGCGCCGAACCGATCGCGCCGATGAGAATCGCGATTTGCTGAAAGCGCGGCGTCGACCCGACCAGGAATCCGGTCTTCAGATCCTGGGAGGTGTTCCCGCCGTTGGCGACCGCGACCGCGATGACGCACGCGATGGAGATCGCGCGCACGCGGTCGTCGATGTGGTTCCAGCCGAGCAGCAGGAAGATGAACGAAATCGCGATGAGCGACGCGATCGTCATGCCCGAAATCGGGTTCGCCGAGCTGCCGATCTGACCGCAAATCCGGGATGAGACGGTAGTAAAGAAGAACCCGAACAGAATGATGAGAATGCCGCCCAGCAGGTTGACGCCGATTTGCGGCAGGAACGCGAGCACGATCGCCAGCACGACGGAGCCGATGACGGTGACCGAAATGGGAAGATCGTCATCGGTCCGGAGCTTGGCGATCGCCTGGCCGACCCGGCTGGCGCGCATCTCCGCGAAGCCGGCGCGGAAGGCGCCGACGATGGTCGGCAACGAGCGCGCGAGCGCGATGATGCCGGCAGTCGCGACCGCGCCGGCGCCGATATAAAACACGAACGCCGCGCGAATCTCGCCGGCGCTCATGTCGCGAATCAGCTTGGTGGTGCCGAACATCGGCTCGGTCATGGCGCTGCCGAACAGCTTGATCGCCGGCATGAGGACGACGTACGCCAGGCAGCCGCCCGCGAACAGATAACCGGCGATCCGCGGCCCGATGATGTAGCCCACGCCGAGCAGCTCGGGACTCACCTCGACCCGCACCTCCGCGTTCTGATAGCTCCGGAGTACGCTTCCCGGATATTCCTGCCAGATCTTGAGCGCCGACATCAGGAACTTGTAGACGAAGGCGATCCCGAACGCCTGGAACACGGTCTTGGCGTGGATGCCGCCGCGCTCTCCGGCGATGAGGACTTCGGCGCACGCCGTGCCCTCGGGGTAGGGGAGGTTGCCGTGCTCCTTGACGATGAGCGCGCGGCGCAGCGGGATCATCATCAGGATGCCCATCAGCCCGCCGGCAATCGCGAGGATCGTGACGCGGGAGATGTCGAGGTCGTAGCCCATCAACAGAATCGCGGGGATCGTGAACACCACGCCCGCCGAGACCGAATCCGCCGCCGAGCCGGTCGTCTGCACGATGTTGTTTTCGAGAATCGTCGAGCGGCCGAGCCAGCGGAAAATCGTGATGGAGAGAACGGCGATCGGAATCGACGCGCTGACGGTCAGGCCGATCTTCAGTGCGAGATACACATTCGACGCGCCGAAGATGAGGCCGAGCAATACGCCCAGCGCGATGGCGCGCGGCGTCAACTCGGCGGGGGCCTGGCTGGCCGGCACATACGGCTGGTGCGGCAGGCCCGCCGTGGAGCCTGAAGCCGGGGTCGGATGAGCGGCTGGGATGCTCGTCATAAGCCGCTGAATCTGTGCTTGCGAAGGCGAGCGGTCCAGCAGGGATCACACAACCCTTGGTCACGCGGCGCGAACATCGAAACGGCTCCCCGGGTATGCACGGCCCATGACGACATTGCGCCATGCATTGGCCGGGGTGTACGACGTCGAGGCACAGTTGGGCCGCGGCGGCATGTCACTCGTGTATCTCGCGCGCGAGCGACGATTGGATCGACGCGTCGCGCTGAAGGTGCTGGCTCCCGAGCTCGCCGCCGACGACGGCCAGCGCCGCCTGTTCCTCAGTGAGGCGCGGACGATCGCGCGACTCACGCATCCGAATATCGTCCCGATCTTCACCGTGGACGAGATCGGCGGCTTCGTCTTTTTCGCGATGGCGTACGTGCCGGGCGAGACGCTCTCGCAACACATCGCGACGCTCGGCCCACTCGATCCGCAGGCGGCGGGCCGGCTGCTGTGCGACGTCGGGGAAGCGCTCGACTACGCGCATGCGCGCGGCGTCGTCCATCGTGACGTCAAGCCCGACAACATCCTGCTCGACGCGATCGCCGGTCGGGCGCTGCTGTCCGACTTCGGCATCGCCCATCACGGCGGGGAGCTGACCGCCAACGGACGCCTGGGACGTCCCGCGGCGCCGCGCGGCCCGATCATCGGCACCGCGGAATTCATGAGTCCCGAGCAGGCGAAGGGTGACGCCGTCGACGGGCGGAGCGACATCTACTCGCTGGGTGTCGTGGCGTACTACGCGTTGTCGGGACGGCTGCCCTTTTACGCGAAGTCGGAAGAGCAGATGCTCAAGCTGCACATCAGCGCCGCGCCGCTGCCGCTCCACTCCGTGGCCCCGCGCGTGCCGCCGCGACTCGCACAGATCGTCGACCGCTGCCTCGCGAAAGATCCGTGGGAGCGGTTCCCGGACGCCGCCGCGCTCGTCCAGGCAATCGCCGAGACCGTTGGCGCGCCTCCCCCGCCGCTTGCCGTGCGGGCCTTTTTGGTTCGCAGCACGCATCTCGAGGGACCGGCGGTGATCCACGCCGTGTTCACGGGGGCCGGATTGCTGCCTGTCACCGTGGCGGCATGGGCGACGCCCGGGGCAGGAGTTGCGCGGTGGATCGCGACGTGCGCGCTTGCCGCGGCGCTGCTGCTGCCGGTCGTCGTCGAGCTCGTCCGCGTCCGACGACTGCTCGCCGCAGGTCATCGTCGCGACGATCTGGTCGCCGCGCTCGCCGCGCGCCAGGCGCGCCGGCACGAGGAGCTCGCGTTCGTCTACGGCACCGGACCGACCAGTTTCGAGCGAAGTCTCACGTGGCTCGCGCGCGTGGCGTTGCTCGTGGCGGTCTGCGCGGTCACCGGTGTCCTCGGATTATTCCCCGTACCGGACGCGCTTGCGGCAGTCCTGAATCCGATCGCGGTGAGTGCGGCGGCGACCGCGCTGCTCGCGAGCATGGTCGCGCGCTCGCGCACCGAGCAACGGACCGACCCGGTCGGCGAGCGCAGCCTGAGGTTTTGGCGCGGCGCGCTCGGCAAGGCGCTGTTTCGCGTCGGGTCGCTGCGCCTGCCGCAGGTGACGCCGGTCGTCACCGTGCTCGATCACCTCGAAACACCGGCATAGCCAAGCGTTAGTTTAGGGATGCGATGACGCATCCCGCGCCGGACCGGTTGTTCCTCGATTTTCAGGCGGCTGTCGCCGGCCGGTACTCGCTGGAGCGCGAGCTGGGCCGCGGCGGCATGGGCGTCGTGTACCTCGCGCGCGAAGTGCGGCTCGACCGCCCGGTCGCGATCAAGCTGTTACCGCCGTCCAAGGCGTCCGATCCGAAGCTGCGCGAGCGTTTTCTGCGGGAGGCGCGTACCGCCGCGAAGCTGTCGCATCCCAACATCATTCCGATCTTCTCCGTCGAAGAAAGCGGCGATTTCGTCTTCTTCGCGATGGGATACGTCGATGGCGAAACCCTCACCGACCGCGTGCGCCGTCGTGGCCCGCTCGCGCCTTCCGAGGCGTCGCGGCTGCTGCGCGACGTCGCGTGGGCCTTGGCCTACGCGCACGGGCAGGGCGTCATCCATCGCGACGTGAAGCCCGACAACATCCTGCTCGAGGAAGGCGGTCGCGTCCTCGTCGCCGACTTCGGGATCGCGGGCGTCGTGGCCGGCGCCGGAGCGCTGAAGAGCGGCGAGATCATCGGCACGCCGGAGTTCATGAGCCCCGAACAGGCGCTCGGCGAAGATGTCGACGGCCGCAGCGATCTCTACTCGCTCGGAGTCGTCGGATACTTCGCGTTCTCCGGCACGTTGCCGTTCGAGGGGGAGCGAGCGACCGACGTCCTGGCGAAGCAGGTCACCGAGCCGGCGCCTCCACTGGGATCCGCGGCGCCCATGGTGCCCAGACGCCTCGCGCAGGCGATCGATCGGTGTCTCGCGAAAGACCCAGCCGATCGACCCGACGGGCCGTCCGCGCTGGCCGAGCAGCTCAGCCACGCGCTCGAGCAGCGTCGCGAGCTTCCCGTCGCGCTCCGGGCCTTTGTAAAGCACGATGCGCGGCTCGACGGCGGCGGCGTGCTGCTGTACCCGTTTGCGGTGTTGATCGCGACGCCGCTGGTCACGGCGCTGACGGCGTCGTCGGCTCTGGGATTCACCGCGTTATTCCTGGGTTACACCGTGGTCCCGCTCGGCGTGCTCCTCAACCGGGCGCGCCGGCTTCTCAACGTCGGGTTCGACCACAGCGATCTCGGTGTGGCGTTCAAGGCGGAAATCGAGCGCAGCCGCGAAGAGCGTGCGTACGGTCTCGGCCACGGTGGCGGTCCTTCGACGCTCGAGCGGGTGTTGCGCTGGCTGAGCGCGGCCGGCTTCGGCACGGCAGCGCTGGGAATAGTCGGCGCGCTCCTGAGCTCCAGCAGTTTCAGCCCGCCACTTGTCGCCCTGCGCTTCCTCGGCTTTGGCGCGAGCATCGGTTTGGCTTCTGCCTTCGGCGCCTTGGTCATGCTGCAGCGGCGGCGCGACGTCGATGCGGAATTCTGGGGTCGGCTGTGGACGGGACGGGTCGGGAAATGGCTGTTCAAGGTCGCGCGTTCGTTCGTCAGTAAAAAAGCCTTGCCCGCGTCGCTGACCCATCGGCCCACCGAGCTCGCGCTGGGCATGGCAGCCGAACAGCTGTACGAGACGTTGCCGAAAACGACGCGGCACGAGCTGCGAGATCTTCCCGACGTCGTCCACCGGCTCGAGCAGGACGCGCAACGGATGCGCGCGCGTCTGGACGAGCTCCAGGAGGCCCTGGGCGGAGCCAATCGCGGCGCCGCCGACCCGGCGATCAACGCCCGTCACGACCGGATCGCCGCCGACCTGTCCGCCGAGCGCGATCTCGTGCAGCAACGCCTCAAGGACGCCGTCGCCGCACTCGAGACGATACGATTGAATTTGCTGCGACTGCACGCGGGAACCGGGAGCGTGCACAGTCTCACGACCGATTTGGGATTGGCGCGCGCGCTCGCGCGCGATATCGACGCGCAGGTCGAAGGCTACCGCGAGGTCGAAGAGGCGCTCTAGTCGCGCAGGCGCTGCAGCCGCTCGACCGCCTGCTCCAGCAGGTCGTCCGTCTTACAGAACGCGAACCGCACCTCTTTGCGCCCGAGCTCGGCGCGCGAGTAGAAGCTCGAGCCGGGCACCGGCGCTACGCCGTGTTCGGCGGTCAACCATTTGGCGAACTGATCGTCCGGCAGCGTCGAGAGTGCGGAGAAGTCGGCCATCACGTAGTAGGCGCCCTGCGGTGGGCGACAGGTGAAGCCCGCCTTCAGCAGGCCGCCGCAGAGGACGTCGCGCCGGCGCCGATAATCGCGCGCGAGCCCCGCGTAGTAGTCGTCCTCCAACGTCTCGATCGCGACCGCGACGGCTTCCTGCAGCGGCGCGGGCGCGCCCACGGTGAGAAAGTCGTGCACTTTCCGGATCGCGTCGGTCACGTCGGGCGGCGCGATGATCGTGCCGATCCGCCATCCGGTGACGCTGAACGTCTTCGACGCGCCGCTGACGGTGATCGTGCGGTCGGCCATCCCCGGCAGCGTCGCCATCGGGATGTGCTCGCCTTCGTAGTAGATGTGCTCGTAGATCTCGTCGGTCACGGCGAACGCGTCGTGCCGCTGGCACAGCTCGGCGATCGCCTCGAGCTCGGCGCGCGTGAGCACTCGGCCCGTCGGATTGTTCGGCGTGCAGACGATGATCGCTTTCGTCTTCGCACTGAACGCCTTCGCGAGACGGTCGAGATCGATGGACTCACCCGACGGCATGGGGACGAACACCGGCTTCGCATCGCAGAGAATCGCGTCGGGCCCGTAATTCTCGTAGAACGGCTCGAACACGACGACTTCGTCGCCCGGATCGACGATGCCAAGTAGCGAGCTGGCCATGGCTTCGGTCGCTCCGCACGTCACTGTGACCTGCGTCATTGGATCGACGGGCATGTGGTACCAATCTTGGTACTTCGCGGCCAACGCGTTCCGCAGACGGGAAGCACCCCAGGTGATGGCGTACTGATTCACGTCATCATGGATCGCGCGGGCCGCCGCTTCTTTTAGAATCTCGGGGCAGGGGAAGTTGGGAAAGCCCTGGGCGAGATTGATGGCCCGGTGTTCGGTCGCGAGCCGGGTCATTCCGCGAATCACCGATTCGGTGAAGCCATGCGTGCGTCGGGCGGTGCGCATGGGCCCAAACATACAGCCTTGACGGCCGCTTGGGCCGGGGGTCAATTCGCTGCCTCTCGTGCCGCGCGCCGTTGCTGCTCCGTTGTCCCGGGCCGTTACAGCCCTTGCTGGTCTGGGGTTCATTCTGCTGTTGGCCACGTGCCGCGACGGTATGGAGCCCCAGCTGCATCGCGCGCCGGTCGCCGTCGCACCCATTCTTCCATCAATCAACGCGCTCGCCTCGTTCGGGCTGACGCTCGACCGGGTGCGGTTCATCGTCGTACGTTCAAGCGCTCCGCCCGACACGCTCGTCGATACCACCGCGAACATTCCGCCCGACTCGGCGGCGCTCGATCTCGACCTGCACGTCGCCCTGATCGCGTCGGCCGAGACGCTCCAGGTGACGATCGTGGCGCTGTCGGGGAGTGTGCCGCTGTTCCAGGGCACGGCGCCGGTCGAGGTGCGGAGCGGCGGCACGCCGTCCGCGCCGACCGACATTCCAGTGCTCACCTACGTCGGGCCGGGCGCGGGAGTCGACAGTCTCGCGGTGTCACCGACCAGCCCTTTCATCTATTTCAACGACTCGCTGCGCTTCCAGGTCCAGGCGTTCCAGGGCGGCGTTCCGGTCACGCAGTTCTACGTCTCCTGGAGCACGAGTGACAGCGCGCTCGCTCGCGTCAACGCCGCCGGGGTGCTGCGCGCGCCCACGGCGCGGACGTCGGTGCGAGTCATCGCGCGCACACCCGGTGGGGTGAGCGCGAGCGTCGCCGACTCGACGACGGTCACGTTCCTTCCCGTGCCGTCGCAGCTGCTGATCATCGCCGGTGGCGGCCAGACCGCGGGCGCGGGTCAACCGCTCGCGACGCAGCTCGAGGTGGAGGTGCGCGCGGCCGACAACCTGCCGGTGCCGGGCGTGGACGTGCGGTTCCGCTCGCTCTCGGGCGGCGCGCCGGCCGACACGATCGTCACGAGCGACGCGCAAGGGCGCGCGCGGGTGACCGGCGTGCTCGGCTCGAATGTCGGTGTTCAGACCTTCCAGGCGAGCCTGCCCGCCTTCCCCGGGGTGAGCTTCGCGTCGTTCAGCGCCACCGCGACCGGCGTCGTGATTTCGCCCGCGACGTCGGTGCTTACCGTCTCGAGCGGCAGCGTGATCTCGGGGACGACCGCCAAGCTGCGCCTCCAGACGAAGGACGGCGCGGGCAACGACGTCACGACCGGCGGCGCGAGTGTCGTGTTCAGTCGCTCGGGTGGCGGGAGCACGGGCACGATCAGCGCGGCGGCCGACAGCGGCAACGGCGTCTATACGGCGGTGTTCACCGGCTTGCTCGCCGGAACGGCGACGACCATTGGCGCCACGATCAACGGTTCTCCCGTGACGAGCCCGCTGCCGACGATCGCCGTCTCGCCCGGCGCGATTTCGCCCGCGGGGTCCGTCATCACGATCTCGAACGACACCGTCGCATCGGGCGCGAGCGTGACGCTGAAGCTGCGCGGCAAAGACGCGGCGGGAAACAACGTCGCGACGGGCGGCGACGCGGTCGCGTTTGGCTTTTCGGGTGGCGCGAGCACCGGAACCGTCGGCGCGACGGCGGACTCGGGCAACGGCGTGTACACCGCGACCTTCGACGGCCTCCTCGCCGGCAGCGCGACCGTGATTACGGCGACGATCAACGGCGGCGCCGTGACGACGCCCAGGCCGTCGCTGACGGTCATCCCCGGCCCGCCCGCGCAGCTCGCGTTCCTGAGCACGCCCCCGTTTGCGACGACGGGTGCGGTCATCACCCCGCCCGTTCAGGTCGGTGCGCGCGATCTCGCCGGCAACGCGACGCCCTCGTTCACCGGCAACGTGACGGTGGCGATCGGAACGAATCCGAGCGGCGGCCTGCTCGCGGGCACGCTCACGCAAGCTGCCGTCGCCGGCGTCGCGACGTTCAGCGATCTCGCGATCGACCAGCCCGGCGTCGGCTACACCTTGAGCGCAACGGCGTCGGGACTGAGCGCCGGCAGCACCGCGACCTTCGATCTGCTGGCGCCGGGCGGATCGATCTACTGGATCGCCACGGGAGGCGGTAACTGGAGCAACCCGGCGAACTGGAGCGGCGGCGCCGTTCCCGGACCGACCGAGACGGCCGTCATTACGGCGTCGGGCACATACACGGTGACGCTGGACGTCGGCGACACCATCGCCGGACTCCAAGTGGGCGGCTCGAGCGGCCTGCAGACCCTCTCGGCGTCGAGCAAGACGCTGCGCGTGTCGGGCACGACGCAGGTCAACGGCAACGGCGAGATCCACCTCCGCAACAGCACGCTCGACGGCGGCGTGTTCTCGAGTGCCGGCACGCTGACGATCGACGGCAGCTCCGTGATCAATCAGTCGATCGTGACCACGAGCGCCTCACTGATCCGGATCCAGGGGAATAATCAAACCGGCCATTCCTACCTGACGGTCGCGAGCGGCTTCACGAACAACGGCCACGTCACGCTGACCGATACGGTCTCGAGCTACGGCGCGACGTTACAGCTGAACGCGGGCACCCTGACCAACGGCGCCTCGGGTACGATCGACGTGCTGCCCGGCGCGTCTGGCACGAAGAACATCAGCGCGGCGATCGACAACCAGGGAACGTTCAATGTGTCGTTCCCGCTGGCGCTCAATCCCGCGAGCGCGGCGCACAGCAACAGCGGCACGATCAACATCACGGGTTCCGGCACTAGCCTCGCGGTCACGCAGTCCGGCACGTCGCCCAGCTTCACCACGACGGGAACGATCAACATCGCGGCCGGCGATACGCTCAAGGTGAGCGGCGGCGTGTTCGCTTACGGCGCCGGCGCGATCGGCGGCGGCGGCATCGTCTCGCTCGCGAGCCTGACGGCGAGCATCGCGCCAGTGTGGAACACCGGCACGACGCCGCTGCTCCTCAGCAGCACGACGATCAATGGCGCGGGGTCGATCACGAACGCCGCGGGCGCGACGCTCGACCTCGGCAACAGCGTCGTCAACATTCCGGTGACCAACCAGGGCCGGTTGCTCGCGACCGGATCGTCCGGACGACTCAGCGCTCCCTTCACATCGGTGACGGGTTCGACGCTCGAAGTCCGCGGCAACAACATCTATGGCCACGCCACGCTCGTGATGGATCAGAGCTGGACGAACAACGCCACGCTCGTCCTGACCGACACCGTCTCGACGTACGGCTCCACGCTGACGATGAACACGGCGACGCTCACGAATGCGCCCGGCGCCACGATCACGTCGGTCCCGGGCTTCGGCGGCTCGCGCGACCTGAACGTGGAGCTGAACAACCAGGGCACGATCAACGTGACCCAGACGCTGTCGATCAATCGCAGCAGCGCGACGCACGTCAACGGCGGCACGATCGCCCTGTCGGGCGCCAAGCTGTTGGTGATTCAAGGCGGTACGACGCCGTCCTGGACGACGACGGGCGGCGTCTCGATGGCCCCGGGCGACTCGTTCAAGGTCTCGGGCGGCAGCTTCGGCTACAGTGGCGGCAGCATCAGCGGCGGTGTGCTGTCGTTGTCCAGCGTCACCGCGACGTCCACGCAGCCGTTCACCACGGCCACCGCGCTGCTCGATCTCCAGAACTCGAGCTGGAACGGCACGGGGACGCTCACCAACGCGCCGAGCACGCTGCTGGTCATCGGCAACAGCACGATCGCCACGCCGTTCGTGAATCAGGGCACGTTCGTGGCGCGCGGCAGCTCGAGCCGCCTGAGCGGGAGTGTGACCGTGGCGTCGGGCTCCTTGATGCGCATTCAGGGCAACAACATCTATGGCGCCGCCAATTTGAACGTCACCTCGAGCTTCACGAACAACGCGACGCTCGAGTTGACCGACACGGTGTCGACGTACGGCGCGACGCTGTCGATGCCGGTCGGCGCGACCCTGACGAACGCGGCCGCGGGCACGATCGCGGTCGTGCCCGGCGCGAACGGGCAACGCACCCTCACGACGCAGCTCGACAACCAGGGCACGCTCACCATC
>DATDEZ010000042.1:0-9069 GCA_036522875.1 Gemmatimonadales bacterium | reverse complement strand
AGCACTCACGATTCCGGTGATCGGCAACGGCGACGTCAAGACGCCGGAAGACGTCGTCGCCATGCGCGAACATACGCGCTGCGACGGCATCATGGTCGCCCGCGCCTCGTTCGGAAACCCGTGGCTCTTCGCACAGGCCCGGGATCTCCTGGACGGCAAAGCCATGCGGCCCGATCCGACGCCGGAAGAGCGGTTTGCGACGGCCCTCGAGCACGCGCGCCTCGCGCTGCGCATTCAGGGTGATACGCGCAAGACGGCGCTCGAATTCCGCAAACATCTCGGCTGGTACACGAAAGGACTACGGGGCGGCGCCGAGCTGCGCCAGCGGCTGTTCGCGATCGAGTCCATGACCGAAGCGGAAGCGATCTTCTCCGACTACCTGGCAAACGCCGCGGTAGACATCGCCGCCTGACCATGTTCGAGCAGCTGCCGTTCGCGACGATCGATCATCTGCGGCCCATCACGCAGGGGCATCAGGAGGTGATCTTCTGCCCGGACAAGACCATCGGGCAGGTGCTCGCGATCGCCGAGCGGCTCGAGGCGGCGAACGGCAGTTTTCTCGCGACGCGCGCCGACACCGGCCAGTTGAGCGCACTCGGCGCCAGATTCCCGCGGGCCGAGGTGAATGGCCTGGGGCGCACCATCTATCTGCCGCCCGCGCCCGAGCCGCCGCCCACGGGGCGGGGCACCGTCCTGATCTGCACCGCCGGGACCAGCGACCTCCCGGTCGCCGAAGAAGCGGCCGTCACGGCGCGCGCGCTCAAGAACCGCGTCGAGCGCCTCACCGACGTCGGCGTTGCGGGCATTCATCGCATCCTCACGCAAACCGACGTGCTCCGCTCGGCGACCGTGATCATCGTGGTCGCGGGCATGGACGGCGCGTTGCCGAGCGTCGTCGGCGGGCTGGTAAAAGTGCCGGTCATCGCTGTGCCGACCAGCGTCGGGTATGGCGCCTCGTTCGGCGGGCTCGCCGCGCTCCTCGCCATGCTGAACTCCTGCGCATCCGGTGTGACCGTGGTCAACATCGACAATGGATTCGGCGCCGCCGCCGCCGCGAGCCGCATCAATCATTCGTAAACGCAGAGACGCGCGCCGCTGGGTGGCGCTCGCACTGCAACTGGTCGGAATCGCCGCGGCACTGCTCGGCGCCTGGCGCGGCGCGGTGTGGGGCGTCGTCGCAGCCACGGGCGGGATGGCCCTGGCCTACGGCTGGACGATCCGCTGGCGTCCCGGCCGTCTCCGCCGCCGCGGGCCGCCGCCCCTCGGCCTGCGCGAAGTGCTCGATCTGCTGCGTCAGGCATACGCGGCATCGGGCGGGTGGGCCGTGGGCTTGGCGGAAGGCGAGATCGAAGTCGTTGCGTCTCCGGATGTCGACCGCGAGGACCGCCGGCGCGGCGCCGCGCTCGCGCAGCTCGCGTCGGTCGACGGGCGGTTGCACGTGGTGCGCGACCCTGACACGACCTTCGTCGCGGTGGGCGACTTTCCGTACGGCGCGGCACTCGCGCTCTCCGGCGGCGGTCACCCCGACGTCCTGACCGAGGCCGTCGCCGCGGCGCTGCGCCGATTCGTCGCCGGCATGCGACTCGCCGAGGAACAGGACGCCGTCCCACGCGCGCGCATCGTGGCGGGTCGGGTCGCGCGCATGGTCGCGGGCGCACAGAGCCTCGACGCGATGGCACGGGCCGCGGTCGAGCTGGGCGCGCAAATGACGCACCGGGCGACCGCGCTCGTCCTCGGCTCGGGCACGGACGCCCGCATCATTGCGGTGTCGGGAAGCGCGGATCGTCGGCTCGGGGGCGTGCAGCTGTCGCCCGAATCGCCCGTCGCGCGCGCCATCATCGCCGGCATTCCCGTGGCGACGCGCGGCAACGAAGACGTGTTCGGGCCTGGGGTGCCGGAGCGCCGCCGCGCCGAGCGCGCCGGCACCGCCTACCCGCTCACCGACGGGGCGGTCGTCGTCGGCGCGTTCGTAGTGCTCGGCCCGCCGCTCGATGCCGATGCGCCGCTGCTCGACGACTTGAGCCCGCTGCTTTCCGATCTCGGCCCACGCCTGGCGGCCGCCCGGGCACTGCACGAAGCCGAACGCCGCGCCATCGTCGATCCGCTCACGGGCCTGCGCAATCGGCGTGAGTTCGAGCGGGCGCTCGACACGTTCGGGAGCTCGCGCGATCCGGCGACGCTGATCTACGTGGACCTCGATCATTTCAAGAAACTGAACGACACGCTCGGTCATCCGGCGGGCGATGCGGCCCTGAAGCACGTCGCGCGCCTGCTCGAGGCCGCGGTCCGCGACGGCGATCTCGTCGCGCGCATCGGTGGCGAGGAATTCGCCGTCTGGCTGCCGCGAACGGCATTGCCGGCGGGGATGGAGGTAGCCGAGCGGATTCGGCGCTCGATCGCCGAGAAACCGCTGACGTGGGCGGGCTCGGTCTATCCGCTCACGGCCTCCTGTGGGATCGCGTCCTGCCCTGACCTGGTGGGCGACGTCAGGAATTTGCCGATCGCGGCCGATGCGGCGCTGTATCGCGCGAAGGAATTAGGCCGGAATCGAGTTGAAAAGGCGGCGTCCGCTCACTAGCTTCCTTCTCCTCGTCGAAGGGGGCGACAGGCTTCGACGGGTTTGGCGAGGGTACTGTTGCGTGCCCAGGTTCTCAGTCACCTGGTAAATCAACTGGGACTATACACAAGCCAACTCTGAACTGGCTCTGGCTGCGTAAGCTTCGGCTTCACGCACCTGCGTGAGTGGCAGCCCGCCTGAGGCGGCGCTCACGTATCGCAAAGTCGGGCTGGCGGCACTTGGGGCCTCAACGGGTGCCGCAAGAGATTTCAGAGGCTTGTTGCTACCAGGGCTGATCTGGCGCCGAGGTAGCGAGACCATAAAGCCGGATCTACGCACGTAGGAGTGGTATCGGAGTCATGCTCGGACCGGGGTTCGATTCCCCGCGCCTCCACTGAACGGCAGGTTATGAAGGCTCGTGAAGGTTGGTGGAGGCTCTGAACAGACCTCCACCAACCTTCTTCTGTTACCGGTGTCTGAACGTTCCGACCTGCGCGGCCGACGGCACGATGAGCCGCGGTGCGATGGGGTAGGCGACCCCTTGTGACGGGGCGGGGGCCGGCATGCGCATTTGCGGCGACGGCTCATCGAAGCGCCGCCGGAAGCCGCGCGACATCGGGATGAAATACGGGACGTAGACGGCGGCGGGGACGGGCGCGGGGGCCTGCTGGTACACGATCGGCGCCGGCGTGTTGATCGACACGCTGCCGGAGTTCACGCCGCAGAACGAGTTCGTCATCGATGAATTCGAGCAGTCGACGGCATTGGCCGGCACCGCCGCGGCGGGCGCGACCTCCGTCGCATGACGCACGCAGCCGAGACAGACATCGGGCTGCACAACCGGTCCGCGGGCCAACGCGGTCCCGGCGCGGGAATATGTCGCGACGCCGTAATCGTACGGCCGACCATCGGTGATGCGGTCGGCGATGTCGAGCAGCGCCGCGAGGGGATCGCCCGCGGTGGGCTGGAGCAGCAGCGCATCGTAGTCCCAGGTCGATCCCAGCTGCATCCCCGAAAAATCGAACGGCCACTTGGACCACACGGCCACGAAGGTCGCCGGATTGGCCTGCGCCGTCGGCGGCAGATCGATCGCGAGCGGCGTCGCCGCCGCGATCGCGAACGTGTCTTCCGGGATCAGCGGATAGAGCACGTTGATCCGTCCGATGGCGTCGACGTGCAAGAGCACCACATGCCCTGGCTGGCGCAGCGTCACGACGGCGGTCGAGTCGGCACGCGACACACGTACCGGCGGATTGTTCGAGGCTTGTAGTACGGTTGCGACGGTCACGACGAGAGCAGTCAGCATGGGATCCGTCCTGTGGGTCCTGCCTTCACCCTACATCATCCTTGGGTCGCCGGGAAGGGGCGGGAGGTCTATATTGGCGCGGTCGATCACCCCCAATGGGAGGCGGGAATGGGCGCAGGGATGCAGCCACCTGCAGTGTCGCAGACCCAAAGCGAGGGCAGCAGCTTCGCCGACGTGTTCAAGGTGCTCTACGAGCCGACGGCGGTGTTCGAGCGAGTCCGCGTCGGCCCCAGTTTCTTTGCGCCGTTCCTCGCGATCGTCGTGGCACAATGCGTCCTGTTTTTCGTCAACCTGCCGTTCATGAAAGTCGCGATTCAAGCGCAGATGGCCGCCCGCGGCGCGGCCGGCGGCGCCACTCCGCCGGTCGGGGTCTTCGCGGGGATCGGGCTCGTCATTCTGGTGATCGTCCTCGGGATCGTGTTGGTGCTCTCGGCCTTGATCCTGTGGGCGCTCGTATCGGTGTTCGGCGGCGAAGCACAGTTCAGCCGGCTGCTCAGCGTCGCGGCCTTCTCGGCGATCCCTGCGGCCATTCTGCTCACGGCTGTGGGATCGCTCGTGCTGCATCTGCAGGGCCCGACCGGATTGACGTCGCCCCAGGATATGCAGCCGGCGCTTGGACTCGATCTGCTGGCGCCCGGCGTGAAGGGCTTCGTGGGCGGAGTGCTGAAGGGCATCAATCCCTTCAGCATCTGGAGTCTGGTGCTCACGGCGATCGGCGTGTCCACCACGCAGCGCTTGTCGAAGAGCACCGGGTACACGGTCGCCGCGATCCAGTTCGCGATCACGCTGCTGATCGCGGGCGCGTTCGCCTCACTCGGCGGACGGTGAGCTAGACGGTCGCTTTCGTTCGACTGACGACGCCCGCCTCCTCGAGGGCCGCCTGGGCCGCGGCGAGGCGGGCGATCGGCACGCGGAAGGGTGAGCACGACACGTAGTTCATCCCCGCGCGATGGCAGAACTTCACCGAGCTCGGCTCCCCGCCGTGCTCGCCGCAGATCCCGACCTTCAGATCGTGCCGCGTGCCGCGCCCGAGCTTCACCGCCATCTCGATCAGTTTGCCCACACCCGTCTGGTCGAGACATTGGAACGGGTCTTCGCCGAGCAGCCCGTGCTCGACGTAGAACGGCAGGAACCGGCCCGCGTCGTCGCGTGACAACCCGAACGTCGTCTGCGTCAGGTCGTTCGTCCCGAACGAGAAGAACTCGGCTTCTTTGGCGATGGCGTCCGCGGTCAGCGCGGCGCGCGGCAGCTCGATCATCGTTCCGACGAGATACGGCACGGCGCGGCCTTCGCGATGGAACACTTCCTGAGCGACACGACGGATGATCTCGGTCTGATTCGTGAGCTCCTTCACGTCGGCGACCAGCGGCACCATGATCTCGACCGTCACCTTCTTGCCCTTGCTCGCGACGTGCCCGGCGGCCTCGAAGATCGCGCGCGCCTGCATCTCCGTGATCTCGGGATAGGTGATGCCGAGGCGGCAACCGCGATGGCCGAGCATCGGGTTCGCTTCCCGCAGTGATTCGATGAGCTTCGTGAGCTGCGCCGGCGCCACTTTCGCGTGTTTGGCGAGCGCCGCGATCTCTTCGCGCGTGTGCGGCAAGAACTCGTGCAGCGGCGGGTCGAGCAGCCGGATCGTCACCGGTAGCCCGTCCATGACTTCGAACAGCCCCTCGAAGTCGCCGCGCTGGATCGGCAGCAGTTTCGCGAGCGCCTTGCGCCGGCCGGCTTCGTCGGACGCGACGATCATCTCGCGCATCAGCGTGATGCGGTCGCCTTCGAAAAACATGTGCTCCGTGCGACACAACCCGATTCCTTCAGCGCCGAACTCCCGCGCGCGGCGGGCATCAGCCGGAATGTCCGCGTTCGCGCGTACGCGGAGGCGCCGCCGCTTGTCCGCCCACGCCATCAGCCGCTCGTACTCTTTGCCCACCTTGGGCGTCACGAGCTTCGCCTCGCCCAGGATGACACGGCCGCTCGTGCCGTCGACGGTGATGACCTGGCCGCGCTTCACGACGCGGCCGTTCACGCGGAACTTGCCGCCCGCCGGGTCGACGTCGAGCTCCTTGGCGCCGACGACGCACGTCTTCCCCATGCCGCGGGCGACGACCGCCGCGTGGCTCGTCATCCCGCCGCGCGCCGTGAGAATGGCGCGCGCCGCCACGATGCCATGGAAGTCCTCCGGCGACGTCTCGGGCCGGACGAGGATCACGTCGCGGCCCTTCTTCTTCAGCGCCTCGGCATCATCCGCATCGAACACCACCTCGCCCGTCGCCGCGCCGGGAGAGGCCGGCAATCCTTTGGCGAGCACCGTCACGTTGCTCTTGGGATCGACCATCGGATGGAACAGCTGGTCGAGGTCCTGCGGCGGCACCCGCTGAATCGCTTCGTCCTCGGTGATCAATCCTTCGTCGACCATCTCGACCGCCACGCGGACCGCGGCGAGGCCGGTCCGCTGCGCGCGACGCGTCTGCAGCATGTACATCTCGCCGTGCTCGAACGTGAACTCGACGTCCTGTACGTCCTTGAAGTGCGTCTCGAGCTTCGACGCCAGTTTTTCGAGCTCGCGGTAGATCTTGGCGAACTTGCCCTTCTTCATCTTGTCGATCGACTCCGGGGTGCGGGCGCCCGAGACGACGTCCTCGCCTTGCGCGTTGGTCAGCACGTCACCATTCAGCACGTTTTCGCCCGTACGGCAGTCGCGCGTGAACGCGACGCCCGTGCCGCAGTCGTCGCCCATGTTGCCGTAGACCATCGCGACGATGTTGACGGCCGTGCCGAGCGTGTCGGGGATGCCGTGCACGCGGCGATAGTCTTCCGCACGGCGGGTGTGCCAGCTCTTGAAGACCGCCTCGATGGCGCCCCACAGCTGTTCCTGCGGATCGTCCGGGAAGGCGTGCCCGGTCTTCTTCTTGACGATCGTCTTGAAGTCGTGGACCAGATCGTGGAGATCGTCGGCGGGAAGATCGATGTCGCGTTTGACCTTCCGGCGTGCTTTGGCCTTGTCGAGCTCTTCTTCGAACGGCGCCTTTCCGATATCGAACACGACGTCGCCGTACATCATCACGAACCGGCGATAGGAGTCGTAGGCAAAGCGCGGATTCTTGGACGCGGCGATCAAGCCTTCGACCGTCCGGTCGTTCAGGCCGAGGTTGAGGATCGTCTCCATCATGCCCGGCATCGAGACGGCTGCACCGGAGCGCACCGAGACGAGCAGCGGATTCTTCGCGTCACCGAATCCCTTCTTGGTGACGCGCTCCAGGTGCTTCAGGTGGCGATCGACTTCCGCGCGCAGGGCGGGAGGGAAGGTGCCGTGCTCGACGTAATCGATGCAAAGTTTGGCGGAGATGGTGAAGCCGGGCGGGACGGGGATGCCGAGGTTCGCCATTTCGGCGAGGCCGGCCCCTTTGCCGCCCAGGATGTCGCGCATGGCGGCCGAGCCGTCGGCGCGGCCGTTACCGAAGAAATAGACGTGTCGTTCGAGAGCCATGCCGTAATACTGCCGCGATTACCGCTAGACGGCCATGGTCACCTGCAGGGGGGCGGAATTGCGGGCTCGCTGGGTATCGCCGGGGATTTCCGTTGGATATTGGCCCGAGAAGCAGGCATGACAGAACTCGCTGCCGTCGCCGCCCATCGCGCGCACCATGCCGTCGAGCGACAGGTAGCCGAGCGTATCGACGCCGAGGTGGCGGCGAATCTCTTCGAGACTATGGCTCGAGGCGATGAGCTCGGACTTGGTCGGCGTGTCGATGCCGTAATAGCAGGGACCGGTGATCGGTGCCGAGGCGACGCGGAAGTGGACTTCCTTGGCGCCCGCCTGGCGAATCATCTGCACGAGCTCGCGGCTGGTGGTGCCGCGCACCAGTGAATCATCCACGACCACGACGCGCTTGCCCTGCAGCACCTCGCGCACGGGGTTGAACTTGATCTTCACCTTGGCGTTGCGCGCGTCCTGCGTCGGATTGATGAACGTGCGGCCGACGTAGTGGTTGCGGATCAGCGCGTGCTCGAGCTTGAGCCCTGACTGCTCGGCAAACCCGAGCGCCATTGCGTTGGATGAGTCCGGCACGGAGAAGACGCAGTGCGCGCCGACCGCCGGATGCTCACGGGCCAGCTCGCGGCCGAGCGCGCGGCGCACGCGATCGACCGAGCGACCAAAGATCGTACTGTCGGGCCGCGAGAAGTAGACCAGCTCGAAGATGCACCGCTGCGGCGGCTTCGCGGGCAGCGGCGGCAGCGTTTCGACCTCGGGCGGCGACCCTTGAATCCGGAGAAATTCGCCGGGCTGCAGCTCGCGGACCGGCGTCGCGCCCATCAAGTCGAGCGCGCACGTCTCCGACGCGACCACGTAGCCCTGGCCAAGCTTGCCGAGCCAGAGCGGCCGGAAGCCGCGTGGATCGACGATCGCATACAGCGTGCGGCCGATCGTGACGACCAGCGAGTACGCGCCCTCGACGCGCTCCAGCGCATCGAGCAGCTGATCCTCGGGCTCGCGCGCTTCGGAGCGCGCGATGAGGTGAATCAGCACTTCACTGTCGGACGAGGTCTGGAAGATCGAGCCTTTGGCGACGAGGTCGGCCCGCAGCGCCTGGGCATTCGTGAGATTGCCGTTGTGCGCGAGCGCGAGCGGCCCTTCGTGATAGCCGGCGAGAATCGGCTGCGCGTTCGCGATCACTGACGTGCCGGCCGTGGAGTAGCGCGTGTGGCCGATCGCGACGTCACCCGGTAGGCCGGCAATGACGGTCTCGTTGAACACGTCGGAGACGAGACCCATGCCGCGGTGCGCGCGCGCCACCCCGGCGCCGTCGACCGCCACCACGCCGGCCGACTCCTGGCCGCGATGCTGGAGGCTGTACAGCCCGAGATAGGTGACGCGTGCCGCGTCAGGGATGCCCGCTACGCCGATGATGCCGCACATCTCGCCGTTAATCTCCCATGCGCCGTGGAATGGCGCTGAAATATACGTCGCGGAGCCGCGCGACCGGCTCGTCGATGCTTCCGTCTCGCAGCCGGATGCTGACGGGGCCATTCGGCGGTCCGACGGTCCCAATCCGCTGCGCGCTCACCCCCAGCTCGCCCGCCAACGCCTGCACCGCGCTCGCGCGCTCGGCCGGGCAGGTGATTACGGCGCGGCCGTGGGTCTCGCTGAATAACAGCTCGTGCGGCGTGAGGCGTGTGGCGTGCGGCGTGAGGTCCAGGTCCA
>DATDEZ010000041.1:0-6947 GCA_036522875.1 Gemmatimonadales bacterium | reverse complement strand
ACGCGGCCGGCCGAGGGGCGCGAGCGCAGGGCGCGCGAGCGGCGGCGCCTGGGGGGTGGGGGTCACCGCCGCGCCGGAATCGCGAATCCGTTCGACGAGCTGTCGCGTCTCCCGCGACGGTGTGGTGCCGAGGTCTTGCGCGAGCCGCCGCGCGAACGCGTCATAGGCGCGAACGGCGCCGGCACGATCTCCGGCGCGTTCGAGCAGGCCGAGCAGACGTCTGAGAGCGACTTCGTCGTCCGGCGCGAGCGACAACGCGCGCCGCGCCCAAGTCCCCGCGGCGGCGACGTCGCCGGCTCGCTCGACGCTGTCGGCCAGGGTCGTGGCGGCGGCGCGAGCGCGCTGGCGCAACGCGGCGCGCGTTTCCTCGAGCCAGTGCTCGAAGGCGATCCCAGCGCCGCTCAGGAAGAATCCGGCGAGCAGATCGCCGCGATAGGTCTCCAGCGCGTCGGCGAAGCGACGATCCTCCAGCGCGGCGACGAAGCTGGCGACGTCACAGTGGACGGCGGCCGGATCGAGCGCGACGTCCTCGTCGCCACGCGAGGCAATCGCGTCGGGGCCGAGGTGCGTGCGCAGGACGTGCAGCGTCTGCCTGAGCGCGCGGCGCGCGTTCCCCTGGTCCTGCTCCGGCCAGAACACGCCGACCACCGTGTCGCGCCGCACGAACTCGCCGGCCGGACGGGCGGCAAGATAGGCCAGGACGGCAAGCCGCTTCGGCTGCGCGAGCAAGGGGCGGAGGTCGCGGCCGTCGCTCGCCGTAAACTCCAACGCTCCAAGCAGATGAAGGCGGATCATGGGCTCGTCCGAAACTAGGGATCGAGGTGTCACGGGACAAGTAACGGCGTGTGACGGAGCGGGAGCGGGCGCGGCGTATCGTGGCGGCCTTCCTCCACAGGAGCAGTGGTATGCGGAGTTTGCGGATGGTGTTCCTGCTGGCCGCGGCCGGCAGCTTCTGGCTGGCGTGCTCGTCGAGCTCGAGCGGTCCGGCCCCCACGTTGGCTGGGACGTGGCATGTGTCGTTCGGGGCGATGTACTACGGCGGGATGAACCCGTCGAGCTTCGATGCCGGGGTGACGCCGTCGGGCGACACCTTCCACGTCACCCTTCCCTCGCTCGTCTGGAGCATCGGGCCGGTCACGTTCGATTCGGCGCCCGAGTTCGTCGTGACGCAAGACAGCTTCGTGTTGTTCGACGAGATGATCCGGGGCTCCGCGCACGTGTGCGACTTCGTGTCGATCACCGGGATCGTCAATCGCGCGCGTGACACCGTCCGTCAGGCCACGGTAGTCGTCGGCGACACGGACAATACCGGCGTCTACGTCTGCAAACCGAAGTCTTCAGGGCCGGCCACCGTCACGAAGGTGGGGTGAGAGACATGGAGACCACATTGCGTCGCAGGATGGGCACGCTGATCGTCATCGCCGCCCTCGGGGGGGGCGCATGCTCCGACTCGTCCGCGCCTACGCCGAGCTTTCTCGGCACCTGGCACGCGCGGGTGACGTCATTCAGCCCCGATACGCTGCAGCCGAATCCTTTCACCGTCACGTTGGCGGCCGCCCATGGTGACACGCTGACCCTCACCATGGCGCCGGTGGAATGGGATCACGGCCCGAACTACGTGTTCGACTCGACGTTCACCGTGGTGATTCCGAGCGGCGGCGACATCACGCTCGTCGAGAAGGACGTGGCGGACAACTGGTACTTGGGCATCCAAGGGACCGCGAACGCCGCGCGCGATACGATCATGGGACAAATCGGCGTGCTCGACGGGACGTTCCACACCCTCGGCGTCGGGACGGTGGTCGTAACGAAGCACTAGGAGATCGACAGTCCCCCGCTGAGCCGCGGCCCGGTGGGCTCGGCCAGCGTGGCGACGGCGATGACGGCGATTCCCTCGCCGCGGCCGATCCAGCCCATACCTTCGTTCGTCTTGGCTTTGATCGAGACGTGCGTCGAGCCGGCGAGGAGGGCCGCGGCGAGCTTTTCTTCCATCGCGTCGATGTAGGGCGCGAGCTTGGGCTGCTCGAGGATCACGGTGACGTCGGCGTTCACGAATTGGAAACCCGCTTCGACGACCTTGAGGAACGCCTGGTTCAGCAGGTCGATGGAGCGGGCGTCTTTCCATTGCGGGTCGTCGTTCGGGAACATGCGGCCGATGTCGCCGAGCGCGGCGGCGCCGAGCAGGGCGTCGGTGAGCGCGTGGGCGATCGCGTCAGCGTCGGAGTGCCCGGCGAGTCCCCTGGCGTGCGGGATTTCGACGCCGCCGAGGATGAGCTTTCGGCCTTTGGCGAATGGGTGGGAATCGTAGCCGATACCGACGCGCATGGCGGACCATAATAACCCGTGCGTCCAAGTAGGGCACGGGACTTGCGCGGAGGAGGGACGGAGCTCAAACCGTGCCCTCCCTGCACCGGGTCTTCGATAGCTACGCGGCCGCGGCGCTGTCCATCACAGCGCACGGCGCCCTTGCAGTCCTCGTGCTGTGGAGCGGTGCGCGATTGTTCAATAGCACCTCCGCGATGGCGCAGACCCCGCCGGTAATCGACTGGGTTCCGCTGCCGGGAATCAATTCTCCGGAGCGTACCGCCGGACCGACCGCCCGACGGACCGCCCTGAGATCGGGCGTCGACCGCCTGAAGGGGGCCCCGGTGCGTATCCCACTGGGGCCGCCGCACCCGGCGCTTCACGTCCCGCCCCCCGTCCCCGTGACGATCGACGAACCGGTGAGCAACGACGAGCCGGTGAGCAGCGACCTCGGCAACGGGAGCTGCGGCGAACCCAGAGAGGTCAGCACGAGCCTGGACGCCGAGGACCGCGCGACCGAGCCCACCCCACCCGACGATGAGCGTGCGCACGACGTGCAGTTCTGGGTCCGGGCCGACGGACGTGTGGCGCGGATCGCCGTGAGCCCGCCGATCAGGGATGCGGGCTTCCGTCGGCAATTCATGAAAGCGATGCGCACGTTCGTGTTCGGTCCGGTGCAAACGCCTGACGGGCGTTCGATCGACTACATCTATCGCTGCGTGGTCTATCCGTAGTATTTCTATCCCCGGTGCTGCGGTCCTGATCACGGCTCGAGGATTGAGGGACTCCTGACTCGTATACGCGCGATCATCGTCGACTTCGGCGGCGTGCTGATCGACTGGAATCCCCGCTACCTCTATCGCAAGCTCTTCCCCGGCAACGAACCGGCGATGGAGCGCTTTCTCACCGAAATCGGATTTACCGCATGGAATGAGCAACAGGATGCCGGCCGTGCTTTTTCGCTCGCCGTCGCCGAGCTCACGCAGCAGTTCCCCGCTTACGCCGAGCTCATCCGGGCATACGACGCGCGCTGGGAGGAGTCGATCGGCGGGCCGCTCCAGGAGACGGTGGATCTACTGCTCCCCCTGAAGGAAGCCGGATTCGAGCTGCACGGGCTGAGTAACTGGTCGAGCGAGAAATTCGCCGCGGTGCGTGCCAAATACCCGTTCTTTCAGCTGTTTGAGACGATCCTGCTGTCCGGTGATGTCAAGGTGATCAAGCCGGACCCGCGCATCTTCCAGACGTTGCTCGAGCGGATTGGACGATCGGCCGGCGAGTGCTTGTTTATCGATGATTCAGAAGCGAATATCACGACCGCGCGGTCGCTCGGGTTCGAGACCATTCGATTCGAGTCGTCGGAGCAGTTGCTCAAGGAGCTGCAACTGCGGGGATTATTACCGGTGAACCGTAGCGCTGTGAAATAGATCACGGAGCCTCCTCTACTCTAGAGGTACCCTGCTGCGATGCTCCGCCTCCTTTACTCCGCCCTGCAGCACGCCGCCGCGCAAGCGCATCGCGCGCACGCCCCGGTGGGGACGCGAGCGGCGAGCAGCACCGGCACGCACCTGCCGAAATGCGAGCTGATTCTTCCGACTCTGCAGACGCTCACGCTACAGCTACACAACTACCAAACCATCGCGGCGTTTGCCGGCGGCTACTGGATTCTGTGGCTGCTGTTCCGCAGGGCCGATGCGCGCGTCTTCTGGTCATTCACCCTCACGCTGCTCGCGGCCGCGGGCCTCGAAGTCGCCGAAGTGATGACGAAGCGCGGGTCATGCCGCGTGCAGGATCTCGTGCCTGCGCTCGCCGGCGCGCTCGGCGCGGCCGTGCTGTTGGGCATCTGGTCGCGGCTCCGTCGCAAGCCCGCGTATGTCCGACTGCAGAAGCCGCGCTCGGCGGCCCCGCCGCGCCCAGTGCCGCCGGCGCCCCCGTCGCCGCGGGCAGGTCTGCCGCCACGCGCTGTCGTCTACGATCCGCCGGCATATGCGCCGCCGCCGCCCCCCGCGGATTTCTCCCCGGCTCCCACGACCGAGATCCGGCCCGCGGCGCAATCGGTTCCGACCGAAGCGCGCGCGCCCAACAAGGTCATGGAACGCCTTCGCGAAATCCTGGGCCGGTTCGCGCCGATGTTGCAGCGCGTCTGGGCGACGATCGTTGGACGGCGTCGCGCCGTCCTGGTGGGGGCCGTGCTTCTGCTCCTCGTCGGGGCCGCGGCCTTCGCGTTCTTGCGTTTGAAAACTGCCCCGGCGGTTACCGCACAGACGAACGTCCCCTTGGCTGCGCCGCAGCCTGCTGAGGAGCCACCTCCCGCGCCGAGACAGATCCAGTCGGAGGTCGAGGGCTACTATGAGCCGAATTACAAGTTCACGGTGTCCGATCGGCGCTTCATTCGCGTGACGCTGCGTCCCGAGGCGTCTCTCACATTTGCCCGCGTCGGGACAAAAGAGAACGTGGGCTGCGCGGACGCGCGCATCGGGCAGACAGCGGTGTACCTGCGCTGCGCGCTCGAATCGGCCGGTCTCCTCGTCACGATCGACGGCCGGTTTGCGTCCCGGTACGCCAGCGATCGGCTCGACATGCCGGTCTTGAGCGCCTTAATCACGGTCACCAACACGCGTGGTGAGGTGCAATACCGCGCGCGCGACTCCTTTTACTGGCACGTGCCGGACTAATCGACCATCGAAAGGAGCGCCTTTGACCCTCGGCCAGGCCTACAAGGCACTCTCGGCGTTCTTCGGCATCCTCGCCCTGGCATTGGGATTTCTGTTCCTGCGCATGAAATGGTTGGCCGGCGTGGACTTCGACCTGATCGGGTTCTTTTGGCTGATCAGGAATCTGCCGCGGCTGACCGTCCTGCTGGCGTTCCTGGCATGTGCGGGCGCCGCACTCTCGTATTGGATGCGCTCGTGGCGGGCGAGTGGGTGAGCCGATCGATCAGCCCTTGAGCCGACGGGATCTGGTGGCGCTGCTGCTCGCGGCTGCCGCGCAACCGCTGTGGGCGGCCTGCGGACGCTCCCCCACACCGACGCCGGCGACGCCGGGTGACGCGCAAGCGCTCGCCCTGCTCGACCAGATCGCCGACGAGCTGCTGCGGCTGGCGCCGGAATCTGCGACGTCGCTCGGCGTCGATACCGGCTCGCGCGCGGCGCTGCGGTCGCAGCTCGGCGATCGCTCGACGGACGGCGTGACTCGCGTCGCCAATCAGATCAGGGCGGACCTGGTTCGACTCAGCGCCATTCCGACGTCCGGTTTGTCGCACGCGGTGGCGACCAGCGTTGCCGTGGTCAAGAGCGCGTACGCGACTGCGCTCGAGGGCTTCGCGTTGCCGTATGGCGACATCACGGTCGGCGGCTGGCGCAATACGCCGTACGTCGTGATCCAAAATGTCGGCGCGTATCTCGACGTGCCGCGCTTTCTCGACGCCGATCATCCGGTCGAGAGCGCGGCCGATGCCGAGGCATATCTGGCGCGGCTCGAATCGTATGCCGCGCAGCTCGACGGGGAGCTGGGGCGACTCGAGGCCGCCCGCGCGGCGGGACTCGTGCCGCCGGGGTTTCTGCTGGATAAGGCGCTCGCGCAGATCAACCTCTCGGCGCAGAACGCGCGCGCCGGCGGGTCGCTGGTCGAATCGCTCGCGCGGCGGACCAAGAACATTCCGGGGCAATGGAGCGAGCGCGCCCGCGACATCGCGGCACAGAAGGTCGCGCCCGCGCTGGACCGGCAGATCAAGGAGCTCGAGGCCGAGCGTGCAGTCGCGACGGACGACGCGGGAATGTGGGCGCGCCCCCATGGCGACGAGTTCTATCGCTGGGCGCTCAAGGCTTCGACCACGACGACGATGTCGCCCGACGAAGTCCACGAGCTCGGCCGCACGGAGCTCGAGCGGCTACAGGCGCGAATGGATACGATTCTCAAAGGCGTCGGCTATGCGCAGGGCTCGGTTGGCGAGCGGATGCAGGCGCTGGCGAGGGATCCGAAGTACCGGTTTGCCGAGGGCGACACCGGCCGCGCCGAGATTATGGCATTCATTCAGGACCGGCTGCGGTGGATTCGCCAGCAAATGCCCCGCGCGTTCAATCATGTCGTGAATCCCAACATGGAAGTGCGGCGACTCCCGCCCGAAGAGGAGCCGGGCGCGCCGGGCGCCTACGGCGGAGCCGGCTCGATCGACGGCAAGATTCCCGGCCGCTTCTGGATCAATCTTCGGACCACCGATCTGCACAGCAAATACAGCCTCGCCGATCTGACCTTCCACGAGGCGATACCCGGCCACATCTGGCAGGGCGAGTACACGCACCAGATGCCGCTGATCCGGCAGTTGCTCGCGTTTAACGCGTACTCGGAGGGCTGGGCGCTGTACGCCGAGCAGCTCGCCGACGAGCTGGGCGCGTACGAGAGCGATCCGGTCGGAAGGCTTGGCTACCTGCAGTCGCTCGCGTTCCGCGCGTGTCGCTTGGTGGTGGATACCGGAATTCACGCGAAGCGCTGGACGCGCGAGCAGGGCGTGCGGTTCTTCGTGGACGTCAACGGCTCGAACCCGCTCGAAGTGGCCAGCGAGGTCGACCGCTATTGCTCGTGGCCCGGCCAGGCGTGCGGCTACAAGGTCGGGCACAGCGAAATCAACCGGCAGCGCGACCGGGCGA
>DATDEZ010000040.1:0-15610 GCA_036522875.1 Gemmatimonadales bacterium | reverse complement strand
TCGCTGTTCTGCGTCGCCCAGCAGGTCTCGCCGGCGATTCCCTTCTCGTTCCCGACCCAGCGCACGTCGGGCCCTGCGTCGCTGAACAGCACCGTCTCGGGTTGCAGGTCGCGCACGAGCTGCCAAGTGGTAGGCCAGTCGTAGTAAGTGCGATTATCGATCTGCCGCGTCTCGTAGGCGCCGCCGTAATAGCCATCGCCGCCGTTCGCCCCGTCGAAGAAGATCTCGAACACCGGGCCGTAGTCGGTCAGCAGCTCCCGCAGCTGATTCCGGTAGTACGTGAGGTACTGCGGTCCGCCGTATTCCGGCCGATTGCGATCCCACGGCGAGAGATAGACGCCGAACTTCATGCCGGCGCGCGCGCAGGCTGCAGAGATCTCTTTCACCACGTCGCGCTTGAACGGTGAGCTCTTGACCGAATGCTCGGTGTAGCGCGAGGGCCACAGGCAGAACCCGTCATGATGCTTGCACGTGAGGATCAGGGCCTTCATGCCGCCATGCTTCGCCGCCTCGACGATTTGATCGGCATCGAAGGCGGTCGGATTGAAGACCTCCGGAGACTCGTCGCCGTAGCCCCACTCGCGGTTGGTGAATGTATTGACGGTGAAATGCAGAAACCCGTAGAACTCGAGCGCGTGCCAGGACAACTGCCTGGCGCTCGGGATTGGGGGATAGGGGCTGGGAGCATCGGGGACTTGCGCGAGTCGAATGCCGGTCGCCGCCAGCGTCGTGGCGATGAAATCGCGACGAATCACGACGCGTGGACTGTCTTCAGATAGCGGTAGATCGCGCGCAGGTCGTCGTCCTTGATGCGCCGGAACGCCTGCCACGGCATCGGGCTGCCGGGGATGCGCTCGCCCGCGTGAAACCGCGCGACCCATTGATCTTCGGTCCACTCCGCCGGCTTTCCGCCAGCGGTGATGTTGGGCGGCGTCAGCTTGATCGCCGAGTTGGCGGACGATTCCATCGGAGTACCGCCGGCCAGCCGCGGGCCGGTGTACGCGCCGGTGACCATGCTCCGCGTGGTGTGGCATCCGGCGCAGTTCGCGACCGCATTGACGAGGTACTCGCCGCGCTCGACCGTCGGCGCCTGCGCCGGGCTCTCGACGGGCGGCGTCGCGGCCGGTCCAATCGGCTTGATCATGAACGTCATCACCGCTTTGCCGAGCAGGTTGAGCTGCTGGTCGGGCACCGGATTGTGCACGGGCGGCTGCGCCCGCAGAAACGAGATGAGCGCCGCGATATCGGCGTTGCTCATCTCGTGGTACTCCATGAACGGAATCGCCGAGCGGCCGTCCGGCCGGACGCCGTAGCGCAGCATGCGCGCGACGGCGGAGTCGGACAACATGCCGATGCCGGTTTCCTTGTCGGGCGTGATGTTCGGGACTTCGATCGTGCCCAGCGGAATCGGGAATGTGCCGCCGCCGGACAGTGGCGGCCTCGCGTCGCCCGACTTGAGTGACGCGTACTCGGCGGGCGCGGTGTGGCAGTCGGAGCAATGCGCCGGGCCGTACGCAAGATAGCGGCCGCGGGCGATCACGGCCGTGTCGGTGGATGCCACGATCCGCGGATACGGCGCGGCGAACCGGCGATCCCAACGAAAGCTGACAACGATGAAGAGCACGATGACGACTGCGAGGATACCGCCCGAGAGCCATAGCAGCGTCTTTCGTATCATCGTGTCTGCGTCACCTCAGTCAGGTCGTGGCGGGTGGCCGCGCAGGGATACGGTCGCGGCATCGACCCGATTGATATAGCCCCGAATCGACTCGTTGCGCGAGCGCTTGGGCAGCACGAAATGCGCGTCGTCCGGTTGCGCGCTCTTCAAGTCGTCCACCATCAGATCTCCACCGTGCGCCTCGACCGCCGCCTCGAACCGCTCGACCGCGGACAGCAGATCCGCCAGGTCGTCCGACCGCTCGGTGCTCGTGACGTCGATCCCCCGGCGCTGTAGCCGGTCGGCGACCTCCGCCGCGACGTCGCTTTGCTCGCTCATGCGTTCCTCCCGGTTTGTCGCCGGAGTCTAACCGGCCGTCGTCCGCGGAGGTAGAATCTTTGGGATGAGACGCCGTGACTTTCTCGCCACCGCCATTGCCGCCACCTGCGTTCCCCGCTGGAGAGTGGCGCGGGCGCGTGTCCGCCTGGGCTATGCCGCCATCTCCTGGAACGGGAACGATCGCCAGGCGATCGACGACATCGCGGCATTAGGCTACCCCGGCATCCAGCTGCGCCTCTCCGCGATGACGACCTGGGGCGATCGGCCCGCCGAGCTGAAGGAGCTGCTCGCCGCGCACCGGCTCACGCTCGTCGCGCTGTCCAGCGGCGACGTTTCACTCGATCCGGCCAAGGAGCAGGAGCAGCTCGCGCAACACACGCGCAACGCGCGGTTCGTGCGCGACGTCGGGGGCAAGTACCTGCAGGTCATCGACAACCGGCCGAAGGGTCGCGATCCCGCGCCGGAAGACTTTCGTCGCATGGGCCAGCTGCTCACCGAAATCGGCAAACGCAGCGCGGATCTCGGCGTGCCGCTCGGCTATCACAATCACATGGGGGCGCTCGGCCAGTCACCCGAAGAGGTCACGCGCGTGCTCGACGCCGCCGACCCGAAGGTCGTGCATCTCGAGCTCGACACGGGGCACTACCGGCAGGCGGGCGGCGATCCGGCGGAAGCGATCCGCCGGCACGCCGACCGGCTGCTGTTCTTGCACATCAAGGATCTCGACGCCTCCGATCATTTCATCGAGCTTGGCCGCGGCCGCGTGGACGTGCCCGCGGTATTCCAGGCGCTCGACGCGATCAACTTCGACGGCTGGGGCGTCGTGGAGCTCGACGAGTCGGCGACGCCCAAGGAATCGGGCGCCGTCGCCCGCCGCTATCTCGAAGCTCAGGGTCGCTGGGCGCCCTAGTTCACGCTGCTCGATGCCGAGCCCACCACGATCTCGCCGCTCGTCCGCGTCACGCCAAGGACTGAGGTCTGCAGCACGACGTGAATCATGTTGACGGTGATGCCGCCCGGCGTCTCGATCTGCTCGTTCAGCACGACATAGCCGACGCCCGGCAGGTCGACCCGCGTGTTCGGCGCGACGTTGTCGCCGAGCGAGCTGCCGTTGACGGTCACGTTGGCCAGGCTCGAGCCATCCGCGTTGCTGCCGTTACCGGAGCTGCTCGTGATCGCCACGACACCATCGACCGTGATCAATCCGTTCAGAATACTCACGTTGTCGAGCGTGGCGCTGCTGCCGGCGTCCGCCGGGTCGGATCCGTCGCCGGTAGCGATCGCGAAGACGTCCTGCGCGCTGACGAACGTGCCCACCGAGACATTGGCGGCTTGCGCCTGGGCGAGCGAGCCGTCGCCCGGCAACGTCGCCGACGGAGTCGTCTGATTGACGGTTGCGGTGCGCACCGAGACCCCGAACGACGTGGCACTCGCGCCCATGCGCATCTGGGCGGCCATCACTCCGGGCATCGCCAGGAGCAGGGCGAATCCTGCGAATTGGATTTTCATCGTCGGCTCCTAGTGCGTCGGATGGAATTGCCGGTTGCCGCCCGTCAACGTGCACGAGGGCTCGGCGGGTGGTAGATCGGGATCGGGGCACATCACTTCGTAACCGATCGCGGGGACTCTGATCGCAAAGCCGTCATGGCCGGCGCCAGGCTCGCCGTTGTCGCAATCCCAGACTTCGAAGTCGAGGTCTTCCTGCCCCGTGTTCTGCACGCGGAGCTTGCCGCCCCAATGCGCGGCGCCGTCGGAGCAATCGGTATCCGTCGCGCGCTCGGCAAACGTCACGGCGGTGGCGTGCAAGTTCAGCGGATGGCCGTTGATCTCCATTTCGGGCCGGTGGTCGACCCACTCGAGCTCGCCCTTGTCGGCGAGGCACGTGCCGTTCGCGTCGGTCTGACCCGAGGCGATCACGTGGGCGCCGAACGTCTCATACTCGTGGCTCGCGGGAGGATTCTGGTCGGCGGTGCCCGGCGGATAATCGATTCGCCCACCGCCCGTGACCTTGAGGGGAACGCATTCAAACTGGTTGTAATGGAAGAGCGGCTTTTGGGCGGCCGGTGCGAGCGCGGTATGCGGCGACTCGCAGGCCCAAACAGCCAGGGCGACTGCCGCCGTCGCCGCCAGCGCGGCCAGGCCTTTCGCGTGTGACATGACTCGTGCCTCCGTGATGGGTGTCGTGGCTTCTGCCGCATCACGGAAACGCAAACGATGTGCCCTGCACCGGCACCGTAATCCCCTTGAAACTCAACGGATTACAAATCGTTGCTTCGCCGCGACGCCGCCGTGGTGCCGCACGGCCGCGGGGAGAGCGCTGCGGCGTAGCCTCATCCTCTCGTCACCGCGCCACCTTGGTGACCATGTCCCACGTCCGCGTCGTCTGCTCCTTGCCGAACGTCTTCTCGATCAGCGACATGAACACCGGTCCCTTGGGCGTGGGCAGATACGCGCTGAAGATCTCACCGTCTTTCATCGCGAGGATGCGCGCGCCATGCAGCTCGACGGGGAGCTCGAGCCTTTGCCTGGGGCGGCCGCGCAGAAACGTCACGATGCGCTTGGCTGTGGGGCTGACTTTGAATGCCTTGTAGGGGTCGGTCTCGAGCAGTTTTCTGAGCTGCTCCACCGGCCGCACGATCGTGAGAAACGCCTGGCCGAGGTGCTCCTGCATCGCCGCCTCGGCTTTCTGCTGTAGCGTCTGCTCCGAGCTGCTGCGGGCGTTGAACACGACGTTGCCACTCGAGGCCACAGTCTTCACGTCGGTGAAGCCGGCAGCTTCGAATGCCGCTTTCAGCGCCGCCATCTTGCAGTTCATCGGCATGACGCCGCGAAGAAACGCCGCGTACCGTGGCATGACCTCAAAGTAGCCTAGTCGCGCGGGCGCACGTAGAGCGCGATGACCTCGGGATGACGTTGCTGAATCGCGTGCTCGATGCGCTTGATCTGCTCCGCGAGCTGCGGAGCGCGCAGCGCGTCGGGAAAGCGCACCTTGAGCGCCGCGACGACCTGCTCGGGTGAGAGTTGGACGGCCAGCACGACCTCCACTTCCTGCACGTCGCTGACGTCTTTCGCGATGTGCACGATGCTGCGCCGCAACGTGAGCGTCGCCTGTTCGCCGATGAGCAGGCTCTTGCTCTCGCGCGCAAGGCCGATGGCGATCGTGGCTAGAATCAGGCCGATCAGAATGGAAGCGATCCCGTCGAGAGCGGCGACGTGAAAGTGCGTGACGCCGAACACGGCGATGGCGGCGATCACGATGCCGAGGATGTCGGCGACATCCTCGAACAAGACCATGTAGGCCGGCGGGTTCTTGCTGTTCTGGAATCCCTCGATGAACCCCATCGAGCCCTTCGCCTTCTTCACTTCCCGGAACGCGACCACCGACGACCATCCCTGAAACACGAGTGACAGCGCGAGCACGATATAGTTGAGCAGCGGATTGTTGATCGGCTCGGGCTGCCGGATGTGCAGCACGCCCTCGTAGATCGAGATGCCGGCGCCGACGGCGAAGATCATCAGGGCGACGATGAAGCTCCAAAAATAGAGCTCGCGACCATGACCCAGCGGGTGGGCTTCATCGGGCGGCAGCTTGGAGCGATGCAGGCCGTACAGCAGCAGGATCTGATCGCCGCAATCGACGGCGGAATGCACGGCCTCGGCCCACATCGCGGAGCTGCGGGTCATGAGGGCGGCGATCGCTTTGGTCACCGCGACCAGCACGTTCCCGGCGAGGCCGGTGTAGAGGACGCGCTTGGACGACATATCGACCGTATACCCCGGTATGACCTATTGCGCGGCCCGGCTGCCGGCGCCGCCGATTCGCTGTAGGTTGAGACGCATGCGACGCATCGCGCTTTTCCTGGCCGCAGCGCTGCTGGGCGTGCAGCCGGCGCTCGCGCAGGTGTGCGCGGGCAGTCCGAGCTTCGCGGGCGCGCCGCTGCATCTCGATTTCGCGATGCTGTTCAATACGAACGCACAGTCGTATCACGCCGGCATGGATTGGGGCGGCAAGACGGCGTTCGCGAGCGGCGTCGTCGGCTGGACGACCTACAACTCGGTCTTCGGTGGTGACGCGTGGGATTTCGGGGCCGGGTTCGGGCTCCAGGCAAAGCCCTCCCACAACGTGCATCTCTGTCCCGCGGTATTCGCCGGCTACTCGGACGGACCGAAGGACATCGCGGGCAGCGGAGTGAACTTCAGCGAGATGAATTTCTCGGCCGGGCTACAGAGCGCGGTCGTCGCGCTGCATCGCAAAACAATCGAGATCATTCCCAACGCTGCCTTCATCGTCGCCAATGCACGATCGAAGGTCAGTCGACCTGCGGCGCCAGATTCGACGGACTGGGACTCATTCGCGCTGCTGACGCTGGGCCTCGCGATCGGATTCAATAACGAGGTCACGCTCGGCCCATCGGTGACGTTTCCATTCGGCCTGGCCGGCGGCGCGACGACCTACGGCGTCAGCTTCGCGATTGGACTCCGCAAACACCGCAACTAGTCGTCCGGATACCAGTTCTTGTCCCACGCGTGGGCCTTGAGTTTGGCCAGCATCTGGGGAGAGAGTGGCCCTTTGGCGGACGTCGCGGTGTTCTGACGCACGTGCGCGGGGCGGCGCATCCCGGGGATGATGGTCGAGACTTCGGGCGTCGCGAGGATGAATCGCAACGCGAGCTCAGGCAGCGACTGGACTTCGCCGTCGAGCAGCGCCGACAGCGCCTTCGCGCGCCGTTCGGCTTCGGCCTTGCGGTCGCCCGCGAAATACCCGGCGCGCCAGTCGCCCGGCGGAAACACGGTGTCGGCCTTGATCTGTCCGGTAAGCGCCCCTTCGTCGAACGGCACGCGCACGATGATGCCGAGTGGCTTCTGTTTGGCGAGCGCGAACAGCGCTTTTTCCGGTGAGCGGTCGTAGATGTTGTAAATCACCTGCGCGGTCTCGAAGATCGGATCGGTCAGCACTTTGAGCGCAGTCTCGGGCGCGTGATCGTTGATCGAGATCCCCCAATGCAGGACCTTGCCTTCTTCTTTCAGCTTGACGATCTGCTTCAGAGAATCCTGCCACGCGGGATCGGCGAGCCACACGTCGTTCCAGACGTGCAGCTGCTGCACGTGCAGCGCGTCCATGCGGAGGTTCTTGAGCGAGCGCTCGGTGCACTCCTTGATGTATTTCGCCGGGAAGACGTCGCTGAACCGGTATTCGGCGCGCGCGGGCCAGCGACTGTTCTTCGGCGGGATCTTGGTCGCCACGATCGCGCGACCGGCGCGAATGTCGTCCTTCAGCACGTCCCCGATGACCTTCTCGCTGTGGCCGTTGCCGTAGGCGAGCGCCGTGTCGAAGAAGGTGACGCCCTGATCGATCGCCTCGCGGAGCGCCTTGCGGCCTTCGGCGTCGTCCACGCCACGCCACATGTCGGCGCCAAGCCCCCATGCGCCGTAGCCGATTTCCGAGACGTCGTATCCGGTCTTCCCCAACGGTCTGCGTTTCACGGACGCTCCACAGTGAATTCGTAAGTCCCGGAACCTACTGTGACGACCACATCCTGACCATTCTGCCGAGCGCCGCCGACGGCGCGCCCGTCCTCGCGCACGTGGTCCGGGGTCGTACTCGCGAGCGACACGTCGGCGGTCGTGTTCGGCGGGATCGTCACGTCGAGGACGAAGCGCCGATCTTCCAGACGCCACGACGAGACGAGCGGGCCGTAGAGCGTTTCGAGCGACGCTTTCGCGTACGTCAGCCCGCCACCCGGACGCGGCGCAATCCAGACGTGCTTGGCCCCCGGTGCCGCGGCATCCAGTCGAATGCCCGCAATCGTGCGGTACATCCAGTCGCCGACGGCGCCGAACGCGTAATGATTGAACGAATTCATCCCCGCGTCTTCGAACGTGCTATCGGGCCGAATGCCGTCCCAGCGCTCCCACATCGTCGTCGCACCGCGCGTGATGGGATAGAGCCACGACGGATACGTCTTCTGCAAAAGGAGGCCGTACGCCACGTCGAGGTAGCCGGTCGCGCTCAGCACCGGTAAGAGCTGCGGCGTACCGAGGAATCCGGTGGTGAGATGCATGGAGCGTCGCCGCACGTCGGCGGCGAGGCGGTCGGCCGCGACGCTCACGAGCGAGTCGGGCAGTAACCCGAACGCGATCGCGAGGGCGTAGGCCGTCTGCGTGTTCTCACCGACGCGACCCGAGGCGGACACGAATTCGCGCTCGAACGCCGCGCGGATGTCGCGGAACAGCGCGTCATAGCGGTCCGCGTCGTCGTTCTTTCCCAACGCCCGCGCGGCGCGCGCCACGATGTCGGTGGAGTGCGCGAAGTAGGCCGTCGCGATGAACTCCGTGCTCGTCGTCGCGCCGGGATACGACGGATCGTCGCTGTGCAGCGCGAGCCAGTCGCCGAATTGCCAGCCGGGCCGCCAGATGAGACCGGGCCCCGCCCGGCGATGCTCGAAGTCGACCCACGCGCGCATGCTCTGGTACTGGCGCGCGAGCAGCGCGCGATCACCGTAGGCGACGTACATCGTCCAGGGCACGATCACCGCCGCGTCGCTCCAGCCGGCGGTGCCGGACCCGTTCGCCGAGTCGGCGCCTAAGACGTCGGGGATGACCCAGGGCAGCGCGCCGCTCTTGTCTTGATCGGCGGCGACGTCGCCCAGCCATTTCGCGAAGAATCCGGCAACGTCGAGATTGAACGCCGCGGTCGGCGCGAACACCTGCGCATCGCCGGTCCAACCGAGACGCTCGTCGCGCTGCGGGCAGTCGGTCGGGACGTCGAGGAAGTTGCTGCGCTGACCCCAGACGATGTTCTGTTGGAGGCGATTCAGCAGCGAATCCGAGGTCTCGAAGGAGCCGACCTGCGCGAGATCGGAGGACACGACGACGCCGGTGATCGTGCTCGTGTCCGCACCGGGGAGGCCGCTCACGCCGACATACCGAAAGCCGTGAAAGGTGAAGTGCGGCTCGTAGACTTCGTCGCCGCCGCCTTTCAGCGTATAGCGGTCGGTCTGCGCCGCGCGTCGCAGATTCTCCGTGTAGAGATTGCCGTTCTTGTCGAGCACTTCCGCGAAGCGCAGGGCAACGGTCGTGCCCGCGGGACCGTGCACCTTGAGTCGCGCCCACCCGGTGAAATTCTGGCCGAGATCGTAGATGACCTCACCGGAAGGGGTGCGCCGCATTGCCACCGGCCGCAGCTCACGCACTCGCCGGACAGGCGGGGATTCAGGGGCCAGGAGCCGGGAGTCGGGAGTTGGGAGCCGTGTGACCGGCGCCCAGGCTTTGTCGTCGAAGCCGCTGTTCGCCCACCCCGCTCTCTCGAGCCGCGCGTCGTAGGTCTCGCCGCCATAGATGTCGGACGCGACAATCGGCCCGCTGCTCGTCTTCCACGTCGAGTCGGTGACGAAGCGCTCGCTGCTGCCGTCCGCGTATCGCACCTCGAGCTGCGCCAGCACGCCGAGCTGCTTGCCGTAGATCGCTCGGCCACCCGAGAACCCAAGCTGGCCGCGATACCAGCCGTCGCCGAGGATGGCGCCGATCGCGTTGTCGCCGGCGCGCAGCAGCGCAGTGACGTCATAGGTCTGATACTGCAGACGGCGGTTGTATGACGTCCAACCCGGCGTGAACAGCCAGTCGCCCACGCGTTCGCCGTTGAGGTACAGCTCGTAGAGACCGTGGCTCGTCGCGTAGAGGCGGGCGCTGGTCACGGCTCCCCTGAGATGAAACGCGCGGCGCAATAGCGGGGCCGGACCACCGGAGCTGTCGGCCGCGCTCGAGCCGATCCACGCGGCTGTCCACTCGGACGGCTGCAGCAGTCCCATCTCCCACCAGGCCGGCGCGCTCCACGCCGACGCCCGTCCTTTGCCGTCCCAGACGCGAACGCGCCAGACGTACCGCGCGCGTGATTCGAGGGCCGGACCGGCGTACGCAACGAAGACCGATGAGTCGGCCTGGATCCTGCCCGAGTCCCAAACGGGGCGGCCTGCTCGCGTCACCTGGATCTGATACGCGGACTGCACCGTGTTCCGCTCGGCGCTCGTCATGCGCCAGCTGAGTCGGGGTCGCGCGGCGTCGATGCCGAGCGGGTTGGTGAGGTATTCGACGCGCAGGCCCGTTACGCCTGGTGCCTGAATGGCGGCTGCCAGCAGGATGGCGGCGATCATCGAGGCACCGTACTCAGCTTGATCGTCACCGGCTGCAGTCCGTCGCCCTCGGCCCTGAGGGAGATGGCACCGTGCTTCGTTCCCGCGCGCACGATGACCAGCGCCTTGCCATTGAAGAGACGGATCTGTCCCGCCTGGAACGACGTGTGGCTCATCGCATCGCCATTGTCGACGCCGACGACGCGCGCGTTTCCGGTGAGCCAGAATCGGATCAATGGCTCCGCGGTCGGGACGTCGACGCCGGCGCTGTCGCGTACCGTGACCGTGACGAACGACAGGTCATTGCCGTCCGCCTGGATGCGGCTGCGATCGGCTGCGAGCGCAACACGCACGGGGCGTCCGGCGGTCTTCACTTCGGCGACCGCGGTTTCGCGTCCGGCCGTGCGCGCCACACCGCGCAACGTTCCGGGCGCGTACGCGACGCGCCACGCCAGGTGGCTGACGGTTTCCGGCTTGCGCCTCACGCCGAGCGAGGTGCCGTTCAGGAAGAGCTCGACTTCGTCGGCGTTGGTGTAGGCCCAGACGTCGACACTGTCACCGACGCTCCAGTTCCAGTGCGGCAGGAGGTGGAGCATCGGCTTGTCGGTCCAGACGCTCTGGTAGAGGTAGAAGGGATCCTTGGGGAATCCCGCGAGATCGACGGCGCCGAAGTACGAGCTGCGGGCGGGCCATTCGTAGGGCGTGGGCTCGCCGAGGTAGTCGATACCCTGCCAGATGAAGATGCCCGACAGGAACGGATAGCGCTCGAACAGGCGTAGCGACGTCTCGTGCAGCGAGCCCCAGAACGCGTGCGAGTTGTCGTACGACGACAGCCGGCCGTTCGCGGGCGGCTGCGGCCCTTTGTCCTTCTCGTACGGCGTGTGGTAATCGAAGACGCTGTCGGCCGGGAATGTGTAGACGCCGCGGCTGTTTAGCGCGGACATCGCCTCCGTGATGAGGAACTTGGCGCCGGGATACTGCGCGGGGAAATCGGCCCACACTTCGTGGTGATAGTTGTGGCCGAGCAGGTCGAGCGCGCCGGCGTGGAAAACAGGATTCTGCGGGCTCCCGTTGTTCGCGGCCTGCGTCACCGGTCGCGTGGGATCCAGCTGATGGACGATGCCGGCCAGCTCGCGCGCGATCGGCGCCGCCGTCGAGTCGTCGTTCGTCCACTGCTCCATCACTTCGTTCCCGATGCTCCACATGAATACGCTGGGATGATTGCGATCGCGCACGACCATGTCAGTCAGGTCGCGCACGTGCCATTGGTCCCAGTCGAGATGGTAATCGAACTTCGTCTTCTCCTTCTTCCACATGTCGAACGCTTCGTCCAGCACGATGATGCCCATGCGGTCGGTCAGGTCGAGCAGCTCGGGGGCCGGCGGGTTGTGGGACGTGCGCAGGGCGTTCGCTCCCATCGCTTTCATGATCTCGAGCTGGCGCTCGATCGCCCGGGTGTTCACGGCGGCGCCGAGCGCGCCGAGGTCGTGGTGCAGGCACACGCCGCGGATCTTGACGTGGCGGCCGTTGAGAAAGAAGCCCGAGTCGGCGCGAAACTCGAACGACCGGACGCCGAACGGCGTGGTGTAGCTGTCGCAGATCTTGTGGCCGCACCTGACCTCGGAGCGAGCGTGGTACATATACGGCCGCTCGAGCGACCAGCGGACCGGGTGCGGCAGCGTGAAGTCCTGCGCGATCGTCACAACCGAATCGCCGGGAACGTCCACTACTGTGGACACGCTCGCCAGGTGATTGCCCGCGGAATCAAACAGCGTGGTCTGCAGTGCCACCCGTTGCCCGCTGTGGCGCTCGTCGCGGAGCGTGGTCCGAATGGTGACGCGCGTCGAGTCGTCCGTCACACTCGGCGTCGTGACATACGTGCCCCAGTGATCGACGTGGACGGGATCGCTCGTCACCAGGCGCACATGACGATAAATGCCGGAGCCGGAGTACCAGCGGGAGTTAGGCTGCTGCGAGTTGTCGACGCGGACCGCGATGACATTGGGCGCATGGTACTGCAGGTGTGGGGTCAGCTCGTAACGGAACGAGCTATACCCGTAGGGACGCTTGCCGAGGTAGGTGCCGTTTACCCAGACCTCGCTATTGCGATAGATGCCATCGAACTCGATGTACGCCACCCGGTCGCTGTCAGGCGCCCACATGGTGAAGGTCTTGCGGTACCATCCGACACCGCCGGGCAGCGCGCCGCCCCCGGCGCCGGCGGGATTCTGCTCGCTGAACGTGCCTTCAATGCTCCAATCGTGCGGCACATCCAGGCGCCGCCAGCCGGAGTCGTTGAAGGCAACCGCCTGCGCGCCGCCGACATCGCCGAGATGAAAGCGCCAGTCGTGATCGAAATTGATCGTCTGCATCTGCAAGAGGAGCGTGCACAGGGCGATCACGATCTAGCCTCGGAAGTAGAGGTAGCAGGCGAGAATCAGCAGCAGCACGATTGCCGAGCCGATCACCTCGCGCCTGCCCCAGCTCGCGCGTGACTCGGCGCGCGCCTCGGGCGGGATGGTGGCGTACGTCAGCCCGGTGAGCTGCTCGACGCGCGGCGGCGCGGTCGCGTAGCTGACGGCAAACATGATCACGACCGAGACGATGAAGATGAAGACGCTGTAGTACTGGAAGTAGACGTTGTTGACGATCCACAGGAACGAGCCCGGCGTGTAGCCGTTCGCGAATCCGGCGAGGTGCAGGCTGACCGGCGTGTCGACGAGAAGCCGAAACACACCGAGCACGAATCCGACCAGCAGGGCGGCGAGGCAGCCCTTCGAGTTCAAGCGCCGGTTGAAGATGCCGAACACGAATACGGTAAAGATCGGCGGCGCGAGATACCCTTGCACGCCCTGCAAGTAATCGTAGAGCCCGCGCGCGCCCTGAATCACCGGAATCCACAGGAGACTGATCACGACCATCGCCGCGGTCGCGATCCGCCCGACCCACACGAGCCGATGCTGCGAGGCATTCGGCCTGAACTTGGTGTAGAGATCCATGGTGAACAGCGTGGACGACGCGTTGAAGGCGCCGGCCATCGAGCTCATGAGCGCCGCGAGCAGCCCCGCGACGACGATGCCGCGCAGGCCTTCCGGCAACAAATCCTTCACCATGAGCGGGAACGCCGCCTGCGCGGCCTGCGGAATGACGTTGCCCTGTGCGTCCACCATCGCGCCGAGCCCCGCGACCTTGCCCGTCTTGGCGAGCGCGAGGGCGATCAGTCCCGGGATGATGAACAGGAAAACCGGTGAGAGCTTGAGGTAGGAGGCGAAAATGCTGCCGCGACGCGCGGTGCCTTCGTCTTTGGCAGCGAGCGCGCGCTGCACGATGTACTGGTCGGTGCACCAGTACCACAGCCCGATGATGGGGGCACAGAGCAACATGCCCGGCCACGGGTAGTTGTCGTTGAAATACCAGGCGATGCGGCCGGCCTCCTTGACCGGCGCCCAGGTGCCTTCCACCCCCGCGGGGATCACGGGCTTCCAGAGGTTGAACAAATCGGGATTCAACACTTCCCGTAGCGCGTGCCAGCCGCCGAGCTTCGAGAGTCCGAACAGCGTGAGCAGTCCCGAGCCCGCGATCAGAATGAAGGTCTGCACCGCGTCGGTGTACGCCACGGCGCGCATGCCGCCGAGCACGGTGTAGAGACCGGTGAGCAGCAGCACGGCCACCGACCCGATCCAAAAGCTGTTGAACGTGGCGCCGCCCATGTGGATCGAGACTTCGGGCAACAGCGTCGCGAACACGATGCCGCCAGCGAAAATCGAGACGGCGAACTTCGTGAACACGTGCGCCACGAGCGTGATGACCGACAGGACCCAGCGCGCCGTCGGCGAGAAGCGGCGCCCCAGGAATTCCGGCATGGTGTAGACGAGCGCGCGCGAATAGAATGGGACGAAGACCCAGCCGAGCACGAGCAGGCACCAGGCATGGAGCTCGTAGTGCGCGAGGGCGACGCCGCTGGTCGCGCCGGCGCCCGCCAGGCCGACGACGTGCTCGGACCCGATGTTGGAGGCGAAGATCGACGCGCCGACCAGAAACCAGCCGAGGTTGCGGCCGGCGAGGAAATAGTCGTCGGTGGTGTCGCGGTTCTTCCGCGCGACCCACCACGCCACGCCGAGCAGCATGGCGAAGTACAGCGCGATGATGACCCAGTCGAGGCCCGCCATATGAGCGACTCAATTTCACGCCGGGATTGGTTGATGGCTATGGGCGCGGTGGGGGCAGGATCCCTGCTTCCTCCTGCTCCCGGCTCCCGATTCCCAGCTCCCGCAATTCTGCCGCTGACATCGACCAGCGATGTGTTCGTGCCGCCGCGCGGCCGGGCGTTCATGAAGTTCAGCTTCGATTTCCCCGAGCCGTCGGTCGAGTTCGCAGGGCTGCGATTCGGATTTCTCGTGTTCACGCGCGAGAACGCGTACGCGTTGGACGCGAGCGCGATGGCAGCCGAGGGATCTGGTGACGCGCTGACGCTCACATCGGCACGTCTCACGTCGGCAGGTGGCCAGCTGAAGGCTGAGGGACGCGTCGAGGCGCGGCTCCGCAAAGATGGTGACGCCGTGTTGTGCGACGTCACGGCACAAATGGATCAGCCGATCAAAGCCGTCACAGTCGTCGTGCGAGGCATCCCGCGCGGCAAACTTTCGGCGGGAGGCGGCGAGCCGTTCGATCCCAAAGACGACGAGGTGCTCTGGGGTTATCCGTTCGGCGCCGGCGATCTCTGGGGCGACAACACGGCATGGGGACTCGGCACACCGGTCACCGTAGTGCAAGGCAGCGACGGAGGGTGCATCGCGCTCTCGTCGCTCGACGATCGCGTGCGCGCGAAGCGGTTCTACTTTCAGCCCGGCGAGCAGGGCTACAAAGTCGAGCTGGTACACGAAGTCGAAGGCTGGATGGATCGGCAAACTGTCCAGGTCCCAACGTGGAGCGTGCGGCGTGCGGCATCACTCGAGGCTGCTGTCCAGCCGCACTACGAGCATCTCGAGCGGGCGTATCACTTCCCGCGTTGGGAAACCCGCTCGGATGTTCCGGACTGGCTGCGGAAGACACAACTCGTCGTCACACTTCATGGCATGCACTTCACCGGCTACATCTTCAACGACTACGCGCGCATGCTCGATATTCTGCGCTGGATCGCGACGCAGATCTCCCCGGCCCAGGTGCTGGCGTTCATTTCCGCGTGGGACGGCCGCTACTACTGGGACTATCCGACCTATCAGGCCGCGCCGCGCATGGGCGGCGAAGCGGGATTCAAGCGTCTGATTCAGGAAGGCCAGCGGCTGGGATTCAAGATGATGCCGATGTTCGGCGCGAACGCGTCGAACCGAAAGCTCCCCAACTTCGCGAACTTCGCCGACGCGGCGACCGAGCGCGTCGACGGCGATCCATTCAACCTGAGCTGGGTGGACTGGGACAACGATCGCCACCAGGAGGGCTTCGGCGTCTACATGAACCTGGGCGTCGAGTCCTGGCGCCGCTGGCT
>DATDEZ010000039.1:0-2038 GCA_036522875.1 Gemmatimonadales bacterium | reverse complement strand
CAGGACGCCCCTGGGTTCGTGTCCAACCGCGTGCTGATGCCGATGATCAATGAAGCGATCCTCTGTGTGCAGGAAGGCATCGCGACGGCCGAGGCGGTGGATCAGGTGATGACGCTGGGCATGAAGCATCCGCTGGGGCCGCTCGCGCTCGCGGACCTGATTGGGCTCGACGTCTGCCTCGCGATCATGGAAGTCTTACAAGACGGCTTCGGCGATCTGAAATACCGGCCGGCACGACTGCTCAGGGAGATGGTCGCGTCGGGACGACTGGGCAGAAAATCGGGCGTGGGGTTCTATGTCTACCGCGACTGACATCCGCGAGCAGGTCGTCGAGCTCGCGCGCGAGTTCGCGAAAGAAAAGATCGAGCCGTTCGCCGCCGAGTGGGACCGCACGTGCGAGTTCCCGCGCGCGGCGATCGCCGAGATCGGCCGGCTCGGCTTCCTCGGCATGTGTACGCCGGAGGAGTACGACGGCATGGCGATCGATACCGTCACCTACCTGATGGTGTTGGAGGAGCTGTCGGCCGCCGATGCCGCGTTCGCCGTCTCGATCGGCATCCATAACGCGATCCCGACGACGATGCTCGTGAAGCACGGCACGCCGGAACAGAAAGAGCGCTGGCTCAAGCCGATGGCGCGCGGCGAAATCCTCGCCGGCTTCGCGCTGTCGGAGCCGGAATCGGGCTCGGACGCGGCGTCGTTGCAGTCGCAGGCGACGAAGGACGGCAAGGATTGGGTGCTGAACGGCGCCAAGGCGTGGGCCACGAACGCCGGCACTGCCGATCTCATGATGATCATGGTGCGCACCGATAAACCGGGCGCGCGCCGCGGCGCCAAAGGGATCTCGACGTTCATCGTGCCGACGGACACGAAAGGCTACGAGGCCGCCAAACCCGAGGACAAGATGGGCCTCCGGGCGTCGAACACGGCGGGCATCGCGCTCAACGATCTGCGTCTTCCGGCCGATCAGATGCTCGGCGACGAGGGTATGGGGTTCGTGTATGCGATGGAAGGGCTCGACGCCGGCAGGCTGGGCATCGGCGCGCAGGGCGTCGGGATCGCGCGGCGCGCGCTCGAGCATTGCCTGCAATACACGCGCGAGCGCAAGCAATTCGAAAAGCCGATCGGCGATTTCCAGGGCGTGCAATTCAAGCTCGCCGATATGGCGACGCGCGTCGAAGCGGCGCGCGCGCTGACGCACCGCGCCGCCGCGCGCAAAGACGCCGGCGAAGACGTGTCGCTCTACGCCAGCATGGCGAAGCTGTTCGCGTCCGAAACCGCGATGTGGGTCACCACGCAGGCCGTGCAGCTCTTCGGGGGGTACGGGTACATGCGGGACTTCCCCGTCGAAAAACTTTTCCGCGACGCAAAGGTCACCGAGATTTATGAAGGCACCAGTGAAATCCAGCGAATCGTCATCGCCCGCGCGCTCCGTCGCTAAGAAAGAGGAGTCCACGGCGCTGTTCGCGCTGCTCGAGGAGCACGCGCACGAGCAGGTGTCGCTCGTGTACGAGCCGTCCTCCGGCTACCGCGGCATCATCGCGATTCACGACACGACGCTCGGCCCCGCGCTCGGCGGCACGCGGTTCTGGAACTATGCGACCGACCGCGAGGCGCTGATCGACTGCCTGCGGCTCGCGCGCGGCATGACCTACAAAGCCGCGGTCGCCGGGCTCAATCTGGGCGGCGGCAAGTCCGTGATCATCGGCGACAACAAGATCCGCAACCGCGAGCCGATCTTCCGCATGCACGGCCGCCACGTCGAGGCGCTGGGTGGCCGCTACATCACGGCGGAGGACGTCGGCACGTCGGTGGGCGACATGGAGTTCATCAAGGCCGAGACGAATCACGTGACGGGACTGATCGGCAAGTCGGGCGATCCGTCGCCCGTGACGGCGTTCGGCGTGTATCGCGGCATCAAGGCGTGCGCCAAGCATCGCTATGGGGACGATGCGCTGAAGGGCAAGACGATCGCGGTGCAGGGCTGCGGCCACGTCGGCTATTACCTGGCCGATCTCTTATATAAGGAAGGGGCGCA
>DATDEZ010000038.1:0-4552 GCA_036522875.1 Gemmatimonadales bacterium | reverse complement strand
CATGACCGAAGTTTACAGGGTTGGGTATAATGCCGGGCGATGCGACGGGCACGGTTTCTCTTCTGGCTGGACGTAGCCTTGCTCCTACTCTTGGCCCCGCTGGAAGAGCCCGTCACGACGGGACTCGCGGGGCACGAGTGGGTGAGTATCGCGTTTGCCGTGCTCCTCGCGCTGCACCTGCTCGTCAACTGGCGTTGGATCACGGCCGCGCTCGGCCGCTATCGCACGGCCCCCCGGCGAGCGCAATTCAACGCGTGGCTCAACGGGACGCTGTACGTGCTGATGGTGCTCACGATATTCTCCGGCCTGATGGTCTCACGCTTCGTGGTTCCGGCCCTCGGCCTCGGCGCGAGCACGCTGCAGCTCTGGCACCCGTTGCATACGGTGATCGCGAGTGTAACGCTCGGAGTCGTGGGATTGCACCTTGCGCTCAATTGGGACTGGATTGTGGGAGCGTTGCGCCAGTGGCGGTCGCGCCGCCGGCTCGCTTCGCATCGCACCCTGCTCGAGCGGCTCGGTCTCGACAGCATGGGGCGCGTCGGTGCGCGGTTCGGGTGGCTCGTGGCCGTGACGGCGGTCGTGTGCGGCGTGTCGCTGGTGCTCGTGTCCGCGATCGCGAGCCGGCCCGTCGACATCAGCCGCCTGCACAACATCGCGCGCGCGGATGTCGGCGAGGCGTTCGGGGAGAGCTCGATGCAGCTGCTGATCATCGCGGTCTCCGCGCTGATCGGCCGCACGGTGCTGCGGATCAAGCTCTAGGTGCTTGACGGCAGCCGTCGGGAAGCGTCATTTCAAAGCCATGTCCCGCCACTGGAAATCGGCCGCTTGGGTTGCCGCTATCGCGGTGCTGGGTTGGCGCGCGAGCGCGTGCGGCTCCGACTCGGGCGGCGGGCCCGCGCCCGACTTCACGGTCGTCGTCGACACGCCGGCGGCAACGACACTCGGCACGCAGGTCCTGGTACATGTCCACCTCACGTCCATCGGCGATTCGGGGACGGTTGCCCTCACCGTCACTGGCGCCGACACGACGTGGACCGTGACGCCGCCCGTAGGTCCGGTGACGCTCAGCCTCAACGGTCAAACCACGGCGAATGTGACGATCGCCATTCCGACGAATGGCGGTCCCGCGCCGACCGGTCGCGCGATCTCGATCGGCGCGACCATCGGCTCGCGTCAGCATGCCGCCGCGACGGCTATCACGGTCGCCAACGAATTCGTGATCCCGATCGTGCGCGGAAGCGCCGCCCATTGGCCATATCCGAATCGGGATTCGCTATTCGTGAACGCAGGCACGGTCGTGACGTTCAGGAACGACGACACGTTGAGTCACATCATCCACAGCAACGGCGGCGTCGGGATCGCGCACCAGTCCATCGGGGTTGGGACGATTCCTGGCGGAACGTACAGCCAAACCGCGGCGGGCCCGTCCGGCAGCACCCTGATCACGTGTCATTCTCATCCTGCCGACACACTGCGCATCGTCGTTCCCTAGTCGCACCTTCTTTCCGACATCCGAGGTTGCAGTGAGAACTTTGCCGATCGTTGCTGCCGCCGTGCTGTGTGCGACGGCGGTCTCGTCCGTTCGCGCTCAAACCCCGAACCCCGCCGCGGCGCTGCGCTGGCGCTCGATCGGCCCGTCGCGCGCCGGACGCGCGCGCGCGCTCGCCGGCGTCGCGGGGAATCCGCCGGCGCTGTACATCGGGTTCGATAACGGCGGAGTGTGGCGCTCGACCGATTACGGCGCGAACTGGGTGCCGTTGTTCGACCGTGAAGCCACGGGATCGATCGGCGCGATAGCGGTTGCGCCGTCGAACGCGGGAATCATCTACGTCGGCACCGGTGCCGGCATCATCCGGCCCGATCTCGCGACCGGATACGGCATGTACCGCTCCAACGATACCGGCCGCACCTGGATGCACCTCGGGCTCGATTCGACGCAGATGATCGCCTACGTGGACGTCGACCGGACGAATCCCGATCGCCTGTTCGTCGCGGCGCTCGGCCACCCCTACGGGCCGAACGCCGAGCGCGGCGTGTACCGCTCGACGGATGGCGGCAAGACGTTCGAGAAAGTGCTGTACAAGGACGAGTACACGAGCGCCAACGAAGTGCGCATCGATCCGAGCAACCCGAGCACCGTCTACGCCACGCTGTGGCAACAGCAACAGACGTTCTGGGAGGCGGCGTCGTTCGGACCCGATTCCTCGGCGCCCGGCGCCGGCGGGATCTACAAGTCTACCGACGGTGGGACGACCTGGACACAGCTCAGCGACGGTTTGCCGCAGGTGCTCGAAGCCAACATCGCGATCGCGCCGAGCAATCCGCAGGTCGTTTACACGATGGTCGCGTCGGTGAATCCGGCGGGCGGGTCGGGCCCGGTCAGCTTCTATAAGTCGAGCGACGGCGGCGCCCATTGGACGTTGCGCACGCGCATCCCTGGCGCGACGGTCGTCGGTGACACCGCGGCGGCGACGGCGGATGACCGGCCGCTCGGGCGCATCGGCGGCGGCGACCTGCCGCCGATCGTCGTCGATCCCCAGAACGAGAACGTCGTCTACTCGGCATCCATCGTCATGTGGCGCACCGAGGACGGCGGGACGTCGTGGTCCGCGGTGCGCGGCTCGCCCGGCGGCGACGACTATCAGCGCATCTGGATCGATCCCAACGACGCGAACTTGATTCTCGCGGTCTCGGACCAGGGCGCGGTCGTGTCGGCCAATCGCGGCGCGTCGTGGAGCAACTGGTACAATCAGTCGACCGCCGCCGTGTATCACGTCACCACGGACAACGCCTTCCCGTACCGCGTCTGCAGCGGCCAGCAAGATTCCGGCTCGCTGTGCGTGTCCAGTCGATCGGACGACGGCGAAATCACCTTCCACGACTGGCATCCCGCCAACATCCAGGAGTACGGGATGGCGGCGCCGGACCCGCGCGATCCGGACATCGTGTTCGGCAGCGCGCGCACGAGCGTCTCCCGCTACGACCGGCGGACGGGGCAGACGAGCCAGGTCGGCCCGGACGCGACGGCGCGCGGGGACAAGTTCAACCGCAACGTGCGGACGATGCCGCTGATCTGGTCACCGGTGCGGCCCGATGTGTTGTTCTATGCATCGAACGCGGTGTGGCGGTCGACGGATCATGCCCACACGTGGACGCGTATCAGCCCCGATCTCGCGCGCCAGACGTGGGCGATTCCCGCGAGCGCCGGGAAATACGCGAAGGGTGTCACGCCGACGCCGCGCGGCGCCATCACTGCGCTTTCGCCCTCACCGCGGAGTGTCGGCGTCATCTGGGCGGGGACGGACGACGGCTACATCCAGGTGACGCAGAACGGCGGAGCCACGTGGAAGAACGTGACGCCGCGCGAGATCACGCCGTGGACCCGCATCTTCAACATCGAGGCGGGGCATTTCGATACGCGGACCGCGTACGCGGCGGCGAATACGCTGCGGATCGACGATGCACGCCCGCACTTCTGGCGCACGCACGACGGCGGCAAGACCTGGACCGAGATCGACAACGGCATCGCGCCCAATGCGGTGGCGAATTCGATTCGCGAAGACCCGCGCACGCCGGGACTCTTGTACGCGGCGACCGACGTGCAGGTCTGGGTCTCGTTCGACGACGGCGCCAACTGGCAGTCGCTCCGGCTCAACATGCCGGCGATCTCGGTGCGCGACATTCAGGTGAAGGACTCGGATCTCGTCGCCGGCACGCACGGGCGCGGGTTCTGGATTCTCGACGACCTGAGCCCGCTGCGGCAACAGGCCGCGGTGCGCCGAGCGGCGACGGCGGGGCGAGCGTACCTCGTGAAGCCGGCGACCGCGATCCGCGTCCGCTTCGGCAACAACGAGCCGACGCCGTGGCCGCCCGAGCTGCCGGCGGGCGAGAATCCTCCCGACGGTGCCGTCATCGATTACTTCCTGCCGAGCGATGCGGGCACCGCGACGCTCGAGATCGTGGACAGTCGCGGGAAAGTCGTTCGCAGCTATGCGAGCACCGACTCCGCGCCGGGACCCGATCCCGCCATCGATCCGGCGGGCTACGATGCGGTCTGCCGCGCCCATCCGGGCGCGCCCGACTGCACGCTGCCGCTCTACTGGCCTGCGCCGCGGCCCCGCCTGGCGGCGAGTGCCGGCGTCCATCGCTTCCTGTGGGACATGCGCTATCAGCCGCTCGCGCCCGACAGCGTGCAGCGGGCCGGCGAGGTCAACGCCACGGGCGCGGTGCCGCACCGCAGCGTGCACGGACCGTTCGCGCCGTGGGCCGCGCCCGGCCGGTACACGGTGCGTCTCACCGTGAACGGCACGGCGTTCACGCAGCCGCTCGTGGTCCGTCTCGATCCGCGCGCAAAGGCGCCTGTCGCGGGGCTGCAACAGCTCGCGGTGCTCACGCGCGAGATGTACGACGCCGCGGTGGCGACACACGCGGCCTATCGCGACGCACGCTCGCGCATCGAATCGTTCTCCGGCGCGGCGCGTGCTCAGGTCGAGTCGCTCGCTCCCGCGCCTGGCGCGCCGCCACGCCGGCGCGGTCCGCGGCCCGCGCCAGG
>DATDEZ010000037.1:0-2801 GCA_036522875.1 Gemmatimonadales bacterium | reverse complement strand
GCGTGGGTTCGGGCCAGGGGATCTCGGGAAAGCCGTCGGGACCGTAGCGGGCGGGCTCGCCTTTCGCCTTGCGGCGCAGTGCCTTGAGCACTTTTTCCGGCGTGATCGGCACTTCGTCGATTCGGACGCCGACGGCGTCATGGACCGCATTGGCCACGGCAGGCATCACGGGCAGCAGCGGGCCCTGGCCGACTTCTTTCGCGCCGAAGGGGCCGTTGGGATCCGGGTCCTCGACCAGATACGTGACGACGTCGCACATCTCGAGCGTGGTCGGGCTCTTGTACTCGAGCAGCGAAGGAATCTTGTGGACGACTTTGCGATTGCCGCGGTACGCCATCTCCTCCATCAGCGCTTCGCCGAGTCCCATGTAGATCGAGCCCTCGACCTGACCGATGACCGACGCGGAGTTGATCGATCGGCCGACGTCGTGCGCGATCCAGATCGTCGGCACCCGCACGATGCCCGTCTCGGGATCCACTTCCACTTCGGCCACGCACGCGCTGTACGAGTAGGCGGGCGACGGTCCCACGCCCGAGCCGCGGTATTTCCCGGCGCTCTGCGGCGGCGTATACGACCCGGTCGTGCCGATCGTTCCTTCGGCGGCCTCCGCGAGCTGCACCGCCTCGGCGAACGACAGGCTTTTCTTGCGATCGTCGGCGACGAAGACTCGCGACTCGGCGAACGTGAGGCGGTCGACCGGGACGCCGAGTTTCTTCGCCGCATGCAGCGCGAGGATTTGACGCGCGCGCTCGGCCGCTTGCAGCGCGGCGTTGCCGGTCATCAGCGTCACTCGGCTGGAGTAGCTTCCGAGATCGACCGGTGTGAGATCCGTGTCGGCGGTGACGACGGCCACCTCGAACGGATCGACGCCGAGGACTTCAGCGACGACGTAGGCGAGAACGGAGTCGGAGCCCTGACCGATTTCGGTCGAGCCGCAGAAGACGGTGACGCCGCCGCCCCGATCGCATTTCAGCTGCACGCCCGAATGCGGCATGTTGTTCCAGTAGATCGGCAGCCCGGCGCCCGAGATGTAGCTCGAGCACGCGAGGCCGACGCCGCGCCCCCCCGGCAGTTTCCGAAACTTCTGTTTCCAACCGGACCCTTCGACCACCTTCCGGATGCAGGTGCCGAGCCCCATCGAGCCGATGCGGAGATAGTTGGCCGTGAGGGAGTTGGGCGGCACCAGTGTCTTGAGGCGCAGCTCGGCGGGATCGATGCGGAGCTCTTCGGCAATCTTGTCGAGATGCACTTCGAGCGCGAAGCGCGGCTGCGGCGTCCCGTGGCCACGCTTGGGGCCGCACGGCGCCTTGTTCGTGAACGCCCGCGCGCCTTGAAAGTGATAGCGGGGAATGTTGTACGTCACCGTTTGCAGCGCGCCTGTGTAGTAGGTGCTCGCCACGCCGTAGGAGCCATACGCGCCGCCGTCGAGCAGTGAGCGGAAGTGCATGCCGGTGATCGCGCCATCCTTCTTCACGCCCGTCCGCACCGACATCAGCGTCGGGTGGCGTCCGCGGTGGCAGTAGAAGACTTCTTCGCGCGTCAGCGTGATCTTGACCGGGCGTCCGGTCATCATGGCGAGCTTGGCGACCGCGATCTCGTGATTGAACGGATCGCTTTTGCCGCCGAAGCCGCCACCGTTAGGCGTCGCGATGACGCGAATCCGCGCGGGCGGGAGCTCGAGCACCTTGGCCAATGCGCGATGGACGTAGTGCGGCGTCTGCGTCGAGCTCCATAGGGTGACTTTGCGATCCGGCGACCACGTCGCGACGGCCGCATGCTGCTCCATCGGCAGGTGCGTGTTCCCCTCGAAGAAGAACAGGTCCTCGCGCACGAAGTCGCCCGCGGCGATTGCGGCGTCGGTATCGCCGAACTCGAGGTCGATCACCTTGTGCAGGTTGCCGCTGTCGCCGTAGTCGTGGATCCGCGGCTCGGGGTTGAGGACGGCCTCTTCGGCGGAGGCGAACGACTTGAGCGGCTCGTAGACGACCTTGATGAGGTCCAGCGCTGCCGTCGCGGTCTCTTCCGTCGTCGCGGCCACCGCGGCGACCGGATCGCCGATGAACCGCACCTTCTCCAGGCAGAGCGCGTGCTCGTCCTGCGAGACGGGCAGAATCCCGAACGGAATCGGCAGGTCGTGTCCGGTCAGCACGGCAATCACGCCGTCGAGCTTCGTCGCGGCCGCCGTATCGATCGAAACGATGCGCGCGTGGGGCTGCGTGCTGCGCAGCAGCTTGCAGAAGAGCATGCGCGGAAACGCGAGGTCGTCGGCGAAGCGAGTCGCGCCCGTCACCTTCGCGACGGCATCCACTTTCCGCAGCGCTTTGCCGATGATTCTATGCACGCTGCATCCGCTCGGCGGCGAGCTCGATCGCTTCGTAAATCTTGAGGTAGCCGGTGCAGCGGCAGAGGTTTCCGGCCAGGGCTTCCTTGATCTCGTCTCTGCTCGGCTTCGGATTGGCTGCGAGGAGGGCTTCGGCGGTTAGCAGAAATGCCGGCGTACAGTAGCCGCATTGTGCCGCGCCGAGATCGGCGAACGTCTCCTGGAGCGGATGGAGCTTACCGCCTTGCGCCATGCCTTCGACGGTCCGCACGCGTTTGCCGTCGCAAGCGAGTCCCAGCACGAGACACGAGAGCACGGGCGTTTCATCGAGCAGCACGGAGCAGGTCCCGCATTCGCCGAGTTCGCAGCCGTGCTTCGTGCCGGTCAGGCCGAGATCCTCGCGTAACACCTCGAGGAGCGTCTTGTGGGGCGCGAACGCGACTTCCGCCGCCTCGCCGTTCACGCTGAGCGCGATCTTGAT
>DATDEZ010000036.1:0-43428 GCA_036522875.1 Gemmatimonadales bacterium | reverse complement strand
CCCACAAACTCCTGGTGCCGGATCGCCTCGTATCCCTCCCGCTCGGCCGCGAATTCGCGCGACTGCAAGTCGGCATAGGCAGCCATGCCACGCTCCTTATAGTCCTGCGCGAGCGAGAAGATGCCGTGATTCAGCGCGTGGAAGCCCGACAGCGTGACGAATTGGAATTTGTACCCCATCGCGCCGAGCTCTCTTTGGAACGAGGCGAGCTGGCTGTCCGTGAGATGGCGCTTCCAGTTGAACGACGGAGAACAGTTGTACGCGAGCAGCTTGCCGGGATACTCCCGCAGGATCGCTTCCGAGAACTGCTTCGCCTCGGCGAGATCGGGCTTGGCGGTCTCGAACCACAGCATGTCGGCGTACGGCGCATACGCGCGCGCGCGGGCGATCGCCGCTTCGACGCCGTCTTTGACGACGAAGAATCCCTCGGGCGAGCGCTCGCCGGTGCACCAGCGCCGATCGTATTCGTCGACGTCGCTCGTCAGCAGCGCGGCGCTGTTCGCGTCGGTGCGCGCGATCAGAATCGTCTCGACGCCGCACACGTCAGCGGCCAGGCGCGCCGAGACGAGCTTCGCGATGAATTCGCTGGTGGGCACGAGCACCTTGCCGCCCAAATGGCCGCACTTTTTCACCGACGACAGCTGGTCCTCGAAATGCACGCCGGCGGCGCCTTCGGCGATCATCTGCTTCATGAGCTCGTACGCGTTCAGCACGCCGCCGAAGCCCGCCTCGGCATCGGCGACGAGCGGCACGTACCAGTCGATCGTGTGGTCGCCGTTCATGTGGTGGATCTCGTCGGCGCGCCGCAGCGCGTTCTGGATGCGCCGCACGAGACTCGGGACGCTGTCGGACGGATAGAGGCTCTGGTCGGGATACATCGCCATCGCCTCATTGGCGTCGGCCGCGACTTGCCAGCCGCTGATGTAGATCGCCTTCAGTCCGGCGCGCACTTCCTGCACCGCCTGGTTCCCGGTGACGGCGGAGAGCACCGCGACGTACGGCTCCTCGCGCATGAGCTTCCAGAGCTGCGCGGCGCCGTGACTTGCGAGCGTGTGTTGAATCGGCAGCGTGCCGCGCAGGCGATAGACGTCCTGCGGGCCGTAGGTGCGCGTGATGCCTTGCCAGCGCCGGTCGCTGCGCCAGCGTAAATCGAGCTCCGCGACGAATTCCCGCTGCGTCACGCCACGTTTGCCTTTGCCGTTACTCGAGATGTTCATACGCCACCAGGGTGAGAAATTCGGGGAAGTCCGAGCCCGTCATCAGGTCATTGAACAGGCGCGCGGCGAGCTCGAACTTGCCGCCGCGCAAGTTTTTCTGCTCCATCTCTTCGGCGATGATCGACTCCACCAACGCGTGCGTCACCACGCGGCCGCCGCCATCCGACAACCGCGCGCCGTGCCTGACCCACTGCCACACCTGCGAGCGCGAGATCTCCGCGGTCGCGGCGTCCTCCATGAGATTGTAGATCGGCACGCAGCCGACGCCGCGCAGCCAGGACTCGAGATACCGAATCCCGACATCGATGTTCGTCCTGAGGCCCGCTTCCGTGATTGCGCCTTCGGGCACGGTCAGCAGATCCCGCGGCGTAACGTGCACGTCCTCGCGCAGCTTCGCGAGCTGGTGGAAGGCGGCCAGCGAGGCAAATGCCTCACTGGCGACCGGCACGAGACCCGGATGTGCGACCCAGGTGCCGTCGTGACCGGCCTGCACCTCCCGCGTTTTGTCTTGCCGGACCCGCTCGAGCGCCGCGGCATTCGCCACCGGGTCGCCCTTGATGGGGATTTGCGCCGCCATGCCGCCCATCGCATGGATGCCGCGGCGGTGGCAGGTGCGGATCAGCAAGTCGACATAGGATTTCAAGAAATGGCGGTCCATCGTCACGCGCGCCCGATCGGGCAGCACGAAGTCCGCGCGGCCGCGAAACTTCTTGATGAAGCTGAAGATGTAGTCCCAGCGCCCGCAGTTCAGTCCCGCCGAGTGGTCGCGCAGCTCGTACAGGATCTCGTCCATCTCGAACGCGGCGGGGATCGTCTCGATCAGCACGGTCGCGCGGATCGTGCCGCGCGGGATGCCGAGCGCCGCCTGTGCGGCGACGAAGACGTCGTTCCAGAGCCGCGCTTCGAGATGGCTCTCGAGCTTGGGGAGATAGAAGTACGGCCCCGAGCCCTTGGCGATCAGCGCCTGCGCGTTGTGGAAGAAGAACAATCCAAAGTCGAACAGCGACGCCGAGATCGCGACGTCGTCCACGGTGACGTGACGCTCGATCAGGTGCCAGCCGCGCGGCCGGACCATGAGCGTCGCCGTCCTGGGATTCAGCGCGTACTGCTTTTCCGCCGCCGCGAACGCGATCGTGCCGGCGACGGCGTCGCGCAGGTTGATCTGCCCCTCGATGGTGTTCCGCCAGGTCGGGGAATTCGAGTCCTCGAAGTCCGCCATGTAGACGTGCGCGCCTGAGTTCAGCGCGTTGATCACCATCTTGCGGTCCACGGGGCCGGTGATCTCAACGCGCCGATCCATCAGGTCCCGGGGGATCGGCGCCACGCGCCAGTCCGCACCCCGCACGTCCGCGGTGCTCGGCAGGAAGGTCGGGAGGGCGCCGGCGTCGAATTCGCGCTGGCGAGCGGCGCGGCGATTCAACAATTCGCGGCGGCGTGGCTCGAACCGGCGGGCCAGGTCTGCCACGAATTGCAGCGCAGGCTCGGACAGAATCTCCGCGAAGGCGGGGGTCACGGGTGCCAGCACCCTGGCCTCTGCGCGGGGCTCGGTATCGATCGAGGTCACCGCCATCTGTTTTGGAGGCATGGGCAAGTGTTGTGCCTCAGTCCCGGGTGGGTTCTTATTACCCACGATGCGCACGCGTTCTCCCATCGGCCAGTCCGTCCCCAGGCGCGAAGGTGCGGCGAAAGTCACCGGGACGGCCCTCTACACCGACGACCTCGTCACCCCCGGGGCCTGGCTCGGCAAGACGATCCGCTCGACCATCCCGCGGGGCCGGATCAAATCCGTAACACTCGATCCGGCTTTCAATTGGTCGGCCGTGGCCCTGGTGACCGCGGACGACATCCCCGGCGACAACGTGGTCCACCTGATCCGCGACGACCAGCCCGTCCTGGTCCCGAACGAAGGCCAAATCCGCCACCGCGAAGAGCCCATCCTGCTGATTGCGGCGCCCGACCGCGACACCCTTGCAGAGGCCGCGCGACATGTGCGGATCGCGTACCACCAGGAGCAGCCGGTGCTGGACATCGCGGACGCGACGGAGGTGTTCAGCACGGTGGAAATCGCTAAAGGTCAGGCGTTCGAGGAGGTCGGGGGGGTCGAGGTCGTCGAGGAGCGCACGTTCAAGGTCGGGTCGCAGGAACAGCTCTACATCGAGCCGCAGGGCGCAATTGCTTTTCCGCTGGACGACGGCGGGGTCAAGATCATCGGGTCGTTGCAGTGTCCCTACTACGTTCATCGCGCGCTGAAGCGGGCCTTGAAGCTCAGCGACCGGCAGGCGGTCGTCATTCAGGCGGAGACCGGCGGCGGGTTCGGCGGCAAGGAAGAGTACCCGTCGATCGTCGCGATTCATGCGGCGCTGCTCGCGCGGAAGGCGGGCCGGCCGGTCCGTCTGATCTACGATCGGCACGAAGACCTCGCGGCGACGACGAAGCGCCATCCCGGCGTGATTCGCCATCGCACCGCCGTCAAGAAAGACGGAACCCTGCTCGCGCAGGATATCGAGATCGTGCTCGACGGCGGCGCCTACTGCACGCTGACCCCAGTCGTGCTCTCGCGCGCCGCGATTCACGCCGCGGGCGCGTACGCCTGTCCCAACGTGCGAATTCGCGCGCGCGCCGTCATGACGAACACGCCGCCGAACGGCGCGTTTCGCGGCTTCGGCGCGCCGCAGTCGTTGTTTGCCGCCGAGCTGATGGTCGAGCACGTGGCGGAACGGCTCGGCATGTCGAGTGTCGATCTGCGGCGCAAATGGATGTTGCGACTGAACGACACGACGGCGACGGGGCAGGTGCTCACGGAGAGTGTGGGGAGTGAGATGGTGTTGGATGCGGCGTTAGAGGCAGCGACGCACGTCGACACGTCGCCAAGTCGGCACGTTCGGCGGGGGCGGGGTCTTTCGCTCGTCTTCCACGGTTCCGGTTTCACGGGAAGCGGTGAGAAGAAGCTTCAGGGTACGGTGGCCATGGAAGCCTTGGCCGACGGCACGTTCCGCATTCTGACCGCATCGACAGAAATCGGGCAGGGCACCAAGACCATCTTCTGTCAGCTTGCCGCGGACGCGCTCGGTGTGGGATTGGACAGAGTCTCCATGAGCCCGCAGGACACGTCGCTCGTTCCGGACTCGGGTCCCACCGTCGCCTCGCGCACCGCCATGATCGTCGGGCGTCTGGTGCAGGAAGCGGCGCTCGAGATCAAGGCTCGCGCCGCCAGAGAAAAGCTGCCGCTGCGCGTCGAGAAGTCGTACGTCCAGCCCGATTCGATTCACTGGGACGAGACGACCTACCGCGGCGACGCGTACCCCGTCTACGCGTGGGCGTGCACGATCGCCGACGTTGCGGTCGACACCGCGACGGGCGAGGTGCGCGTTACCGATCTCGTGACCGCGGTCGACTGCGGGAAGGCGCTGCACCCGGTGATGGCTGAAGGGCAGATCGAGGGCGGCTGCCTGCAGGCGGTCGGTTGGGCAACCATCGAAGAGATCAAGATGAAGGACGGCGGCTACCAGAACGACCGGCTTGCCACGTATTTGATCCCCACCGCGCTCGATGCGCCGCGAATCCGCACCATTTTGGTGGAGAACCCCTACTCGCGCGGTCCGTTTGGAGCCAAGGGCATCGGTGAGCTGCCGATGGATGGGCCGGCGCCGGCGATCGTGGCGGCGATTCACGATGCGACCGGGGTCTGGCTCGACGAAATCCCGGCGACGCCGGAAAAAATCCTAAAGGCGTTAGAAGGCGTGGAAAGGCGTACGAAGGCGTGATCACTCGATTCACACTGAACGGTGCAGCCGTCAGCGTCGAGACTGAGGGAGCCCGCCGGCTGCTCGACGTGCTGCGCGAGGACTTGGGCAAAACCGGCACCAAGGAAGGGTGCGGCGAAGGGGAGTGCGGCGCGTGCTCAGTGGTGATCGACGGCAAAGTCGTGAACAGCTGCCTCATCGCCGTGGGGCAGGTGGAAGGTCAGGACGTGCTGACGGTCGAAGGCTTGGCATCGGCGGACGGCACGTTGAGCAAGCTTCAGAGCGCGTTCATCGCCCATGGCGCCGCGCAATGCGGGATCTGCACGCCGGGCATGCTGCTCGCGGCCCGCGTCTTGCTACAGCAGACCAATCGCCCGAGCGCCGATGACGTTCGGGCAGGTCTCGCCGGCAATCTGTGCCGGTGTACCGGCTATACGAAAATCATCGAGGCGGTCCTGGCATGCGTGGCATGACCTTTCTCCGCCCCGAGAGTCTCGAACATGCAGTGCAGGTGCTCCGAACAACGGAAGGGTGTCGTCCGCTCGCAGGCGGCACAGATCTCATGGTGATGCTGCATGCAGGGACCATGGGAGACAGGACTCCGGCCCCGGCCGTGCTGCTCGACGTGTGGTCGTTGCCGGAGCTGAAGGGTGTACGGCTCGTCGACGGCATGCTGGAGATCGGGGCCGCCGAGCCGTACAACGGGATCATCGCGTCGCGGGAGGTGGCCGAGCATGTGCCGGCGCTCGCGGCGGCCGCGCGGACGATCGGCGCGGCGCAAATCCAGAATCGCGGCACGCTGGGCGGCAACCTCGCCAACGCATCGCCGGCGGGCGACACGCTTCCCGTGCTGCTCGCCTACGACGCGATCGTCATCACCGACCGTCGCGCGATCGCGATCGACGAGTTCTTCACCGGATACCGGAAGACCGCGCTCCAACCCGACGAGCTCATCACCGCCGTCCGCTTTCCGCTCGGCCGCAACGTCGTATTCCGCAAAGTCGGCACGCGTGCCGCGCAGGCCATTTCGAAAGTCGTGATGGCGGTGAGTCGCGATCCGGCGCGCGTGGCGGTCGGTTCCGTCGCTGAATTGCCGTTGCGTGCGAGACGGGCGGAGTCGGCGCTCGCGGAGCGCAAGTATTCCGACGCCGTTCACGCCGTCGCCCAGGACGTCCGGCCCATTGACGACGTACGGTCAACGGCGGAATATCGCCGGGCCGTGACCCAGAACGTCCTGCGCGAGCTGATCGATGCACTCCCGAGCCGCTGAGCTCCTGACCATCCTCGGCATGCGGCCGCATCCCGAGGGCGGCCATTACGCCGAGCTGTTTCGCTCGCGCCACCGCGTTCAGGTGCCGGAGCGCACGGTGGAGCGCGCCGCGATCACGACGATCTACTTCATGCTGGTCGCGGGGGAATTCAGCCGCTGGCATCGCGTCGTGTCGGACGAGATCTGGCACTTCCACGAGGGCGACGCGGTCGAGCTGCTGCTGTTCGACGAACAGAAGGGTCTCCGGCGCCTGCGCTTGGGTGCGGTGTCGCGCGAAACGCGGCCGACGGTCGTCGTGCCGGCGGGGACGTGGCAGGCGGCGCGTTCGACCGGTGCGTACTCGCTGGGCGGCTGCACCGTCGGTCCAGGATTCGAGTTTGCGGATTTTTCGCTGGCGGTCGATTGGCCGGAGGTGGCCGCGAAGATCGCGAGTGCAGGGCCGGATCTCGCCCGCTTCATCTAATACGCCAGGAGCTCCAGCGCCCTGGTGAGAACTTGCAGCCCGCCCGCGAGATCGGCGGGCTTCGTCGTTTCTTCCGGGCAATGCGACCGCCCGCCCACACTCGGCACAAACAGCATTCCGACCTTGCAGCGCGCCGCCAGGATCTGGGCGTCGTGCCCCGCGCCACTCACCAGCTCGGTCGCCGCGACGCCGGCATCGCGCGCGGCGCGAGCGAGCAGCGCGCGAACGTCGGGATGCATCGGCACGGGCGCCTTCTCCTGGAGCACACGGACGTCGAGACCGAGGCCGCGCTCGGAGGCGACGGTGGCGCAGACCGAGCGAATCCGTTCCTCGAGCGCGCGCCGCGCGGCGAGCTCGGGATGGCGGAGATCGATGGTGAACAGCACGCGGCCGGGAATCACGTTGATATGATCCGGCTCGACCTGAATCTTTCCCACGGTCGCGACGGCCGGCTTGCCGAGCGAGCGCGCAATCGATTCGGTCGCCTGGATCATCACCGCGGCACCGGCGAGCGCGTCACGCCGCAGATCCATGGGCGTCGTGCCGGCGTGATCGGAGCGGCCCGTGACCGTGGATTCGAGATGTGCGGTCCCCACTATCGCGCTGACGACCGCGAGTGGGTGTCCGGATGTCTCGAGCACCGCTCCCTGCTCGATATGCAGCTCGACGAATGTGTCGATGTCGTCGCGCGCGGCGGTGTGGATTGTGGTTGGGTCGAAGCCGCGCTCGCGCATGGCGGCGGCGATATCGGGATCGATGTCTGTAATCGCACCAGTAATTGCTCTCGACCCCCAAAAATTCGTCGCGAAGCGAGACCCTTCCTCTTCACAGATGGCGACCACCTCGAGCGCGCGGCGGGGCTTGCCTCTTTCCTTTAATAGGGACTCGACGGCGGTCAGTCCGGCGCAGATGCCCAGCGCGCCGTCCAAGCGTCCGCCGCGTCGCACGGTGTCGATGTGCGAGCCGGTCACGATGGCGTTCCCGTCTCCGTCGATGCGACCCCACAGATTGCCGACCGCGTCGCGCCGCGTCGTGAGGCCGGCGGCTTTCATCCATCCTTCGACGCGTGCGAGCGCCTCGGCCCACGGCTCGCTATATAGCGGCCGGAAGGCGCCACCGCCCGGCTCCGCGCCGATCGCGTAGAGCTCGTTCAGCCGGCGCTCTAAGGTTTCTGAAGCGTTCCCCATCCCGCCTCGCCGGTGACGTGGCCGTCGACAAAGACCGTCCGGCCACGGACGATCGTCCGCACGACTCTTCCTCTGAATTCGCGGCCCAGGTAGGGGCTCACGCCGCTGCGCGTCTGCAGGTCACGCGCTTCGAATGTCCAGCGCTGCTCCAGATCGACCAGCGCGAAGTCTGCATCCGCGCCCACGGCGATGGCGCCTTTGCGCGGAAACAGGCCGAACAACTGTGCCGGCGACGTGGCCGTCAGATGCGCGACACGTTCGAGCGTCAGACCGCGGGCATGCACGCCGTCGGTCAGGAGCACGGGAAGCGTCGCCTGAATTCCGGCCACGCCACCCCACGCGCGTCGAATGTCGTCGTCGCCCTTGTGCTTGTCGGCAGCGGGGCAGGGGGAGTGATCGGAGGCGATCAGGTCGACGCGGCCCGCGAGCACCTCGTCCCAGAGCGCCTCGCGCGTCCGCGCATCGCGAATCGGCGGCGCGCACTTGAGGGGCGGCCCGATGCGCTCGAAATCGTCCTCCGTGAACGCGAGATAGTGCGGACAAGTCTCCGCGGTAATCGCCACGCCGTTGCGCCGTGCCGAGTCGATCTCGGCGAGTCCTGCGGCGCAGCTGACGTGGACGACGTGCGCGCGGACGTTTGGTCCGGCGCCTCGCATCGCGCCGATCAGCTGGCGGATCGCTTCGACTTCGGCCTCCGGCGGCCGGGCGCGCCTCCACGAGAGACGCTCGGCGGTTTGCTCGGTCGCGGTCTGGTCGAGGAGCCGCTGGCTTTCGGCGTGTACGGCAACGATGGCGCCAAGGCGGGCGGCGGCTTTCAGGCCGATCGCGAGCATCCCGTCGGTGAGGCGCGGGAAGTCGTCGATACCGCTGTGACTCATGAACGCCTTGAAGCCGATGAGGCCGCGATGGTAGAGGCGGTCGAGGTTGTCGAGGTTGTCCAGGTTGTGCGGGACGAGACCGCCCCAGAGGCCGAAGTCGACCAGGGCGCTTCTAGTTGCATATACAACTTTCTCGTCGAATGCGGCTACCGTCGTGGTCGGCGGGTGGGCGTTGAGCGGCATTTCGAGAACCGTTGACACGCCGCCGGCCGCGGCGCCGCGCGTGCCCGCCTCCCAGCCTTCCCAGTCGGCGCGACCGGGTTCGTTGAAATGGACGTGTGCATCGATCACACCGGGAAGAACGATCAACCCGCCGGCATCGATGGTGTCGCCCTCGGCGCGGAGATGTGTGCCGATGGCGGAGATGACGCCGTCTTCAAATGCGACGTCTACCGGCTGGCGCCCGGTCGGAAGAATGACGGTACCTCCCCGGATTACCGTCAACTCTTAGCGTACTTCCTCTATAAGGATCTCTTGCGCGCCTTGCCACAGCGTGAGCCGGCCGATCTCGGGAAGTTGTTCCTGCCCCTGCGTGATCGTCGCAAAATGATTGCCGGCCAGTTGCCCCACCTTCGACGCGAACATCGTCGACCCATATGGGAAGAGCAGCTCGGTCTCACTGATGCCGCCGGGATACAGCAGCAACATGCCGGGGGAGGGATGACTGGTATGATTCTCGAACTCGAGGCCGAGTCTCTTGTCGCCCATCGGAATCCACGTCGACTCGCCGCTCCAGCGGCAGTGGACTATCTTGGACTTGAGCGGCAGCATTTTGCGAATCACGGCCACCGTTTTGGGCGCGGCCTGCTCTTCGAGGCGCGCCGTGAACGTCAGGGTTCCCACGCGGATCTTGAGCATGCCCAACACTAACCGTCCAACGATTTCGACGCACGTCCTCGATACCACGCGCGGCGAGCCGGCCGCGGGCCTGACGGTGACGCTGTCGCGCCTGGACGGTACGGACCAGCGCTCACGGCAAACCGACGCCGACGGGAGACTCGACCTCGGCTCTGTGACGGCGGGGACGTACCGTCTGAGCTTCGACGTCGGCACGTACTACAGGAAGACGGGCGACGCGCCGTTCCTGCAGCGCGCCACGCTCGAGGTCGAGATTCAGGACACCGCTCGCCGCTATCACATTCCGCTGTTGATGTCGCCGTTTTCATGCTCGAGCTATCGCGGCAGCTGAACCGCGTGCACTGTGCGCCGTGAGCCGGGCGCCGGACGACCTGGCCCAGCGGCTGTTCGAGCGCGCCGGTCCGCTGCTGCAGCGGTTGAGAGGCGATCCATCCATCACGGACGGCGCCGCGATGCTCGCGAAAGCCCGACAGGTCATCGAGTCCATGAATGAGCTCGACCAGATCGCCGTCATCAACGCACACCCGCGCATTGGGGAGCGCCCGGGCAAGCTCTCGGTGGCGTCGCGTGCCGAGCAAGGCGATGCGGAGCCGCCGGAGGTCATGCGGCGCCTGGCGGTGTTGAACGAAGAGTACGAAGCGAAGTTCGGGTTTCGGTTCGTCGTGTTCGTGAATCGTCGGTCTAAAGCCGCGATCGTACCGCTCCTCGAGGCGCGCCTGCGCGGCACGCGCGACGAGGAGCGGCGAACGGCGGTGCGGGAAATCCTGGCCATCGCCGAAGACCGTTGGAAACGCGGGGAGGCGTGATGGGACTGTCGCGGCGGGAATTCGCGGAACAGCTGGCGTTGATGGCGGCGGCACCGTGGTTCCTGGAAGATCTCAAAGCGGCACCCCCTCCATCGGTGCCGCAGCAGCCACAGGAGCCGTCCGCGCTCGCAAAGGCGCTCGCCGAAGGCATTCGGCTGCGCTACCCCGATCGCTTTTCGGCGGACGACCTCGCCGCGATCACGCGCAGCATCGACGGCCGGCTTCGCGCGGTCGAACGACTCTATCAAACGGCGCTGACGAACGGCGACGAGCCAGACTTCGTGTACTCGGTCTACCGGGGAGACGACTGATGGACTTCGCCTTCCTGTCGATCACCGAGCTCGGCAAACTGCTGCACCAGAAGAAGACGTCCGCGACGGAGTTGGCGACGTATTTCCTCTACCGGCTCGAGCGCATCGGGCCGCAGCTCAACGCGGTGGTAACGGTGACGCGCGAGCGCGCGCTCGCCGAAGCGGCGGAAGCCGATCGACAAATCAAAGCGGGAAAATGGCGCGGGCCGCTGCACGGCATCCCGTACGGCGTGAAGGACCTGCTGGCAACCAGGGACTATCCGACGACGTGGGGTGCCGAGCCGTACCGGCAACAGAAATTCGACAGCGACGCCACGGTCGTCGCGCGACTCGGCGCCGCGGGCGCGGTCCTGTGCGCCAAGCTCGCGATGGTCGAGCTGGCCGGGGGCATGGGGTACAACCAGGCGAATGCGTCGTTCACGGGGCCGGGCAAGACGCCGTGGAATACCGCATTCTGGAGCGGCGGCTCCTCGAGCGGTCCTGGCGCCGCGGTCGCCGCCGGACTCGTGCCGTTCGCCATCGGCTCGGAAACGTCGGGCTCGATTTTGACGCCGGCCGCCTACTGCGGCGTCACGGGACTCCGGCCGACCTATGGCCTCGTGAGTCGTCACGGCGCGATGGCGCTCGCGTGGACCATGGACAAGCTCGGTCCACTAGCGCGGAGTGCCGAGGACTGCGGGCTGGTCCTAAAGGCCATCGCCGGCAAGGACCCGAAGGATCCGTCGTCGGTCGCACGTGCGGTTCGACGTGCCGGGCCGGCGCAGCCCCGGTTCAAGATCGGAATCCCCAAGGGAGCCGATACCGGCATTCAACCGGAGGTGGCCGCGAACTTCCGGGCGGCGCTCAAGGTGCTCGCCGACAAACTCGAGGTCGTCGAGGACGTCGAGCTGCCTGATCAACCGTACGGCGCGGTCGCCGGCATGATCATCGCGGCCGAGGGGGCGAGCGCGTTCGACGACCTGCTGAAGGACGGCCGGTTATCGCAGCTCACGGCACCGGAAGATCGCACCGGCGGCTATCCCGCGCTCGCGATCAGCGCGCCCGACTATCTGCGCGCGCTGCGCGTGCGGCGGCCGATGCAACGCGCGCTCGATGATTTCCTCAAGCGGTTCGACGCGCTCGCCGTGCCGACGCGCACCACGGTCGCCACGCCGATCGACAAGTCGTTCCGCGAGGGATGGCCGGGCATTACGGGGGGCGCAAACGTGATCGGCCCGACGAACGTTGTCGGCGTTCCGGGGATATCAGTGCCCAACGGCTTCGGCGTCCAAAACCTGCCGACCGGGCTCAGCTTTACGGCGCGCGCGTTCGACGAAGGAAAGCTTCTGGCACTGGGGCGGCTCTATCAGGAACGCACGGACTGGCATCGACGCCAGCCGGCGATCACCTAGGACATGTTTGCGATCATCAAGCTGATTCAGTCGCTGTTCGGCGCGCTGCACTCGGAGGGCACGCCGGGCCAGCTCGCGGCCGGCATCGCGCTCGGCTCGTTCCTCGGCCTCACGCCGCTGCTCAATCTTCACAACGCCGTCATCTTCGCGGCGCTCGTGCTGCTCAACGTGTCGTTCGCGGGCGGGCTCCTGGGCTGGGCGGTGTTCATTCCCGTCGGCTTCCTGCTCGATCCGCTGTTCGACTGGATCGGCCATGGCCTGCTGATGGCGCCGGGCCTTCGCGGTCTGTGGACCTCGCTCTACAACATGCCGATCATGCCGCTCACCAATTTCAACAACACGGTCGTCCTCGGCAGCGTCGTGTTTACGGTGCTGTTTGCCGTGCCGCTGTTCTTCGCGGCGCGCTACGGCGTGACGCGCTACCGCGCGACGCTCGGGGAGCGCGTGCGCCAGTCGCGCTTCTACAAGGCCGTCATGGCATCGAAGGCGTACAACGTCTACAAGATGTTTCGGCCATGACCATCAAGATCTTCAGATGGAAAGCCATCGGCCCGTTGCTCGTGCTGTTCGTCATAGCGGGCATCCTCTGGATTTTGTTTGCCGACAAGATCGCGCGGCATGAGTCGCAGCAGGTCGGCACGCAGATCCTCGGTGCGAAGGTCGAGATCCAGGACATGCATATCGACCTGCCGCACGGCAAAGTCACGCTGCGCGGTCTCACCGTCGCGAGCCCGCACGAGGCGTTCCGCAACCTGCTGCAGGCGGACGAGCTCGCGGCCGACATCGACGTCGTGCCGCTCACGGAGAAGAAGCTCGTCATTAATCGCATCGCGGCGACCGGGCTGCGGTTCGGCACGGTGCGGGCGACCGACGGCCGCGTGGCCGCGAAGTCGGGGGAGGGCATCGCGGGCCGCGTGATGGCCGAGACGCGTGAGTGGGCCAACCAGTTCCAGATTCCGGTGCTGCAGCTCGCGACCGGCAAGATCAGCATCGATTCACTGGACCCGCGCCGGCTGTCGACCATTCCGGCCGCGCAGGCGCTGGGCGCGCGCGCCGATTCCAATCGCAAAGCCTGGCAGGCCGGCTTCGACAGCTTGAATCTCGGCCCCACGCTCGATTCGGCGAAGGCGACGCTCGACCGGCTGCAGCACGCGCACGCCACTGATCTCGCGACGTTGAACGACGCGCGCCAGGCGATCGACCGGTTGAAGCGCGCCCGCGATCGTGTCACCGCGCTCGATCGCGGCGTCACGCAAGGCGTCGCCGGCCTCAAGTCGGGACTCGCGGGGCTCGACAGCGCGCGCCAGCGCGATTACGCCTTCGCGCGCAGCCTGCTGAAGCTGCCGAGCCTCGACGCGCCGCAGATCGGCGCCGCGCTGTTCGCGCCGGGCGCGATCAAACCGTTCGAGCGCGTGCTGTACTATGCGCAGCTCGCGCGCCGTTACATGCCGCCCGGGCTGCTGCCGCGCGCGGCCACGGGGCCGGCGCGGGTCCGTCGTGCCGGCGAAGACATTCGGTTCCCGAAGGAGCGCGCTCTCCCCACGTTCCTCCTGCGCTCGGCCGAGTTGTCGTTCGTGCTGCATCCAAATTCGGCCGAGCCTCAGCGGTACGGCGGCACGTTGTCCGGCCTCACCAGCGATCCCGCGCTCTACGGCCGCGCGACGCAGCTCAGCGCGAGCGGCCCACAGCTCGCTGCCGCCGCCATGCTCAACCACGTCCGCGAGACTCCGGTGGACACGGCGGGCGCCACAGTCGGCGGCATCACGTTGCCGGCGTTCTCGATTCCGGGCCTGCCACTGCGCCTCGACCCCGGCGCGGCGACCACGACGCTCGGCTTCAATCTCAACGGCGACACGATTCACGCCCGCTTCGCGGTGCGCTCGCGCAACGTGCGCTGGTCGAGTGATTCGGGGCTCGCGCGCAGTACGATCGGCGATTTGATCTGGCGCACCGTCTCGGGAATTCAGGACCTGGATCTCGAGGCGCGGATTTCCGGTGAGCTCCATCATCCCGATCTCGCCGTGCGGTCCAATCTCGATCAGGCGATCGCGACGCGGCTGCGCGCGGTGCTCGGCGCGCAGGTAGCGGCCGCGGAGCGTCAGATGCGGGCGCGCGTGGACTCGCTGGTGAACGACCAGGTCGGCCCGGTGAGAGCCCGCGTGAACGAGATACAGACGCAAGCCCAAGCACAGGTCGCGCAGCAGCGCGCCAAAGTGGACGATCTGCAGAAGCAGCTCGAGCAGCGGCTGCGCGAGCTCACGGGGATCCGGTTGCCGTGACGGTGACGGAAGCCAGCGCCCGCGCGCTGATTCAGCCGCAGCTGTGGGACGGCGAGGAGCTGCTGTGGTGCGATCTGCCGCGCGCGGCTTCGGCGGTCGCGGCCGCGTCGGCGCGCCAGGGCTTTCTGCAGACCGTGGGCGCCGTGAGCGGATTGACGATCGTCTTCGCGGTTCTCGGCCTCGATTTTCTCGACAACCGAGACGCCTCGCTCGGAATCGTCTTGCTGGTCCTCGGCGCGCTCGTGGTCGGCGGCGCGCTGACCGCACGCACCCTACTCGCGTGGGTGCAGGGACAACGGGCTGCCCGCAGGATGGCGTACGGCATCACGAATCGGCGCGTGCTCGTCGTGCGGAGCGATCACGTCGACTGGGTGGGCCCGCGCGGCCTCGAGGACGTCGTGATGCGCGGCGACGACGTCATCGTCACGCGCCAGCGCTCGGAGATCGAGTCGCTCTGGAATCCCGAGGCGCCCGGCTTCGGCGACGACGACGCGCCCGGCCAGGGGCTGATCGAGAAAGCCAACGCGGCCCAGCGCGAGATCACGCTCGCGTCGCTTCACGATCCGCAGCGCGTGCTGCATCTCGTCCAAACGTTGAAGTATTCGGCGGCATCCTAGCACTGTGCCGCCGATCCCGCCCACCCCGGCGCCGGAGAACCTCATCGCCCGGGCGCAGGCCGGGGACCAGGGGGCGTTTCGGGACCTCTATCGCCTGCATGTCGGCCGCGTGTACGCATTGTGCATCCGCCTCACCGGCGACGCGCGCGATGCCGAGGAGCGGACGCAGGACGTGTTCGTGCGCTTGTGGGACAAGCTCGGGTCGTTCCGCGGCGAGAGCGCGTTCAGCTCGTGGCTGCACCGGCTCGCGGTCAACGTCGTGTTCAACGAGCGCCGCACGACCGTCCGCCGCGAGCGGCGCGTGATGCCGGCGGCGGAGCCCGCGACGCTCGAGCGGCATCGCGGCGGCGGAACGGAGGGTCTCAGTATCGATCTCGAGCGGGCGATTGCCGAGCTGCCGGACGGGGCGCGCGAGGTGTTCGTGTTGTTCGACGTCGAGGGCTACGGCCACGCGGAGATCGCCGAGCTCACGGGAATCGCGCAAGGCACGTCGAAGGCGCAGCTGTTTCGGGCGCGGCGGCTGTTACGGGAGAAGCTGGAGCGATGAACGAACGCGAGCTGCACGACGCCGTCGACAAGCTACCGAAGAGCATCGATCCGCCACGCGACCTGTGGCCGGAGATCGAGGCGCGGCTCGGTCGCCGGCGCCGCGCCTGGTACTGGGTGCCGCTCGCCGCCGCTGCCGCGCTGCTGCTCCTGCTGATGAGCCGCGGGCATCCGAGCACCTGGGACGTCACGACGCTCGCCGGCCGGCCGCAGCTCGGCACCGAGCGACTGGCGGGGACCGGTCGATTGCGCGTGGGCGACTGGCTGCAGACGGACGACTCTTCGCGCGCGTTGATCGCCGTCGGACGGATCGGCCAAGTCGAGGTGAAGCCGGCGTCCCGGGTTCAGCTCGTTGCCGCGCAGGCGACCGAGCACCGGCTCGCGCTCGCGCGCGGGATGATCGACGCCAAGGTCGACGCCATGCCGCGGCTCTTCTTTGTCGATACCCCGGCCGGCACGGCGATCGATCTCGGCTGCGCCTACACGCTGGAGTCCGACTCGCTGGGCAACGGCCTCCTGCACGTCACGAGCGGCGAAGTCGAATTCGCGAGCGGCACGCGCTCGGCGCGCGTCCTCGTGGGGACCCTCGTGCACATCCGGCCGCTGCTCGGTCCCGGCACGCCGTACGTCGAGGACGCGCCGGCGCCGCTGGTGAGCGCGCTCGTCGCCTTCGACTTCGAACATGAGAAGGGCAGCGCCCGGGCGACGCGCAACGTGCTCGCGCTCGCGCGCGCGCAGGACGCCGTGTCGCTCTGGCATTTGCTGCAGCGCGTCGACGTCTCGCTCCGCGGCGCCGTCTACGACCGGCTCGCGGCGCTCGTGCCGCCGCCGCCCGGCGTCACGCGTCGCGGCGCGATCGCCCTGCAGTCGCGCGACCTCGAAGGCTATTGGACCAAGATCCAGCGGATTCATTTCCGGACCGTGATTCTGCGCGGCATCAAGCGCATCGATCCGCGGACGGGATTGTCCCTGCCGTAACGCGCGCGCGCCCGTATCTTGGTGCGCGTGACGACCACATATGCCAGGCGTCTCGGGCTGTTCTCAGGAACGATGGCGGTGGTCGGCGGCATCATCGGCGGCGGCATCTTCCGCACCCCGGCGACTGTCGCCGAGCGCGTGGGCACATCCTCGGCAATCATCCTGGTCTGGGTGGTCGGCGGCGTCATTGCGTTGATCGGCGCGTTCTCGTTCGCCGAGCTTGGCCAGCGGCGGCCGCGCGCGGGTGGCGGGTACGTCTACCTGCGCGAGACGTTCGGCCCGCTCGCCGCGTTTCTGTACGGATGGACGCTCGTGCTCGTCATCGCGACCGGCGCGATCGCGGCGGTTGCCGTCACGTTCGCCGATTATACGATCGCGTTCTTCGACCTGCCGCACCGCTTCTCCATGCCGCTCGCGGTCGCGGCCATCGCGCTGCTCGCCGGCATCAATTACGTCGGCGTCCGGCCCGCCGCCATCACGCAAAACATTTTCACGATCTTGAAGCTCGTCGCGCTGGCGATTCTGATCGCGGCTGGTCTGGCCGTCGCTGTCCCTGGGCCGCCAGTTCACCTCGCCGCCGCCGCGCCGCCATCCTTCGGCGCGGCGCTGGTCCCCGTGCTCTTCACGTACGGCGGCTGGCAGCAGACGAATTTCATCGCCGAGGAAATCGTCGAACCCGAGCGCAATTTGCCCCGCGCATTGGTGCTCGGCGTCGCGATCGTGGTCGCCGTGTACCTGCTCAGCAACTTCGCGTATCTGCGCGTGCTCGGCCCGGCCGGCCTGGCGGCCAGTACCGCGCCCGCGGCCGACACGATGCGCGCCGTCCTGGGGCCGATCGGGGGGAGGATCATCGCGGCCGGGATCGCGCTCTCGTCGTTTGGATTCTTGAATCTCGTGATCCTCGTGACGCCACGCGTGCTCCAGGCGATGGCCGCCGACGGCGTCTTTTTCAAGCGGTTCGCCGAGCTCCATCCTGTCTACCGGACGCCGACGCTGGCCACGATCGCGCTGGCGGTCTGCGCGATCGTGCTGACGCTCTCGGGTACGTTCGGGCAGCTCGTGGACTACGTGACGTTCGGCGACTGGATCTTCTTCGGGCTGTGCGTGGCGGGATTGTTCGTGTACCGGGCCAGAGAAGGTCCTCCGACTTTCCGTGTGCCCGGATACCCCGTGACGCCGGCCATCTTCGTCCTCGCGGCGGGCTTCGTGGTCGCGAGCGCGATCGCGTCGAATCCGCGCAACGCGGCGATCGGCGCGGGCTTGATCGCGCTGGGCGTCCCGGCCTTTCTGTACTGGCGCACGGCGCGATGAGAATCCCGTCGTCTTGGTGATCCGGTTCACAGTCGGAACGCCTGCCGCGCCGGGGTTTCCGTGACCCGGCTCGCCTGCGTAAACGTTTGGGCCGCGCTATATTGGCCGCCTCGTGCCGACCCAAACTGCAGTCTGCCCCCGCTGCGGAAAGCCCCTCCAATCAGGGGCTCGTTTTTGTCCTAGCTGCGGCTCGGACACCTCGGGAGAGCAGACCCGGATGGCCACCGCGAAGATCGACCGGCCCTCTACGCTCGTCACGAAAGGCGAGGCCGGTGTCGTCGACGCGCTGCGGCAGGCGACGCTCGGCGAATACGAGGTAATGGGGCTGCTCGGTCGCGGCGGCATGGCGACCGTCTACCTCGCGCACGACATCGCGCTCGACCGAAAAGTCGCCATCAAGGTGATGGCGCCGCACCTCATTTCCGGCGAAGGGATGGCCGAGCGGTTCAAGCGCGAAGCGCGCACCGCCGGCTCGCTGAGCCACCCGCACATCATCCCGATTTACGCCGTCAAAGAAGCGGGCGACCTGCTGTTCTTCGTGATGAAGTTCGTCGAGGGCCGGCCGCTCGACGGCATCATCCGCGATACCGGCGCGCTGCCGTTCCCGATGGTGCAGCAGATCATGCAGCAGGTCGGTTCGGGGCTCGGCTACGCGCATCGCCGCGGCATCATCCATCGCGACATCAAGCCCGCCAACATCATGCTCGACGTCGACGGCTGGGCCGTGGTCACGGATTTCGGCATTGCGAAAGTGTCGGACAAGCAGGGCCTCACGATGACCGGCGCGACCGTCGGCACGCCGTCGTACATGAGCCCGGAGCAGTGCGCCGCCACGAAGGAGCTGACGCCGGCGTCGGATCAATACTCGCTCGGTGTCGTTGCCTACGAGATGCTGGCGGGTCGGCTGCCGTTCAACGCCGACTCCGTCATGGCGATCATGTACGCGCACTTCAACGAGCCGCCGCCGCCAATCGAAGGCGCGCGCCCCGACTGCCCGCCGGCGCTCAGCGCCGCGGTGATGCGGATGCTCGAGAAGGATCCCGAGAAGCGCTGGCCGAACGTCGAAGCCGCGGTCGCGGCGTTCGGGGCGGCGCCGCTTCCGCCCGACGACCCGATGCGCACCAAGATGATGACGCTCGCCGCGCAGGGCGGCAATTCGCAGCTGCTCGCGAAGTTCAGCACGCCGGCGAGTCCGACGCCGGTCGGGCGTGGGCGGACTGCCGGCGGCACGGCGGCGACGACGAACGTGACGGGGCTCGTGCTCAATCCGCGCACGGTCACGGTCGCCGTCGGCGGCCACGTCCAGCTGACCGCGCGGCCCAAGCGCGCGAGCGGGGACACGTTGTTCGGCCGCACGATCAGCTGGGCGACGACCGAAGCGGACATCGCGACCGTCTCGGATTCAGGGCTGGTCACGGCGCTGAAGGCGGGCGAGGCGACGATCACCTGCACGTGCGAGGGCGCGAGCGCGACCGCGACCGTCCTCGTGACCGAGCACAGGAAGTCGCGCGCGCTCATGTATGTCGTCGCGCTCGTCGTGCTCGCGGGATTGGGTGTGGGTGGCTGGTTGTTCGGACCCTGGGGCAAACCGGTTTCGCCGTCAGTCCTCCCGCCGCCACCGCCCGCTGCGCCGGCGCCGTCGCCGACCGACAGCAGTCACACCGTGGCGACCCAGCAAGCGGCACCGCCACCGGCGCCCGTCACGCAGTCCGCGACGCCGAACAAGCCGGCCAATCGACAGGTCGGCGACCGCCCCACGCGTGGGAACCCGACGCCGCCGCGGCGCGACTCCGCGGTAGCGATCGCGCCGCCGCCGGTAGCTCCGCAGACCGTGACCGTCGCTCCTCCGACGGCGCCGCCAGCGGCGCAGCCGCCGCCAGCGCCCGTGCCGACACAGCCGGCGGATCCGCGGCCGTTGATCGACGCCGCGATTCAGAGTTACGCGCGCGCGCTCGAGTCGCGCGACGTGCAGCAAGTCCGTCGCGCCTATCCAGGGCTCACGACACAGCAGTCGCAAGTCTGGCGCGATTTCTTCGGGACGATCAGCGACCTGAAGGTCGACCTGACGATCAAACAGCTGCAAGTCACGGGTGACGTCGCGGAGGCACAGGTGGACGGCTTCAGCGACTTCGTCCAGAACCGGCGCCAGCAGCGCCAGCCGCTGACCTTCCATGTCACGCTCGACCGCACCAGCGGCGCGTGGCGGATCGGATCGATTCGGTGAGACGCTACTGGGGGCTGGTCGGATTCTTCGTTGGTGCGGGGATCGCGTTCGCGTGCACGACGGACACGGCGATCGGTCCGGATGCGGCGCTCGATTCGCTCTACATCGAGCCGGCCAGCGCGGTCATGGTGCTCGACGACACGCTGCACCTGACCGCCGTCGGTGTCGACAGCACGGGCAAGCGGTTCGCGGACACGCGCGTCACCTGGCGCTCGGGCGATCCGACGATCGCGGTGTCGGCGAACGGATCGATCATCGGGACGCAGGTCGGCTCGGCCACCGTCGAGGCGCGCGCCGGGAGCATCAGCGCGACCGCCATCGTTATCGTGCAGCCGCGGCCGGTCATGGCCTTCTCGCCCGACAGCGTGACACTCAGCGCCTTTGCGAACGGTCCGGACCCGGCGCCGGTCGAGGTCACGATCAGCAACGGCGGCGGCGGCACGCTGACCCCCGGCGTCGACTCGATTCGCTATTTCGCAGGGACGCCCGGCTGGTTGCAGGCGACAATGGTCCCCGGCACGGGCAATGACACGCTGCGCCTCACCGCCTCGACCGGCACGCTGACCGTCGGCTCCTACAGTGCGACGGTATTCCTGAGCGCGGCGAAAGCGTCCGCCAGGACGCTGAAGGTTCGCCTCTCGATGGGTGTGGACGCGCCGGCGACGATGGCGGTCGATTCCGGCGCCGCGCAGACGGCGACCGTGAACACCAACGTGCCGGTGCGGCCGAGTGTGCTGGTGCTCGATCAGTACGGCAATCCGGTGCCGGGCACGGCGGTCACGTTCAGCGTGACGAGCGGCGGCGGCGCCGTCAATCCGGTCGCGAGCGTCGTCACCGACGCCGCCGGTCGCGCCCGCGTGACGAGCTGGACGCTCGGGACGGCGGCGGGAGCGAACACGCTCCAGGCCACGTCGACCGGCCTGACGGCCGTTTCCTTCTCGGCGACCGGCACTGCCGGCGCACCGGCGAACGCGATCAAGACCGCGGGTGACACGCAAACGGTGACCGTGAATGCCGTCGTGCCGGTAGCGCCGACCCTGCGGGTGACGGACCAGTTCGGCAATCCGGTCGAGAGCGTCACGGTGACGTTCAACGTGGCCGCGGGCGGCGGTGGCCTCTCCGGCGCAACGCGTAAGACCGACAACAACGGCCAGGCGGTGGTGGGCAGCTGGCGGCTGGGCACGGCGGCCGGCGCGAATACGCTGACCGCGACTGCCGCGAGTCTCTCGCCGGCCACGTTCTCCGCGACCGGCACTCCCGACGTCGCCGACAGCATCACGCTGAGCGGCGGCAACAATCAGACCGATACGGTGAAGGCGACGCTCGCGCCGTACACGGTGCGCGTCGCCGATCAGTATGGGAACGGCGTCCCCAACAAGACGGTGACGTGGGCGGTGAGCGGCGGCGGCTCCATCACGGCCTCGTCGATCACCAACGGCAGCGGCATCGCGAGCGCGACGCGCGTCTTCGGCACGGCGGCCGGCGCCCAAAACGCCACCGCGACCGTCGCAGGACTGATCGGCTCACCGGTGGCGTTCAGCGCCACCGCGACGCACGGCGCCCCGACCACGATCGTGAAATTCGCCGGCGACGGACAGAGCGCGGTCGCGGGAACGCCGGTCGGCAACGCGCCGGTGGCGCGTGTGGTCGATCAGTTCGGCAATCCCGTCGCTGGAATCGGTGTGACGTTCGCGGTCACGGCGGGCGGCGGCAGCGTCTCGCCCACGAGCGCCATTACCACGGACACGGCGGGCAAGGCCGGCGTGACGAGCTGGACGCTCGGCCCCGGCGCCGGCTCGAACAACGACACGCTCACGGCCACGGCGTCCGGTCTGCCGGCAGCGCGGTTCGTGGCGTCCGGCCTGTCCGGCGCCGCGAAGAATCTCGTGTACCTGAGCGGCAACGCGCAGACCGACACGATCGGCGCGACGCTCGCCGCCTATAGCGTGCAAGTGACCGACACGAACAACAACGGCGTCTCGGGCGTGACCGTCTCATGGACGGTGACCGCTGGTGGCGGCTCGATCACCGTTTCGTCGATCACCAACGGCAGCGGCGTCGCGACCGCGACCCGCGTCCTCGGCACGGCGGCCGGCGTCGATTCCGCGTCGGCGTCGGTCGGCGGTCTGGTCGGCTCGCCGCGGAAGTTCGGCGCGACGGCGCTGCACGGGAATCCGAATCAGATCGTCAAGACGGGCGACGGGCAGAGTGCGACCGTGAACACCAGCGTCGCGACGGCACCCAGCGTGCAAGTCACGGACCGCGCCGGAAATCCCATTCAGGGCGCGAGCGTCACGTTCAGCGTGACCGGTGGTGGCGGTGCCACGTCTCCTGTTTCGGGGACCGGTCAGGTCACCAATGCGAGCGGCGTCGCGCAGTTGACGTCGTGGACGCTTGGGACTGGCGCCGGAGCGAACGCGCTGACCGTCACCGGCGCGCTCGGCGCGTCGTTCTCGGCGACCGGCACACCGGATGCCCCCAGCTCGAGTCAATCGACGGTGGTTGATAACGCGACCAACATGACGGCCTGCTCCGTGAGCTGCACGTTCGGCGGCGGCACCGCCGACAGCGTCACGGTGACGGTGCGCGACCAGTACGGCAATCTCATCAACGGCGCATCGGTGACGGTGAGCGCGAGCGGCAGCAACAACACGTTCAGCCCGTCCGCCAGCGGCACGTCCAACGCGAGCGGCATTTTCAAGACGCTGCTCAATTCATCGACGGCGCAGCTGAAGTCGATCAACGCGTCGGCGACCACCGGGCTTGGCGGCGGCCTGATCAGCCCGCCCGCGGCCGTCACGGTGGATCCCGATTTCAGTCAGCTGATCGCCAATTCGACGGTCGGCGCGACGTCGCCCATTACGGCGAGCAGCGGGTCGAGCACGTCGTCCGTCACGGTGACGGTGCAGGATCAGTTCAGCAATCCGGTCAGCGGCCGGACCGTGACTCTCTTCGTGAGCGGGTCGGGGAACAGCGTGAGCCAGCCGGGGCTCACCACCAACGCGAGCGGCGTCGCGACCGGCAGCTTCTCGTCGACCGTGGCGCAGGGGAAGACGGTCACCGCGTCGTTCACGGGAACCGGCGGCGGGACGATCTCCCCGAGCAGCGCCGCGGTGACCGTGAATGCAGCCGCCGCTACGCAGGTCGTGATGGTCACGCAGCCGGCGAACTGGACGTCGGGCACGACGTCGGGAAGTACGCAGCCCGCGGTCCGGCTTCAGGACACGTTCAGCAACAACGTGCTGCAGAGCGGGGTCACGGTAACCGCCTCGAAGGCATCGGGCACGGGGACGCTGAGCGGTACGCTCTCGGTGCTCACCAACGCGTCGGGGATCGCGACGTTCACGAACCTGTCGGTGACTGGGAATCTGACCGGCTACGGGAGCCACTCGTTCACGTTCGCGTCGGGCGGCGTGACGTCTGCGACGTCATCGACGATCAACGTGGCGGTGTCACACTCGTACAACATCCAGAGCGGGATCTACAACGTTTCCTGCACCGGCTGTCACGCCTGGACCTACGCCAATACGGTCAACCAGGCCTCGTCCTGTGCCTCGACGCCGACACTCATTACGCCGAGCAGCACGGCCAACAGCCATATCTACCGCAAGCTCACCAACACGCAGGCGTGCGGCGGCTTCATGCCGCCGAGCGGGACCAACGCCACGTTCGCGGATATTCTGTTGCGCTGGATCAACGCGGGATCGCCGAACAACTAGGTAAGGCTGACCGTGAAGGATGGTGAAGGATATGAAGGTTGGTGAAGCACCTTCACCAACCTTCACGATCTGTTGTTAGAAGTTGTACTCCAACCCGCCGGTCCACACCACGCTCGGCTGCATGCCGGAGTTCCGGAGCGGGAAGAGCGCATTGGTCGTGATCAGGATCCCCCGCGGCGTCTGGAACTTGAATCCCACCGAGGCACTCAAGAAGTCGTCTTTCTGATCCGGGATGTTGGTTGGATTCACGCTGTGCGGGAACGGCGCCTGATACTGCACGGGCCCGGGAATTGTGAGCTTGCTGGCGCCCACCTGCCATTCCGAAAGCAAATCGAACGCCATCGTCGCCCAGCCGGCGACCGCGTTGTCGAATCCCGCCGTCGCGAGAATCGAATTGTTGGAGAGCTTCGCGTCGCGGAACACGTACCCGAAATTGAGATGCGGCGCGAGCGTGCCGAATTTGGCCGAGACGATGCCGAGCCCGCGGCCGGAGAATCTGCCCGACCCGAGCAGATTGTCCGCTTTGCCCGTCGGGAAGCGGCCGTCGAAGAGGATGGCGGCGCCGAACGAATTGCTTTGCGTGACGTTGATCTTCAGCCGCGCCGCGACGTCGCCCAGGCCGCTCGCGGAGCCGTCCATGTGGGCGACGGCCGTCATCACCGGGTTCGAGTCCGTGCCCGCGAAGCGGTGCGGCGACGGGAACTCCGCGGGCATGATCGTCGCCACGCTGGTGCCCTGCACGGACGTATGCACGACCGGGACGGCGACCGAGAGATCCACGCCATCCACCAGCCCGTAGCTCGCCACGAAGGTCGACACGATCAGGTTCACGTTCATCGCGACCCGGACCGCGATCACGTCGTTCTCGTAGCCGGGGCTGCCGAGGGTGTCCGTCGGGGTGACGTTCTCGTGCGTGAAATTGAAGAGGATGTCGTCCAGCCGAATGCCGCGCAGGCGCTCGAAGTGCATCGACGTGACGTTGGCGCCGACGAAGAACCGGCCTTTGCCCAGCGTCTGCGACCGCTCGCCGAAGATCGGTCCGCCCGACGTCGCCGTCTTGACGGGCAAGCCGCCGACGAACTGATAGGTCACGCCGCTCGAGGTCGAGCCGACGGGCGTATTGGCAATGCTCGCCGACAGCGAGTTGCCGAGCAGGTCGAGGATGTCGCCCGCGGCGCTCTGCGTGGCGGGGATGAAGTGCGACCCGTGTCCGGTGAGCGCGCCCGCGAGGCACAATGGCTCGCCGCAGGTTCCGAACGTGAACAGATCGGTGCGGATCTGCTGGCGGAGCGACTGGGCGCGCAACGAGACGGCGACGACGAGCAACACGACGACCAAGAAAGAGCGACGCACGAAGGATCCCGGGTAAAGTGCGCCGCAATGATAGCCCTCTCCTAATTGGCTTTCAACACCGCCTCTATGAAGCTGAGCGTCTTCGTCTCGACCCATGCCGCGGAGATCGCCGTGATGCCGATCGTGCCCAGGCGATCGCCCGAGCCGGTCGGCGGCCGTCCCTTCCACGGCGCCTGCTTGACCTCGCGTTGGACCGCGATGCCGTGGCGCGGGTCGTAGCGGAAAATGACGGCGGACGCCAGCGCGGGCCCACCGCCGCGCGGCGTGAACGACAGGGCGACGCTCGGGTACGCGTCGTCGCGCTCGGTGTGCTCGCGGACCGCTGCTTCATGCCCGGCGCTCTTCAGCTCGGCCATGAACGCCTCGAGCACGGGACGCGCGACCGTGCGCAGGCGCTCGCCGCACATGCGACGATCCGCTTCGTCCTGCGGCTTGCTCGCCGCCGCTGGATGCTTCGCCGCGCGCTCGGCGTACGCCTGGAGCAGCGCCCGCAGCTTGTCGAAGGTGGAGGCCATCAGATTCTCCGGCCGACGAGCTTCCAGAACTGCGTCTCGCCGATCACGGTGACGCGATGGCCCTTGGCCGCGAGGCGCTTGATCTCCATGAGCTTCAGCCCGCCGTCCTTGCCGGCGACTTGGAGTGCGTTCGGGCGACCGCGCACGAGAATGTCGGTCGAGGGACCCGGGCTTGCCTGGAAGATCGCGCCCGATTTCTTCGCCGCGGCGATTGCCTCGCGCCGCGGGCGCCGCAAGAACCCCGTGAACGAGATCCGCCGGCCCGCAATGCTTTCGACCCGTCCTTTGCGCAGCTGCTTCGGCGCGTGTTGCAGGGCGTCGATCAGCTCCGAGGCGGACTCGTAGCGCTTGCCGCGCGCGCCGAGACACCGATGGATCACTTCCTTGAGATGATCGCTGCAGGGGAGCCGCCGCACGTCGCGGCTGTGCATCGGCGCGTGCACGTCGCCGCGCAGCAGCATGGCGATCAGCTGGCCGACCTGATAGACGTCGTCGCGCTGCTGCCATTTCCGGACTTTGCCCCACGCGATCTCCGTCGGCGCGCCGAGCGGGTTGAACGCGTCCGCGGTGACGCCGCGGCGGCTGGCCTGGTGGGTCGCGATGCCGAAGTCGCCGAGCTTCAGGCATTCGTCCTCGCACACGAAGACGTTGAAGGGCGTGAGGTCGCGGTGCAGCGCCTGGCCGCGATGCAGCACGTTGAGCGGCTGCAGGATCGCGGCGATCTCCTGGCGCACGAAGCGCTCGGGCTGCGCGCCTTTTTGTGCGAGCCAGCTGCTGAGATCGCCGTGCTCGGCGTACTCCATGACGAGGCAGTAGCGCGTGCTCGGCGGCTCGACGTGGACGAAGCGGTCGAAGATCTTCAGCGCGCGCGGCTGGCGGCCGAGCAGCTCGGCAAAGTACGCCTCCCGCAGCCAGCCGGTCATGCGGTACGTGATCTTGACGCAGACGCGGGCTGGCAACGCGCCGGCGGGTTCGGGCGTCGCGAGGTAGATCTCGCCGAAGCCGCCCTTGCCGACGAGGCGATCGAGGAGATACGAGCGCCCCGTTTCGCTGCTATACAGCGTCGGGGCCCGCTGCGGTGAGCGTCGCATGTCGGCTCTAAACTACTATTTTCAAGGCCGATGACACGCCCCGTACGCATCGTCGCCCTGCTGGCGATCGCCTTCAGTTTCCCGCGCCTCGCGTCGGCGCAGCACGCGCATGCCGACGCGCTCGGACACGTGACGTTTCCAACGTCGTGCAATCCCGCGGCGCAGCGCGCGTTCGAGCATGCGATGGCGCTGCTGCACTCGTTCTGGTGGGAAGAATCGCAGGGCGCATTCCAGGCCGTCCTGAGCGCCGATTCGACCTGCGCGATGGGGCAGTGGGGTCTCGCCCTGACGGCATGGGGGAATCCGTTTGCGGGCGGCCCGCCGCAGGCGAGTGAGAGCATGCGCCGGGGGGCGGCCGCCGCGGCGCGCGCGGCCCAGCTCGGCGCGCCCACGGCGCGCGAGCAAGGATTTATCGCCGCCGTCCAGGCGCTGTACCGCGACTACGCGACGGTGCCGAATCCGGGCCGGCTGCGGGCGTACTCCGACACGCTCGGGCGACTGTACGGCGACTTCCCGACCGATCCCGAAGTCGAGATCGCGTACGCGCTGTCGCTCGTCGAGACGGCGCCCAAGACGGACACGACGTTTGTGCGGCAGAAGCGCGCCGCGGCGATTCTGAATCCGTTGTTCGTCCGTTTCCCCGACCATCCGGGCCTCGCGCACTACATCATTCACGCCAACGATTCGCCGCAGCTCGCGCCGCTCGGTCTCGACGCGGCGCGGGCGTACGCGCAGATCGCGCCGGCGGCGCCGCACGCCCAGCACATGCCGTCGCACATCTTCATTCGGCTGGGACTGTGGGACGAGACGATCGCCGCGAATCAGCGCGCGTTCGACGCCGGATTCAACTACGCCGCCGCGCACCACACCGGCGTGGCGCCCGAGCAGCTGCACGCGCTCGATTACATGGTCTATGCCGATCTCCAGGAAGGCCGCGACCGCGACGCGCGCGCGATCGTCGACCGCGCGCTCGCGCTCCAGACCGTGCTGACCAACGACGCGGTCGTCGCGAACTACAACCGCGTCGCCATGGAAGCGCGCCTGGCGTTGGAGCGTGACGACTGGAAAGCGGCGGCAGAGCTGCCGGTCCGCGCCGGCGCGCTCACGATCGGCGCGGCGCTCGCGCACTTTACGCGCGGGATCGGCGCGGCGCGCCTCGGCGACACGGCCGCCGCGCGCGCCGCCATCGCGGGGCTCGCCGCCATCGAACAAGACATGACGCAGCGCGGCGACAACGACTGGGCGCGGGTCGTGAGCATCAAACGACAGCTCGTGACGGCGTGGACGGAATTCGCGGCCGGCGACACCGCTTCCGGGTTGCGTGACGCCCGCGCGGCCGCCGATCTCGAAGACGTCACCGAAAAGCAGCCCATCACGCCCGGCGAATTGTTGCCGGCCCGCGAGCTGCTCGGCGACATGCTGCTCGCGGCGCGACGTTACGCCGACGCGCGCGTCGCTTACACCGCCTCGCTTGCGCGCGAGCGCCGGCGGGCGCGCAGTTTGTACGGCGCCGGTCGCGCGGCGGAGCTTGCCGGCGATGCCGCCGCGACGCGCGCGAGCTACACCGATTACGTCAATCAGCTGGCTGCCGGGGACGGCGAGCGCGCCGAGCTGGCGCGCGTCAAGGCGGTGTTAGCTGGACACTGATGTGTGAGGGATAGCGCGCCGTGTGCCACACACGGTGCTGCTGCGCGCGAAAATCCGTCGCTTTGGCGTGGAAGATGTTGGGCACGAAGACCTGCGGATTGCGGTCGTACAGCGGATACCACGTGCTCTGCACCTGCACCATGAGCCGGTGCCCGGCCCGAAACCGATAGAGCTGCTGGTGCAGATCGATCGTGTATTCGATCACGCGATTGGCCGGAATCGGCGTCGCTTTCGTAATGCCGCGCCAATACCGTCCCCGCATGATGTCCGCATTCACCATCAGCTCGTAGCCCCCCAGACTCGGCTTCTCGGCAACGCTGTCCGGGTAGACGTCGATCAGTTTGACGACCCAGTCGGCGTCGGTGCCCGTCGTCGAGGCGAAGAGATGGGCGACGACGTCACCGGCGATCGTGAAATCTTCCGTCAGCGGTGCCGACACCCACGTCCGAACGTCGGGCCGGTTGTCCACGAAGCGCTGGTCCTGCTCCAGCCAGTTGCGCCAACCGTCGCCGTCGTCGGGTCGAGGGATGTAGGGGATCGGGTTCGCGGGATCGGAGACGTAGGAGTCGAACGGCGCAGCAGGGGCGCGCGGCGCGTCGAACGACAGCGCGCCGTTCTCGCGCAAATAGATGTTGCGTGCCGTGGTGTTCCGGGGCGGCCAAGCGTCGAACGTGTGCCAGCGGTTCTCGCCGGTTTCGAACAGCGCCGCTTCGGGAAACTGCCCGTCGCCGATCCCGTGCAGGTAATAGGCGAACCACGGCCGCTGGATCTCTGCGCGAAAGTAGTCGGCCGTCGCGCTGCCGAGAGGAATTGGTCCGATCGAATCGCCGCCGGGCCGGGCCCAGCCGCCGTGGTACCACGGTCCGAGGACGATGTGATTCCAGCCGTTCGTGTCGTGCCGCTCGAGCGCGTGATAGAGTGCCTGGGGCCCGTAGACGTCTTCCTGGTCCCACCAGCCGCCGACGAACAACGTCGGCACCTCCGTCCGCGTCATTGCGCGCGTCAGCGCGCGTTCCTGCCAGTACGCGTCATAGGCGGGGTGCTCCTGCAATCCGATCCAGGTCGGCAGCTTCGTGACTGCGGTCGCCTTCGCGACGGAATCGAGCGTCGCGTACTTGAGGTAGAAGGTGTAGTGGTCGTAATCGGGAATCGGGAGAAAGAAAAACTTTCCCGGGTTCATCTCCATGAACGCGGCGAACTCGAGTCCCTGCGTCTCGCGAAACGCGCCATTATGAAAAAAGTCGTCGCCGATCCAGACGTCCCCTACCGGTGCCTGCGGCGAAATCGCCTTCAGCGCCGGATGGGGATGAATGCCCGCCTGCGCCGCGAGCAGGCCGGGATACGAGATGCCGAGGACGCCGACGTTCCCGTTTGAATGCGGCAGATTCTTGACCAGCCAGTCGATCGTGTCGTACGCGTCGTCCGACTCGACGGCGCCGGGCCGGATCATCGCGAACGTTCCTTCGGAGCCAAAGCGTCCGCGGATGTCTTCGGCCACGAAGATGTAGCCGTCCTGCGCCAGCTCGCGGTATGCGATCGGCACCTCAGCCGTCTCGAACGCGCCGGCCGCCGAGTACGGCGTCCGGATCAGCAAGATCGGCAGCGGCGGGCCCGATGTGTCCCTGGGAATCAGCGCGACGGCAAAGAGGTGCGTGCCGTCGCGCATGGGAATCCGCAGCTCGCGGCGCTCGTAGGCCGGCGCCTGGCGACTGGCGTCCTGCGTCGTCGCCATGGTGGCGGCGGCCACACTCAAGAGCAGCACGGGCTTCATTGGCGGCATCCGACGCGTACGCTAGTTTGGGTCGCAACCGAAAGGAAGTAGCCATGCAGTTGGGAATGATCGGGTTGGGGCGGATGGGCGCGAACATGGTGCGCCGAGCGACGCGTGGCGGTCATGCGTGCGTCGTGTACGATCGCGACGCGGCAGCGGCGAAGGCGCTGACGAAAGAAACGGCGACGGCCGCGACCTCGCTCGCCGAGCTCGTGAAGACGCTGACGGCGCCACGAACGGTGTGGATCATGGTGCCGGCCGCCGCGGTCGACGCCGTGCTCGACGAGCTGGGGCCGCTGCTGGCGAAAGGCGACGCCGTGATCGACGGCGGCAATTCGTTCTACGGCTACGCGGCCCGCCGTGCCCAGGCCCTCGAAAAACGCGGCATTCAGTTCCTCGACGTCGGCACCTCGGGCGGCGTGCACGGCCTCGAGCGGGGCTACTGCCTGATGATCGGCGGGCCCGCGCCGGCGGTGAAGCGCCTCGATCCGCTGTTCAAGACGCTCGCTCCCGCGGACGGCTATCTCCACTGCGGTCCCGTGGGTGCCGGGCATTTCGTGAAGATGGTGCACAACGGCATCGAGTACGGGATGATGGCCGCCTACGCCGAAGGCTTCAATGTGCTGCGGCACGCGAAGTATCCGTTGAATCTCGGCGCCATCGCCGAGGTGTGGCGACACGGCAGCGTGGTCTCCTCGTGGTTGCTCGACCTCACCGCGCGCGCCTTCGCGCGTCAACCCGAGCTCGCGGGCTTTTCCGGTCACGTGTCGGATTCAGGCGAAGGCCGCTGGACCATCCAGACGGCGATCGAAGCGGGCGTTCCGGTGCCGGTCCTCTCGGCCGCGCTGTACGAGCGCTTCACCTCGCGTGGAGAAGGAGACTTCGCCGCGAAGCTCTTGTCGGCGCTCCGCTTCGAGTTCGGTGGTCACGAAGAAAAAGCCTGATGTCTGCGTGATGGGCGTCGCCGGCGTGGGCAAGACACTCGTCGGCGCCCAGCTCGCCGCCGCCCTCGGTGTGCCGTTTCTCGAAGGCGACCAGGTGCATCCCGCTGCCAACGTGGAGAAGATGGCGCACGGTATTCCGCTCACGGATGAAGACCGGTTGCCGTGGCTCGCCGCGATCGCGACCCGCATCGTCGCGGCGAAGCGCGCCGCCACGGGAATCGTGGTTTCCTGCTCGGCGCTGAAGCGCAGCTACCGCGACATCCTGCGCTCGGCCGATCCGGATCTCCAGTTCGTTCATCTCGTCGGTGACCGCGCGCTCCTGGCGCGGCGGCTCGCGGCGCGCACGGGGCACTTCATGCCGGCGTCGCTGCTCGACAGCCAGCTCGCGACACTCGAGCATCCCGGTCCGGACGAGCATGCGATCGTGATGGACAGTAGCGAACCGGCGGAGACGATCGTTCGCACGCTCCTCGGGCGCGTGTCATGAGCCACGATACTCGGCTGCTGCTCTACGCGGCGCTCGCGGTCGTCGCCCTCATCGTCCTCATCGCGCGCTTCAAGCTCCATCCCTTTGTCGTCCTCATCACGGTGTCGCTCGCGCTCGGCCTCGTCGCCGGGATGCCGCTGCTCGATGTCGCGCGCGCGTTCCAGGACGGCGTCGGCTCCGTGCTCGGGTTCGTCGCGATCGTCGTAGCGCTGGGCACCATGCTCGGTAAGATGATGGCGGAGTCGGGTGGCGCGACGCGCATTGCGACGACGCTGATCGACCTGTTCGGCGAGCCGCGCGTGCACTGGGCGATCATGATCGTCGCGTTCATCGTCGGTATTCCCGTGTTCTTTCAGGTCGGCTTCATGCTGCTGATTCCGCTCGTGTTCACGATCGCGCGGAAGACCGGCATGTCGCTCGTCAAAATCGGGATTCCGTTGGTGGCCGGGCTGTCCGTCGTGCATGGCATGCTGCCGCCACATCCCGCGGCCATGCTGGCGGTCGGTGCGTACCGGGCGGATGTCGGCCGGACGATTCTGTACGGGCTCATCGTCGGCCTGCCGACCGCGGCGCTCGCGGGGCCGATCTTCGCCGCGTGGATCGCGCCGCGGATTCCGCTGCCCGCGGACAACCCGATGGCCGCGCAGCTCGCCGGTGAGGTGCCGCGCGAGCTGCCGAGCTTCGGGCTTGCGGTGTTCACGGTGCTGTTGCCCGTGTTTCTGATGGTGCTCGCCAGCGCGGGGGCAATCCTGGCTCCTGACTCCAAACTCCTGCCGTTCATCGGCAGCCCGATCGTCGCGCTGCTCGTTGCGCTGCTGTTTTCCTTCTGGTCGCTCGGCTACCGTCAGCACTTCACACGCGATCAGATCCTCAAGTTCGCGAATGACTGCCTGGGTCCCACCGCCACGATTCTGCTCGTGATCGGCGCCGGCGGCGGCTTCAACCGCGTGCTGTTGGACAGCGGTGTCGGCAAGGCGATCGCGACGCTCGCGCTGGGGTCGCACGCGTCGCCGCTGCTGCTCGCCTGGGGCGTGGCGGCGCTCATCCGCATCGCGACCGGGTCGGCGACGGTCGCGATGACGACGAGCGCGGGCATCGTCGCGCCGATCGCGGCGGCAATCCCCGGCTCGCACGCCGAGCTGCTCGTGCTCGCGACGGGCGCGGGCGCGCTCATCCTGTCACACGTCAACGATTCCGGTTTCTGGCTCATCAAGGAGTTCTTCAACATGACCGTGCCGCAAACACTCAAGACCTGGACCGTGGCCGAGACGATCATCGGGATCGCGGGGTTGGGCTTCACGCTGTTGCTCAGCCTGCTGGTGGGATGCGCGCGACCGCAGCCGGCAGGGGCCGGGGCGGGGGCGGGGGCGGGGGCGGGGGCAGGCCTGTCGGCGCAAGGCTGGATCGACGTCACCGCGACGCTCGATCCCGCGCGCACGCCGGTGTATCAGGGCGACGCGCCGATGAAATTCGATTTTCTCCACGACATGCGGACGGGCGACGCCTTCACCCTGTCGGTCTATTCCCTCGGTGCGCACAGCGGAACGCACATCGACGCGCCGATGCACTTCATTCGGGGCGGCGCGTCGATCGATCAGGTGCCGCTCGAGCCGCTGATCGGCGCCGCGCGCGTGATCGACGTGCCAGATAGCGTGCAGGCCATCGACGCGGCGGAGCTCAACCGGCACGACTGGAAGGGCGCGCCGCGGATTCTGTTCCGCACGCGCAGCACGCTGCGCGGCTGGATGGATTCGTCCTTCCATAAGGACTTTGCGTACGTCGCGCCCGATGCGGCGCAGCTCATGGCCGACGCCGGCGTCCTGCTGGTCGGCGTCGACTACATCTCGGCTGAGCAGTTCGGCGCGAGCGCGCCGCGGACGCATCAGATCCTGCTGGGGAAGGGAATTCCGATCGTGGAGGGTTTGGACCTGCGGTCGATTCCGAGCGGCGGCGGCGACTACGACTTGATCGTCCTGCCGCTCAAAGTGCGCGGGCACGAGGGCGCGCCCGCGCGGGCGATCATGCGGAAGCGCTAGGCCTTCGTCAGGGCTTCCGCTTCAGGTTCCGCTCGGCGAACAGCTTGCGGCCGGTCTCGGCGTCGAGCAGCTCGTACATGCCGAGAATGCCGATGACCTCGCGGTTCGGCTTGCGGATCGGGGCCTTGCCGGCGCGGACCCAGGTGATGCCGGTCTTCGATTGCTGCCGCTCGAGGATGTCGAGCTTCGCCTGGCCGCTCTTGAAGACCTCCTCGTCGTCGATGCGGTACTTGGCGGCCTGGTGCGTCCAGGGGAGCCGGCGGTCGAAGTCGTCGATGCCGACGAGGTCGGCGGGGTTCGAAAAGCCGCCGTCGCGCGCGAACAGCAGATTCACGCCGCCGAACTTGAACTGGGTTCCGAGCTTCCAAAAGACGCGCACATTCTGATCGGCTGATGCGCGCAGATACTCCTGCAGCTCCGCGTTCAGCTGGCCCGCGCTCGCCGTCGCCCACGCCTGGGACTGCGACTTCATGGCGGGATGCAGGTGCGGCCAGGACGCTTCCATCACGGTCTTGTAGGCTGCCAGCACTCCGCGCAGGACGTCAGCGTCGTCCATGTGCCCTCCGTTAATGACCGGACCGAATGGTCCCTTCCACAGCCATGAACCGGCGGCCGGCTGAGTCCGTCAGCTCGTACTCGATCAGCGTCCCCGAGGCATAACCCTGGCGGATGACGCCGGCGCCGCGTGGCGTCAATACTCGCTCACCGGCGCGAAAGCGAAAGGTGGTCGAGCCCGGCTCGTCGAGCGTCGTCGCGCCGTTGATCCATCGGATCCGGAACGGACCGACGCCCGACACCTGCACGATCGCGTCCTCCGGCGTCGCCGCAAACATGGTCGTACCGGCGGGCGCGAAGGCGTACCCGCCGGCCGGCAGCGCCCGCAACGCCGCGCTGTCGTATTGCGGCCCCATGCCGAACCAGAACGTCCCGCGCAGGACCGTGATGTTTTCGTCGACGGGGTGCGAGTGCGGCGGCACGATCGTTCCGGGCGGCTCGTGAATGCGCATGACGAACGGGCCGGCCGAGTCGGGATCGCCAAGCAGGATCTGGACGTCGCCGGAAAAGTCGGTGAGCGCGATGACGCGCGCGTCGCGCGGGCGGAGGCCGGAGTCGGCGCGGCTCACGCCGTTCGAGAGGGCGGTGGCGCCGCGCTCGGCCGGCTGGTGGCAGCCGGCGATTGCGACGACCGCGAAAGTGTAGGAGAGCCGTCGCGGCATGGTGCAATGTTACAGCCGGTACGTCTCCTTCGCTAAGTCGTAGGCGAGCGCGCGGGCCATGCGCCGCGCGTCGTCCTCGGCGATGACGTGGCGCGCCACCAGTCCGCCGAGATAGTTGGCGTCCACGCGGCGCGCCAGGTCGTGGCGCGCGGGGATCGAGCAGAACGCCCGCGTATCGTCATTGAAGCCGGCCGTCTTGTAGATCCCCGCCGTCTCGGTCGTCTGCTCGCGGAAGCGGCGCATGCCTTCCAGCGAATCGTGGAACCACCACGGCGGTCCCAGCCGCACGGCCGGATAATGGCCCGCGAGCGGCGCGAGCTCGCGGCTGTAGGTCGATTCGTCGAGCGTGAACAGCACGAGCGTCAACCGTGGATCGTTGCCGTAGGCGTTCAGCAGCGCATGGAGGTTGCGCGTGAATTCGGTCGCGACGGGGATGTCACCGCCCTTGTCCGGCCCGAATTTCTTGAACACGACGTCGTTGTGATCGCGCCACGCGCCGGCATGGAGCTGCATCACGAGCCCGTCTTCCGTGGAGAGCCGCGCCATCTCCATCAGCAGGTTGCCCTCGAAGCTCCATTCGTCGGCCGGCGTGGCGGCACCGCGGCGCGCTGCCTGAAACAGGCGGTCGGCCTCGTCCGCATCGAGCGCGGCCGTGTAGGGCTCCAGGACGGCATGGTCCGTGGCCGTCGCGCCGGCGGTCTTGAAGAATCGTCGACGCGCCGCGAGCGCCGCGACGAATGCCGCGAAGTCACCGATCGGCGATCCGCACGCCTGCTCCAGTGCCGCCAGCGCCGCGGGCCACTCCGCGCCGGCGATATGCAAGAGCGCATCGGGGCGAAACGTCGGGATCACCCGCCCGCCGTGCTTCCAGTCGGAGCGGCGTAGGGATTGGTGATAGCGCAGGTCGTCGGTCGCGGCGTCGGTCGTGGCGAGGACTTCGATGTTGAAGCGCTGGAACAGCGCGCGCGGCCGGTACTCGCTCGAGCGCAACCGCTCGGCGATCTCGTCGTAGATCGCGTCGGCGCTGGCCGCGGCCAGCCGCCGGGTGACGCCGAAGACGTGATGCAGCTCGTAATCGAGCCAGGCAGCCGTCGGCGTGCCGTGGAACAGATAGTAGTGCTCGGCAAGCAGGCGCCACGCGCGCCGCGGATCGCCGCTGAGCAATTGCTCGAGCGGCACGCCGCGCGCATACAGCATCCGCAGGATGTAGTGATCGGGCCGGAGAATCAGCTCGGTCGGGTCTCCGAATGGCTGGTCCTCTGCGAGAACGCGCGGATCCACGTGCCCGTGCGGGCAAATGAGCGGCAGGCCGCGCGTTTCCTCGTACAACGCCCGCGCCGCGCGCCGCACGGCGGGATCAGAATCGAAAAACCGGTCCTCGTGCAGGAGGCCGGTCGTCATCTAGACAGCCGGCATCCAGCCGGGCGCGTACTCCCGCTGCCAGTGCGTCATCGCATCCGCGTCGTCCACGATCCGGCCGGACGCCGGATCGGTGCGCAGCGCTCGGCCCGTCTGCTGCGCGATGTTGCCCAGATGGCACAGCAAGACGCTCTTCGCGCCGGACTCGATGGGCTGATGCAGCGACTGGCTGCTGCCGCTGCGGACTGCGTCGGCGAAATTCGCGATGTGGAGTCCCGTCGCCGTATCGTCCGCCGAGACGTTCAGGCCGTCGCTCGGCCGCCTGGCGGCGACCTGTTTGACGACCTGGTTCTTCAGGTCATAAATGGTGTACCCGTCGCGATCGAGCACGACGCTGCCGGCGGTGCCGAGGATCGCGGTGCCGCGTCCGCGGCCGAACGTCTGCAAGCCGTTACAGCTCTGCCCCTGCCAGATGATCGTCTCGCCGCCGGGAAACTCGAACGTGGCTTCCTGCGTGTCGGGGAATTCCCAGTCGTCGTTGAACTGGTAGCGGCCGCCGGTGGATGAGACGCGCGTGGGATAATTCACGCCCAGCGCCCAGCGCGAGACGTCGATCTCGTGCGTGCCGTTGTTGCAGATCTCGCCCGTCCCCCAGCGATGGAACCAGTGCCAGTTGTAATGGATGACGTTGTCGCGATACGGCGTGCGCGGCGCCGGGCCCTGCCACAGGTCGTAATCGAGATTCGCGGGAACGGGCGCCGGTTTGCCCCGTCCGATCGTGCCGCGGGTGTTGGCGTACCACGCGCGTGCCTGGTACGCGCGGCCGATTGCACCTTCGCGAATCGCCTGAATCACCTCGATCGAGCTCGGCTCCGAGCGTTGCTGCGTGCCCATCTGGACCACGCGGCCGTGCTTCTGCTGCGCGGCAACGATCAGCTCGCCTTCATGCGCGTTGTGGCCGCACGGCTTTTCGACGTAGACGTGCTTGCCGGCCTGCAGCGCGAGGATCGCGGCCGGCGTGTGCCAGTGGTCCGGCGCCGCAATCACGAGCGCGTCCACGTCCTTGTCCTCGAGCGCGCGGCGGAAATCTCCGATGGTGCGCGGCGCGGCCGTCTGCACCTCGGCGAGGGACGTCGCGGCCTTGGCGAGCACCGTCGAGTCCACGTCGCACAGATAGCCGACCGCGACATTGGGCGTCCGCGCGAACGCGCGTGCGAGCACGGTGCCTCGACCATTCAGTCCCATGACGGCGACGGTGATTTTGTCGCTGGGCCATTCCCAGCGCCGCCAGCCGAGCATGCCGAGGCCGGCTGCGGCTGTGGTCTGCACGAATTCCCGCCGTTTCATAGCCGCCTCACCTTGATGCTGCGGAAATAGACTTCGTCGCCGTGGTCCTGCAGGATGATGTGACCGCCGCCGGGCCGCCGTTGCCCGAACCACGGAAAGACTTTGAACTTGCTCGCGGCGAGCAGCGAATCCATGTGCGCGGTGCCGAGCTCGAACTCGAGGACCTTTACACCGTTCAGCCAGTGTTCCCCGTGATTGCCGCGCATCACGATGCGCGACGAATTCCACTCCCCGACGGGATGCAGCTGCTTCGCAGCGTTCGGCGCGACGAGATCGTACAGCGCGCCCGCGCGATGCGTCGGCAGCTTGCCGTCCTCGTGGCGGTCGTCGTCGAGCATCTGGTACTCGAAGCCCAGCGCCGCGTGGTTCGGCGCGTTGGCGAGTGAGAGCGACTCGGAGACGTTGTACTTGACGCCGCTGTTCGCTCCCGGCGTCACCTTCCATTCCCATTGCAGCTCGAAGTCGGCGAAGCTGTCGACGGTTATCAGGTCGCCGCCTTGCGCGGGTTGACCGTCCGGCATCTTGGGCACATTGCCGCTCGCGACTTTGCGAATCGCGCCATCGGCGATGACCCAGTGACCGGCCGGCACGCCCTGAATGCCGAGCCCACGCCAGCCGGTGAACGTCCGTCCGTCGAACAACAGTCGCCAACCCGCGGTGCGCTCGGCGGCGGTCAGCGTGTTGGGCGGGGACGGGGCTTGCAACGCAGCGAGTAAAAGAAGAAGGGGAGTCATGCCTCGACTATATCCGGCGGCCCGCCGACGTCAACCGGCTCGAGCCGGGGCGCAAGCAGGTGAATCAGCACCCACGCCGTGACGTAGGCGAGGCCGCAGACCGCGAAGATCGGCGTGTAGTCGTTGCCGTTCGCCTGCAGGATGCGGCCGGTGAGCCGTTGGAACAGGACGCCGCCCATCGCGCCGCCGAACGCGCCGATGCCGATCGCCGTGCCGACCGCCGCTTTCGGAAACATGTCGCTGGCGAGCGTATAGACGTTGGCGGACCAGCCCTGATGCGCCGCCGCCGCGACGCCGACGATCAACACGGCGGCCCACATCGAGCCGGCGGCGGGCGCGAAGGCGGTGGGCACGATGACGAGCGCCATCAGCAGCATGGCCGTCTTGCGGGCGCGGTTTGCGCTGGCGCCGCGCTGCATCAGCCGGCTCGACAGCCAGCCGCCCGTCACCGAGCCGACGTCGGCGAGCAGGTAGACGACGATGAGCGGCAGCGCGACCTGCGCGAGCTTGATGCCGTAGCGCGTGTCGAGGAATTTCGGTAGCCAGTAGAGATAGAACCACCAGATCGGGTCGGCGAGCGTCTTGCCGGCGATTACGGCCCACGTCTGTCGATAGCGGAAATAGCGAATCCATGGCACCGTCACCGGCGCATCATCGGCGGGATCGCCGGGGACCTCGTGGGGCTGCGGATCCCGATAGAGCGCGAGCCACAGCGCCAGCCACAGAAAGCCCAGCGCGCCGGTCGCGATGAACGCCCACGGCCAGCCCCACCGCAGCGTGATCCAGGGGACGACGAGTGGCGCGACGATCGCGCCCGTGTTCGTGCCAGCGTTGAACACCCCCGTCGCCAGCGCGCGCTCGCTTCTCGGAAACCACTCGGCCACCGTCTTCACGGCGCCGGGGAAGTTCGCGGACTCGCCGAGCCCCAACGCCGCGCGTGCGGCAGAGAAGCCCGCGGCGGTCCGAGTGAAGGCGTGCGCGATGGCGGCGAGACTCCAGGCCACGACCGCGTACGCGAAGCCGCGCCGCACGCCGATTCGGTCGAGCCAGCGGCCGGCCGCCAGAAATCCGAACGCGTAGACCAGACTGAACCACGACACGATGTCGCCGTACTGCGACTCGGACCAATGGAGGTCGCGCTGGAGCGTGGGAGCGAGGATGCCGAGCACTTGCCGGTCCACGTAGTTCACCGTGGTGACGGCGAAGAGCAGCGCGCAGATCGTCCAGCGATAGCGCGACTTCACAGCGCTTCCCACAGGCCTTGCAGGTAGGTGAGGCCGAGCGCGCGATCGTAGAGGCCGTAGCCGGGCCGGCCGGTCTCGCCCCAAATCATGCGACCGTGATCGGGTCGCATGGGTCCGTCGAATCCCGCGGCACGCAGCGCCTGGAGCACCGCTTTCAGGTCCACGCTGCCGAGCGCCGACGGATGCGCGGTTTCGTGGAATTGCCGCGGGCCGCTCACGCGCACGTTGCGGCAGTGCGCGAAATGAATACGGCTGCCGAGCTGTCTGATCATCGCGGGCAAGTCGTTCGCGGGATCTGCGCCGAGCGATCCCGTGCAGAACGTCACGCCGTTTGCGGGATGATCGACCAGGCGAATGAACCGCTCGAATGCCGGCCCGTCGGTGAGGATCCGCGGCAGTCCGAAGATCGGCCACGGCGGATCGTCGGGATGAATCGCCATACGGACGCCGGCCTGCGCGGCGACCGGCACCACGCGCTCGAGGAAGTAGGCCAGGTTATCCCAGAGGCGCGCCGGCGGCACGTCGCGATAACCTGCGAGCAAGGCATCGAGCTCCCCAGGGCCGTATGCCGTCGCCCAGCCGGGCAGGGTCCCGGTGCCGCGCGACAAGTCGATCGCGGCGAGTGCGGCGTCGTCGTACGCGAGGGCCGTGGAGCCGTCGGGCAGCGGAAGCGCGAGGTCGGTGCGCGTCCAGTCGAACACCGGCATGAAGTTGTAGCACAGCACCGGAATGCCGAGCTGCCCCATCGCGCTGACGCTTTCGCAGAAATGGCCGATGTAACGATCGCGGCTCGGGCGGCCGAGCTTGATGTCTTCATGGACTGGAATGCTTTCGACGACGGCGAACGCGAGTCCCGCGTCCTCGATGCGCTGGCGGAGCTCGCCGAGTCCGGCGCGCGGCCACGGGGCGCCGACCGGCACGTCGTACAGCGCGCTCACGATGCCGCGGATGCCGGGGATCTGGCGGATGTGCGCGAGCGGAATCCGGTCGCTCGGACCGAACCAGCGAAACGAGGGAATCACGTGCGCCACGCGGCGACGTCTGCTGCCCGCACGCGGCAGAAGTCGCCGGGAATCGTCAGCTTGAGCGCGCTCGCGGCGACGGCGAACTCGAGTGCTTCGGCGCCATCGCTGCCCGCGAGCAGCTGCGCGATCAGCGCGGCGGTAAAGCTGTCGCCACCGCCGACGCGGTCCACGACGGTGACGTCGTGCCGCCGGCTGCGATGCAGGCGATCGGCCCGCACATCGTACAAAGCCGCGCTCCAGGTCTGCTCGCGCGGTCCCCGATGCTCGCGCTCGGTGACGGCCACGAATCGGCAGCCGCCTCCGAGTCCCGCCGCGAGCTTCTTTGGGTCTGCGTCCGCGCCCAACATGCGCTGGATCGCTTCGGCGTTGCCGATCACGAGATCGGCCTGCTCGGCCAGCGGCCGGATGACGGCGATGGGATCTCGGCCCTGCCAGAGGGCCGCGCGATAATTGAGGTCGAGGCTCACCGGGACTTGAGCCGCGCGCGCGCAACCGATCGCCACGGCCAGCGCGGCGCGTGGGCCGGGGCCGAGCGCCGGCGTGATGCCGGTCGAGTGAAACCAGCTCGCGCCGCCGAGAATCGCTGTCCAGTCGAACGTGCCGGGATGGAGCTGCGCGAACGCGGAGCCCGCGCGGTCATAGACCACGCGCATCGCGCGGAGATCGTCACCCGATTCCACGAAATAGAGTCCCAGCCGCTCGCCGCCGCGCCGGACATATGACGTCCCTACGCCTTCGCGCCGCAGCGCCTCGAAGCCGGCATCGCCGAGCGGATTGTCGGGGATCTTCGTGACGTAGTCGCTCGTGACGCCAAGATGCGTGAGGCCGACGGCAACATTCGCCTCCGCGCCGCCGAAACAGGTCTCGAGTCTGGGCGAGGCGAGCAGGCGCTCCTCGCCCGGGGGGGAAAGTCGCAGCAGGAGCTCGCCGAACGTGACGGCTTTCACGCGCGCGCTCGTGCGACGCTCGCGACCAGCGCGCGAGCCCGCGCGGTGAGCTCCGCGGCGCCGGCCGGCGCGAGCAGCGGCTCCGAGACCAGGGCACTGCCAAGGCTGACGGCGGCGGCGCCCGCGCGAATCCAGTCGCCCGCGTTCTCGAGCGTGACGCCGCCCGACGGGATCAATCGCACCGAGGGCAGGGGCGCCAGCACGTCACGGATATACGAGGGGCCCACGGCCGACGCGGGGAACAGCTTGATCAGGTCGGCGCCCGCGCGCTGCGCCGTGACAATCTCGGTTGGCGTGAAAGCGCCGGGGACGTAAGGAACGCCGCGCTCTTTGCAACAGGCGAGGACTTCGGTGTCGAACGCCGGACTCACGACGAATCGCGCGCCCGCGGCGATGACGTCGCGCGCCGCGGCAACATCGAGGACCGTGCCGGCGCCCACCACGCAGCCGGCGACGTCCTGCAGTGCGCGGATCGAATGGGTCGCGCCGGGCGTCGTGAGCGTGATTTCGACGTACGAAACGCCGCCCGCCACGAGCGCGCGCGCCGCAGGTCGCAGATCGACGGCGCTGCGCGCCCGAATCACGGCGACGACGCCGCTCTTGATGAGTCCGTCGATCATGCCGGCATCCCCGCGAGCTGCTGCAATGCGCCGCCAATGCCGGATGCATCGAGGACGCCGCGCCAGCGCGCGACCGCTGCTTCAAACGCGTCGGGCCCACGGTGCGATCGCTCGGGACCGGCCGCGGCGGCGAGGGCCAGGCCTTCGGGCGCTCGACCCGATTGCGTCACGAACCGCTCGACGGTCGGGGCGACGCGGATCGACCACTTCTCGACTTGATGCTGCGCGATCGCCTGCCAGCGATGCTCGAGCCAGGGATTGCTGAACCGCTCCCACACGCTGCGGGCGAAGTCGGCCGCGTCCGCTCGATCGGGCAGCCCTGAGCCTGGAAGGATTTCGTCGAACAGGATGCGTCGCATGAATGGCCCCAGGCGCGCGTCGCGAACCGCTTCGCGCACTGTCGGTACGCCCGCCAGCAGCGCGACCGGCACGGTCGCCGTGTGCGCTCCATTCAGCAGGCGCAGCTTGCGATCGCGATACGGCGCGATGTCGGTGGCGAACACCACTTCGGGCGGCGCGTCGATCGGAAATGCGGCGCGCAGGCAGTCGGGCTCACCCTCGATCGCCCACAGGGAATACGGTTCCGTGACCGTGCGCAGCGGGTCCGCCTCGCTCGGCGCCGCGGTCGTGATCCGATCGACCAGCGAGGAACAGAACCGGACGCGATGACCCAGCCAGTCGCGAAATCGAGCGCTCTCTGCCCGTCGGGCGACCATCTCCGCGAGGCGCGGGCCGTTGTCGGGAATCAGCTCGGTCGGCACGACAATGAGCGCCGGCCCATCCGGCAGCGCCAGAAAGCGATCGTGCAGCAGCTCCGCGAGCCGCGCCGCGAACGGCCCGTCCTCGCGAAAGCCGGCTTCCGTGACATTGCTGACGATGACGCGCAGCTCCGGCTGCCGGATGATCGCGCGCACCTGCTCCAACTCCGTGTCGGCGATCAGCGCCCGCGAGATCGCGTCGATCTGCCGCGTGGTGTCGACCGGTGCGCCATTCACCATGCCGCGCTCGACGAGCGTGAAGCGCCCGGCCTGCGCGTTCATCGCGGCGGCGCAGCCCGACGGCGTGCTCTGCACCACGACGATCCGGCCAGCGGCGCGGCCGGCTCGATTCGCGGCGTCCACCGCGCTCACGGCCAGCGCGCGCAACAGCACGCCCGTACCGAACTGCAGCACACGCTCGGCCGTCACTGCGCGCGTACCGCTTTCCCCGGCGCGACTCCTTCCACCGCCTGACCGTTCACGACGACAGGCACGCCGTTCACGATCACCTGACGGATGCCGACCGGCGCGAGCG